>JBBITK010000010.1:0-45778 GCA_037440805.1 Arcobacter sp. | reverse complement strand
ATGTTTGCTAGATATGTTTACAATATGTTCAAAAAAGACAATAATTTATCTTGGGGAGAGGTGGATAAAATAATGGCTAATTACTAGCATTATTTTCCTCTTTATTTTTAACTTTTTCTGTCTCTTTTAATTTTTCTATAACGTTTTGAGTCTCTATTTTTATTAGAGGATTATGTTTATATGTAAAAAAGTACTTCTTTTTTAGAACATTTGCATAGGGTTTAACTACTGCTATTTTCATATCGGGAAGATTTGTTATCTCAGTTACTAATCCTACTTTTAATCCCTCAAAAAATATATTATCCATACCTGATGTGATTACTTCATCACCAACTTTAATCTCTGACCAAATAGGAATAAATTTAACAAGTAAATCTTTACCATTTTTTGATGAGGTTACAATACCTGGTATCTTTTCATTACCTATAAAAACAGCATAGGAACACTCTTTATTTCCATTTAACAAAGCCATTGCTTGACCATTTTTCTCCACAACAATTCCTGCAGCATAGTTTTCGGTTATTAAGCCTAAAATTGTATCATCTTTCTTTTTTTGGTCTAACCATATTTTTGTAAAATCATTGAAATTTATATAAGACAAAACTTTTGTACGATTTAATTGAGGAGTTATCTCTTGATTTTTTGAAGAAGATATAAACTCTTTTAGATTATCAAGTTGAGTTTGAGTTTTTGTATATAGAGTTTTATACTCTTTTAATTCATTATTTTCAATTCTAAGTTTTTCAATGGTTGTTGCTTGATCAAAATATTTTTCTGTTATGGATGAGAAATAGACAATTTTGTTGATGTAAAACATCTTTAAATCATTTAAAAAAGAGAATTTATTTACTATAAGTTCATCTACCTTAAAAAGGTAAGATAAACCTATTGTACAAAAAAGAAGCAGGAAAATGAATTTACGCATTAGTAATTAGTTTTAATAAATCTTCCTGATCTAATACATTACTTGTTCCATAAGCAACTGATAGAAGTGGGTCTACAGCAACTTTTACAGGAAGTTTGATTATATCTGATAGATAAACATCTAATCCTCTAATCAAAGCTCCACCACCTGTTAACATAACTCCATTATCTACAATATCACTTGCTAAATCAGGAGGAGTGTTTTCTAAAACGCTTTTAATAGCAGAAACAATCTCTTTTAAAGGCTCTTTTAATGCCGTTCTAACTCCTTCGCTTCCCAACTCAATAGTTGATAAAAGTCCTGAATTATCTCTTCCTTTTACTTTTATTTTTAGTTCAGTATCAAGTTTAATAGCTGTACCAATCTCTATTTTGATATTTTCAGCTGTTCTTTCTCCGATAAATAGATTATAGTTTTGTCTTACATACTCAACTATTGATCTATCAAATTTATCTCCAGCAACTTTGATTGATTTACATAAAACAAGTCCACCCAAAGATGTAACACCAATTTCTGTTGTACCTCCACCAATATCAACAACAACATGTCCTGAAGGGTCAGATACAGGAATACCTGCACCAATAGCAGCAGCCATAGGTTCTTCTACTAAATAAACTTCTCTTGCTCCTGCACTCATAGCAGATTCTTCAACAGCTTTTTTTTCAACTTGTGTAATACCATAAGGTATAGAAATTATAATTCTAGGTCTAATGAAAGATTTTCTTGAATGTGCTTTTTCTATAAAATATCTAATCATTCTTTCTGTCATTTCAAAATCTGCAATAACACCATCTTGCATAGGACGAACAGCTTGAATATTTAAAGGAGTTTTCCCTATCATTTGTTTAGCTTCTTGCCCAACAGCTAATATTTTATCCTTACCATTTTTGTCACTTTGAACAGCAACAACAGATGGTTCATTTATAATAATACCTTTCCCTTTTACAGAAACAACAGTGTTTGCTGTTCCTAAGTCAATTGCCATATCTGTTGAAAAAAATCCTATTAATTTATCTAAAAACACTCTTTATCCTTTTTATTATGCTACTTTTGGTTCTTGGGTTTTTAAAACCACTTCTTTTGTTATTGTAATCGTTTTATTTTTATATTTTGGTAGATCAAACATTATATCAAGCATTATATCTTCAAGTATTGCTCTAAGTCCCCTTGCCCCTGTTTTTCTCTCTATTGCCAATTTAGCAACCTCTTTTAATGCTTCTTTTTCAAATTCAAGGTTTACATCATCCATTTTAAATAGTTTGATATATTGTTTTATTAAAGCATTTTTAGGCTCAGTTAAAATGTGAACCATATCATCTTCACTAATTTCATTTAGTGTTGCTATCATATGTAATCTTCCAATTAATTCTGGAATTAAACCATATTTTACTAAATCATCAGTTTCGACTTGAGAGATAACTTTTTCTTGTTCTTTTTTTGATTTTTTGTCTTGATTAAATCCTAAAACATTAGAACCTTGTTTTTTCTTGATGATAGTTTCAATACCATCAAAAGCCCCTCCACAAATAAATAAAATATTTGACGTATCAACTTGTAAAGCCTCTTGACCAGGATGTTTTCTTCCCCCTTTAGGAGGAACATTCACAACTGCACCCTCTACAATTTTAAGAAGAGCTTGCTGTACACCCTCTCCTGAAACGTCTCTAGTAATTGATCTATTTTCGCTCATTCTTGCAATTTTATCAACTTCATCAATAAAAATAATTCCTCTTTGAGCTTTTTCTATATCTCCATCAGCTGCTTGAACCAATCTTGTTACAACATTTTCAACATCATCACCAACATATCCAGCTTCTGTTAAACTTGTAGCATCCGCAATAGCTAAAGGAACATCAAGATATTTAGAGATAGTTTGAGCCAATAAAGTTTTACCAGAACCAGTTGGTCCTATTAATAAAACATTTGATTTATTTAATTCTGTATCATCTTCTATCTCTGAATGTCTAAAAATTCTTTTATAGTGGTTATATACTGCAACGCTTAAAACTTTTTTAGCTCTATCTTGACCTACAACATACTCATCTAAAATAGCTTTTAGTTCGCTAGGAGTTTTCAACTTTAATTCACTAGGAGAAACTGGTTCAGTTCCTTTTTTTTTGGTATGAACATACTCTCCATTCATAATTTCATGTGCTGCATTTATACAAGATTTGCAAATACAAGCATTATCTCCACTAATCACAGGATTTTGAACTGTATCAGTAGCTCCACAAAAGTCACATATTATTTTACTCATATTTTATCCATCTATTTTCTATTAAAAGGAATACCACGTTTTGTATTTAAAACAAAAGTTACTAATTCTTTTACTGCTTGATTTTCAGTAGTATCAGCCAAATGTTTTGCAACTTCTTGAAGTGGATTTCCTGATTCAAATAAAGCTCTATATGCAGATTTAAGAGCATCTATATCTTCTCTATTTTCAAATCTTCTTCTTAAACCATTTAGATTTAATCCTCTTAAAACAGCTTTATTTCCTTCTGCTAAACAAAAAGGAGGAATATCTTGGGCAACTGCACTTGCTCCTCCTACCATAACATGAGTACCTATTTTACAAAATTGATGAACAGGTGTTAGTCCACCAATTACAACAAAATCATCACATTCTACATGTCCAGCTAGTGTTGCTCCATTTGCAAAGATACAGTTATCTTTTATGATAACATCATGGGCAACATGAACATAACCCATAAATAGATTGTTATTACCTATTTTTGTAACAGAACCACCACCAGCAGTTCCAGGATTAAATAGTGTATATTCTCTGATTTTGTTGTTATCTCCGATTATTAATTCAACATCTTCTCCATTGAATTTCAAATCTTGTGGGATTGTCCCTATTGTTGCATGTGAAAAAATATGATTATTTTCTCCAATAGTGGTTTTACCATCTATCAAAGTATGAGAATCAATGATTGTTCCATTACCAATTTTTACATTTTTCCCAATAATCGTATATGCACCAATAGTGACATTATCACCTAAAATTGCACCATCTTCGATTATTGCCGTTTTGTGAATATTATTCATATATTTGCCTATTTGTTATTTGTCAACTATCATAGCTTTTAAATCAGCTTCTGCACATAATTTTCCATCAACATAGGCTTTTCCAGATAGAGTCATCAAAGAACTTTTCATTCTTATAACCTCTAATTCATAGTCAAGTCTATCTCCTGGACGAACAGGATTTCTAAATTTTGCATTATCTATACTCATAAAATAGATAACTTTATTTTTCATCTCTTCATCTGTTAAATCAGAGCTTTTTAATGCTAAAACACCACCAGCTTGAGCCATACCTTCAAGTATTAATACACCAGGATAAATTGGATGTCCAGGAAAATGACCTTGAAATGCTGGTTCAGAAATAGAAACATTTTTATAACCTTTAATAGATTTTTTAAGTTCCATTTCAGTTATTCTATCAACCAAAAGTAAAGGGTATCTATGAGGAAGAATCTCTTGAATTTGCATAATATCTAACATTTAACATCCTAAATTTTTTTTAAAATTGTATTGATTATATCCAAAAATATATTAGTTTTGAATTATCTGTGCTGTGTTTTTTGAACTTCCATTTTGTAAGTATTTTCTAAGAGTTTTTGAATTTTCTAAAAATAATTTTTTATCAAAATTTTCATAGTCATTTAGTAAATTTTCAACAGTTACATTCTCTTGTAAAAATTCTGAATGAATAGCTTTTTTACCCATTTTTTCAAAGAAAATATTTGCAAGTCCAACATAGTTTAATTTAACAAAAAGATTTCCAATGAAAAAATCGATTTTTTTAGCTATGTATGATAGGGTAAAAGGTGTTCCAATAAGTGCAGCTTCAAGTGTTGCGGTTCCTGAACAAATAAAAGCATATTCTGATTCTTTTAGTGTTTTATGTGCATTTTTTGAAATGGTAAATTGTGAAATGTCTCCATAAATTTTTTTTATGTAATCATCATCAAATTTAGATGGAATTATTAAAATGTATTCTTTGTTTGGAATTTTTTTTATTAATTCTTTAAAAATAGGCATAAGATTTGTAATTTCAGTTTTTCTACTTCCAGGCATAAATGCTATTTTATTGGTTTGTAAATACTCTTCTTTAAATTCACTAATTTCATCTAATAATGGATGCCCAACATAAGTAATTTTATTTTTGTCACTATAAATTTCACTCTCAAAAGGTATGATTGAGCAAAGTTTTGAGCAATAAGCTTCAAGTTTTTTAACTCTTCCTTTTTTCCAAGCCCAAGCTTGTGGCAAAATGTAATAAATAATCTCTTTATTTGGATAAGTTTCTCTTAATTTTTTTGCAAGTGGAAGATTAAAACCTGAGCTATCCATAAGCAAAACCTTATCGCAATCCCGTGCTAGTTCTACTAGTTCATCTCTAAGCTTAAAAAAGAATCTAATTTTTTTTAGTGCATCAACAATTCCCATAATTGCAAGTGCAGTCAAATCATAAAGCGGATTTCCTAACTCTTTATCAAAAACTCCTACAAGTTCAATATCATCATTTAAATATTTTTTTAACTCTTTTAAATGGATATTTGATGAGGTTTCCATTGCACAAATGAGTAGTTTCATATAAGCTCTTCTTTTACATCATCATAGGTAACACTATTTAGTTCTATCTCATATTTTTCATCTAATATTTCATCCAAAATAATAACCGCACTCAAGTCAAAACTATTTTTTACAATTTTATTTCTAATATTTAATTCTTCTTCAAAACTCAAAGGATTATACATAAGCTCTTTTATATTTTTGTAGTTTTTATTTGAAAGAGAGTTAAATGTTTCTAGTGATAAAAGTTTGATTTCATCCCTATTTAGGTAGTTTATACCATCTTTAGAATATTCAATTCTTCCATTTGTATTATTTCTATTGATTGTTGAATAACACAAGAAATATGATGGCACAATTCTTTTTGCAACACTTACTTTTCCACCTAAAAGTCTATAATTTAAGATTCTTTGTTTGATGATTTTATAATTTTGGTTGGTTCTTTCTAGTTCATTTCTTTTTTTGTAAAGTTCCAATCTCTCTTCAATTGATTCAGGAAGAATTTGATTTGAAATAGGATTAAACATCTCATCCATAATCTTTTTTTGAACTTCTCTTTGTGCTGTAAGTCCAAACAAACATCCGCAATAATTTTGTCTATAAAGTGAATTTTCTTTTACTTTTTCACCTTGAATTTGTGTTCCATTCCCACTTCTATAATCTCTGAAAATAAACTCTACACCTGTTTGTTTTGTTAGTTTTTCACCAATTTTCTCCAATTTTTCTTGGGATTTTTTTGGTGAAATTAATAAAGAAGAGGTAAATTTATTGTGTCCCAATTCAAGTGCTTTTTGAACAGTGACATCAAGCCTATCATCATAACAAACTGTACATCTATCTCCAGTTTCAGGTAGATGTTCCATCCCTTTTACTTTTTTTAACCACTCCTCAAGATTATAAGCACCCTCAAGTAGTGGAATACCCAATTTTTCGCAAGAGTATTCAACATCTAAATATCTAAGTCTATATTCACTGTAAGGATGAATATTTGGGTCATAAAAATAACCCACTAACTCTTCATTTGGGAACTCTTCTTTGATTTTTTCTAAAAAGTAATGGCTATCTACTGCACAACATATATGAACTAACAAAAAATACCTTTAAACATAAATTTTTGCACATTATAGTAAAATTAATATTAATCAAAACAAAGGATTTTTCATCAAAAATTTACTATTTATATTAGTTTTTGCTATATTCTTTACAGGATGTTTTAATAGTAACCAGCCACAATTATCATCTTCTAGTGCTACAATTTTATTTAAAACTCCAAAGATGAAGTTCTATGACAAAGGTTTTATTTATAACTATTCTGACTATACTCAAGTTCAAATTTTTTCAGCAGGTGTTGCTATTTTGGATATGAAAATATATGAAGATAAAGTTTGTAAAAGTACATTTAAGTGCCAAGATTTGAAAACATTTAATGCTGAAAATTTATCAGCTTCCTATGAGGATACTTTTTTGAAAAAGTTGTTTAATAAAAAAGATAAAGAGATAATTCACAGAGATAGTGAGAATGGAATTTTAATCAAAATAAGAAAAGATTAAAATCTTTTCTTATGCTCTTTTTAGTTTGTTATAACCTTTTTTGATAAGTTTAATTAGAGGTTTTCTGTAAGAGCTAAATACATACTTTTTGATTTCGTAAGCAATTCTTCCTTTTACAGTTAAAATTCCATAAATATCTCCAGCAGCATATTTCCCACCAAGAGCTATTAATATACCATCAAGTTTAGGATCACATTTTACAAGAGGTCTCTTGTTTATCATATTAAGTACATTTATACCTGCATTTGCCCCTGAAATTCTAGCAATAGTAACATTTGGAGGCATAATCTCTCCATTTCTATTTTTAATCTCTGCTATATCTCCAATAGCAAAAATATTAGGATATTTATCTGTTTGCATATATTCATTAACTACAAATTGTCCTCTACCATTTTTAGAAGCTTCAGGAAGTTCTGCTGTAATTGTTGAAGCTTCAATCCCCCCTGTAAATATTACAAATGAGTGACTTAATTTTGTTCCATTTGATAAATGACAATATCCATCTTCTACTTTTTGAAGTTTTGTATTTGTAATAATTTTAATTCCCAAAGATTTTAATCTCTCTTGAGAAATATTGATTAAATCTTGTTTTAATCCTGGTAAAATAGATTCAGAACTACTAACAAGGGAAATTTTTAGATTATCACAAGAGAAATTACCCCTTTCAAAAAACTTATTCGAATAATATGCCATTTCTGCAGCAATTTCAACACCAGAAAGACCAGCTCCTACAACAACAATGTGTGTATCTGCACATTTTTTTGCTTCATCTTTTATTTTTTGGAAAAGTTGTCTCTCAAAGCTTTGTTTAAATGTAATAGCTCTATGAAGTTTTTTAATATCATCAGCATTATTAAGTCCAGGGATACTTGTTGGGAAGAAAGTTCTTGTACCTGCTGCCATTATTAAATAATCAAATTCAACTATCTCTTGCTCTTCTGTGTAGATTTTTTTTGCAACATGGTCTATTTTTCTAACTTTTAAATTTTTAAAATCCAAATGATTATGATTTAATCCCGAACACAAAGTGGTTAAATCAATTGTAACATCGGCAAATGTAGATTTATTTGCGATTAAGTCATAAACTTCAGGTTGTAAATTGTGATAAGTATGTTTATCTATCAAGGTAATCTTGATATTTTTGTTTTTAACAAGCTCTCTTAAAGCATAAATTCCCGCATAACCACCACCAATGATGACAACTTTTTCCATTAGCTCCAATCTCCCTATAACACTAAAAATTAACTTCGAAATCATACTAAAACTTAATAGCCATAATGTAGCGATTCAAGTTTTAAAAATTATATTTTGTATTTTATACTTAATTTTTACTAGATGAATAGAAATATTGGTTAATCTATTTATTAAATTTTTGATATGTTTATAAATGACACTTTTCCCAAATTATTTAATACAATTTTTGTAAAATACCAAAAATAAAAAAAGGAATAATATTATGAAGTATGTTGGAGCTCATGTAAGTGCAAGTGGTGGAGTTTATAATGCACCAATTAATGCTATGGCTATAGGAGCTAAAGCTTTTGCACTTTTTACAAAAAATCAAAGACAATGGACAGCAAAAGAGCTTGAAACAAAAGATATAGATAGATGGTTTAAAGAGCTTGAAAAATCAGGAATTCAAACAAAACATATCTTACCCCATGACTCTTATTTGATAAATTTAGGGCATCCCGAAACGGATGCTAGAGAAAAATCACTTGATAGTTTTATTCATGAAATAAAAAGATGTGAATTATTAAAACTTGATAGATTAAATTTTCATCCAGGAAGTCATCTTAGAAAAATATCTGAAGAAGAGTGTTTAAATAATATTGCAGATTCTATGAATAGAGCAATAGATGCAACAAATGATGTAAAACTAGTAATAGAAAATACAGCAGGTCAAGGAAGTAATCTTGGATATAAATTTGAACATTTAGCTTATATTATTGATAAAATTGAAGATAAAAGTAGAGTTGGAGTTTGTATAGATACATGTCATATGTTCACAGCTGGTTATGATATAAGAACAAAAGAGGCTTATGATAAAACATGGAATTTATTTGATGAAATAGTTGGTAGAGAGTATTTAATGGGTATGCATATAAATGATTCAAAACCAGAACTTGGTAGTAGAGTAGACAGACATGACTCTTTAGGTATTGGAAAAATTGGTTGGGATGCCTTTGATTTTATAATGAATGATGAAAGAATGGATGATATCCCACTTGTTTTAGAAACTATAAATGAAGAGATTTGGGCTGATGAAATAAAAGCTTTATATGATTTAATAAAGAAGTAAAAACTTCTTTATTAAATTAGAGTTGATATATTTCGTAAGTAGTATCTTTTATATTTTCATCAAGTTTACTTTTCCAATAAGAAGCTTTTTCCTTATCCCTAGAAATTCCATATAATCCCTTGTTGTAAATATCAAATAGTTTCTTTTTTGCTTGAGCCATATTTTTTTCAGCTGCAAAAGTTAATAAATCAACACCTTCATCTGTATTAATAGGTATATAGATACCTTTTAAATAAAATCTTGATAATTGATATGCAGCATTTGGATCTTCATCTGCAGAATCTTCTAGTAATTCAAATGCTAATTCATAGTTTTTTTCTACACCTTTTCCTTGAAAATATAGAAATGCTAAAGCTAAATTTGCATATTTATTATCATTATCTATTGATGATTCAAGGTATTTAACAGCATTTTTATAATCTTTTTTATCTGCATAATACACTCCTAATCTTAATTGAGCAAAGGAGTTATTTTCTGATATTTTTTCATAACAAGATAACTTTTTATCAAAATCTGATATTTTTCTACAGTTATCTGCAACTTTAATCTCATCTTCTCCAAAATCAATAAAAGGATATTTGAAACTACAACCTGTAAATAAAAAAACAAAAAATATTGTTAAACTAATTTTTTTTAACATTTTTATCTACCATAAATTTTTTCTATAAAATCAGGAGTAGCATCTTGAGATTGCTCATACCAATATTGACTTTTGTCTAAATCTAAGTTCTCAAACTCTTCTGTTCCGTATATTCTTGCTAATTCACTTTGTGCCTTTTTTATGTTGTTTTCACCTGCAAAAGTTAAAAGTTCAATGGCTTTTTTATACTTTTTCTCACCTAAATAATGGTAAGCCAATTTATAAGCAGAAATTGGATCGGAATCTTTTGTATCTTCTAGTAGTTCCAAAACTTTATCTTGACTTTTTTCAACCCCTAAACCTTTGTTATAAAGGTCTGCTAATAGTGCATTTGCATAAAAATTATTTTTTGTTTGAGCTAAAGAAAATCTTTGGAATGCCTCATCATAATTACCTTTTTCTTGAGCAACTAATCCAAGTCTTATTTGTGCAAAAGAGTTTTTGTAAGATATCAAATCATAACAATCCAATTCAAACTGTCTATTTCTATTTTTACAGTTATCTGCAATCTCCAATTCATTTGGCAAGATTTTCATAGATTCTTCATATTTATTTGCACAACCTGTAAAAAATAGAGAAGCTAAAGAAGCAGAAATTAACATTGATTTAATGTTAAACATTATTATTCCTTTAAATTTTGTTTTGAGTATTTTACAATTTTTTTATTCATAAGTAGTTAAGAATAGATAATGTATTATAAAAATAAAACGAGGTTTATAATGATTTTTATAGGATTATTTCTAATTATAATAGTGGCAGTTGTAGGTTTGAATTTATATGATAGCTCTAATATAGAGAAAATAAAATCTCATTTGGATTCTCAAAAGTGTATAAGTTCTTACTATGCTAAGGGTATTTATAAGGGTATTTGTAATGATAAAATATTGAAAATAGAAAATAGTTTTTTTATTGATATTCAAAAAAATAGTACAGAAGTATATCTCAAGGAGATAAAATCAGTACAAAAAAATGATTATGAAATAATCTTAAATGAGACTCAAAAATTGAGATTTAAAGAGAAGTATCAAGTTGATGAGTTTTATAGAAATTTACAAGAAAAATTAGGAAAATAGATTAATGAAAGAAGTTATAAGCTTTATAAAGTCAAAAGATATTGAAAAAACAAATTTTTTTACACAGTTAAAATGTAATATTGAAGAGGCTAAAATTTTACAATTTATGACAAAAGAGTATGTTATTGGAAGAGATACTTTGGGCGTTATAGATGTATTGAGTGAATTTTATGATTTAAAATCATATGCACACTTGGAAAAATTGGATTTGATTAAATCTTTACTTGAGTTTGGTTGGCTTGTTCAAGTCTCTTTTGACCAAGTGAAATTAAGTGAAGTTTCAAAACTTGAACTTTTAAACTCTAGTATATCTTTATCTAGTGCTTATTTAAAAATGTTAGAGAGTGGTTCAAACGATTTTGTTCTTCCTGAAATAAAAAACTATAGTGACCATTTGGAATATTTACAAGACCAGTTTTTTAGAATAGATTTGGCACAACAATTAAATGTGGTTAGAAAAAATTTTGATGTGAATAGCCCAAGTTCAAATAGATTGAAATCAAAACTAATTTTGTTAGAAAATAGAATCAAAGAGAGAATAAAAGTTACTTCTAACTCTATAATGCTTGAAGATTTTTTTAAAGATAATGATTTGAATGAACAGGAACAAACACTATTTTTGGCTTTACTAAAAGAGGAGTATTCAGGGGGAGATGGAAGTCTTAGAGATATGAATGCTTTAATTGAGTTGATTTCAAGTGATGATTATGAGAAGATAAAATATAGAAGTTTACTTGAAGAGAGTTCGACGCTTGTTTCAAAATCTTTGGTTGATTATGATGAAGTTCTAACTCCTTTTGGAGGAATTAATAGAAATTTTTATATTCCTGATGAGATCTTATATAAAATTTCCCATCCAACCAAAAAAAATTCAGCAGTTGGTAAAATAAAATTAGACACGGTTATAAAAGAGCAGGAGATATTTGAGCTTGTAAGTACAAATAAAACTTTAGATGATGTGATTTTAAATGATAAAACAAAAGAGACTTTAGATGCACTATTAAAACAAGTTGATAAAAATGTTATAAATAAACTAAGACTTTGGGGTATCAAAGATAAGAAAAAAGGAATAGAAGCAAAAATTATATTTTATGGTGTTGCAGGGACTGGTAAAACTTTGACAGCTTTGGCTTTAGCAAAATCTTTGAAAAAAGATGTGCTAAGTTTTGATTGTTCAAAAATTTTATCAATGTATATAGGTGAGAGTGAGAAAAATGTTAGAAATATTTTTGATAAATATTACGAATTAAGAAGTCAAACAAAATCTGAACCAGTATTACTTCTAAATGAAGCCGACCAATTTTTGAGTTCGAGAGCTTCCGGAGGTATGAGTAGTAGTGATAAGATGCATAATCAAATGCAAAATATTTTTTTAGAACAGATAGAAAAATTTGATGGGATTTTAATTGCAACTACCAATTTACTTGAAAACCTTGATAAGGCCTTTTCAAGAAGATTCAATTATAAAATAGAATTTATGAAACCAAATAAAAATCAAAGAATTGAACTTTGGAAAAAACTACTTCCTGCAAATCTTCCTTTAGATAATGATTTTGATATTGAAGAGTTGGCAAAATATGAATTAACAGGTGGACAAATAGAGTTAGTTATTAAAAATACTGCTTATAAAATGGCGGTTAGCGAAAACCCTATTTTTAAAGTAGAAAATTTCAAAGAACAGATAACAAAAGAGCAAAAAGGACAATTCGATAGTGAAACAAAAGTTGGTTTTTTTTAAACTAATTTTTGTTTTTTAGTTTTGTGTTTCTTTTTGTACCAACTAAATTTTTAATCCTTAGAAAAAGATAAAATTCTAAGCTTACTTTTATAAGGTTAGAATATTATTTGCTCACTATTATAAGTAGCTATTTATTCCCAATTAGATAGTATATTTAACTTGATTATAAGATATATTCTTAAACAAAAGGATAACAATAATGACTCACATGGAATTTGCCCATCCTTACTTTGGTGCTTTTGTAATGTTTGTAGTGACATTTACAGCCTTTGGTGCAACCGTATGGTTAGCAAGATTTGTAAGTAGAAAAATAGCTAGACTTGATACTGAAAAACTAAAAACAACGCTTTATGAGTGTGGTCCAGAAGTTACAAAACAACCAAATACAATTTCAACTCAATTTTACCTTATGGCTTTATTGTTTATTTTGTTTGATGTGGAAATTATATTTATGTTTCCTTGGGCAATTAATTTTAAAATATTGGGTTGGTTTGGATTTGTTGAAATGGTAATGTTTATCACACTTTTAGCAATAGGATTTTTATATGCATGGAAAAAAGGAGCTTTAGAATGGCACAGCATAAAATAAATTATTTACAAGATAGTGGTGCTGCTGTAAAATTAACAACTATTGATAAACTTGTTAATTTTGGGCGTTCTAACTCTTTATGGCCTATGACTTATGGTCTTGCATGTTGTGCTATTGAGATGATGGCAACAGGTGCTTCACGATATGACTTTGATAGATTTGGAACAATTTTTAGAGCTAGCCCAAGACAATCTGATGTTATTATAATTGCTGGAACTTTAACTAAAAAACATGCTGAGTTTATGAGAAGATTATATGATCAAATGCCAGATCCAAAATGGGTTATTTCTATGGGAAGTTGTGCAAATACAGGTGGAATGTTTAACACTTATGCAACTGTTCAAGGTGCAGATAGAATAGTTCCTGTTGATATTTATCTTCCAGGTTGTGCTCCAAGACCTGAAACACTACAATATGCTCTTATGACATTACAACAAAAAATTAGAAAAGAGTCTATTTTTAGATCTATTAAGAAAAAAAGGTTGGTATAAATGAGAAAATATACACCAAAAGATAATGTACAAAAACAATCATACTTTTCAGATAGATTTTTTGTATCTCCAAATGTTCCAAGATATGAAATCAGTGAAGATGAAATTTTTGCAAAAGATTTAGAAGCAATCTCTCAAAAAATCTCCATAAAAGAATCATACATTGAACATACACATTTAGTATTACATGTTTGTAAAAATGATATTGTAAAAACAATGGAATTTTTAAGGGATGAACTTGAATACGATATGTTGATGGAACTTTCAGCTGTTGATTATTTGGCTTCTAAAAATGGATATGAAATATTTTATGAAATGCTTTCAATGTCTAAACATAAAAGATTAAGAGTTAAATGTTTGGTTTTAAAAGATGAAAAATTAGAGTCTGTAACTTCGGTATTTAAATCAGCAAATTGGTCTGAGAGAGAAATGTATGATATGTTGGGTGTAAAAGTAATAAATCATCCAAATCTTAAAAGACTTATTATGCCTGATGATTGGTATGACCATCCTTTGAAAAAAACTTATCCTTTACAAGGTGATGAGGTAGCATCTTGGTATGAAGTTGATAAGATTTTTGGAAAAGAGGCTAGAGATATAATTGGACCAGAATTAAGAGATCCAGCTGCTATTGATAGATACGATACTACAAGATTTGCAAGATTAGGACACGAAGTTCCATTTGGGATGGATATTTCACAATTTGAACCTGAAACACCTATCTCTTATGAAGAGAAAGAGGGAAATACTTTAGTTAAAAAATTAAAACCTGAAGAATCAGTAGTTTTAAAAAGAAGAAGGTAGATAAAAATGCAACAAGTTAATAGATTAAAACCTTTTTTTGAAAATATTCATTTTGAAAGAGAAGATAATACGATGATGGTGAACTTCGGTCCACAACATCCATCTGCTCACGGTCAATTAAGACTTGTTTTAGAACTTCAAGGAGAAGAAGTTGTAAAATCAAGACCAATGATTGGGTACCTTCACAGAGGTATGGAAAAAATGGCTGAAAATATGATTTATAATGAATTCTTACCAACAACGGATAGAATGGATTATATTGCAGCTACTTCAAATAATTATGGATATGCACTGGCAATTGAGCAACTTTTAGGAATAGAAGCACCAAGAAGAGCTGAAATTATTAGAACAATGCTTTTAGAGTTAAATAGAATAATTTCTCATCTTTTCTGGTTAGCAACACATGCCCTTGATGTTGGAGCTATGTCTATATTTCTTTACTGCTTTAGAGAAAGAGAGTATGCAATAGATTTGGTTGAAGATTATTGTGGAGCTAGACTTACTCATAGTGCTGTAAGAATTGGTGGTGTTCCTTTGGATTTACCATCAAATTGGATAGAAGATTGTAAATCGTTTTTAGATGTTTTAGAAAAAGAGATTGGAACTTATGAAGGTCTTTTAACAGAAAATAGAATTTGGAAAATGAGACTTGAAAATGTGGGTGTTATAACTCCCCAAATGGCAAAAGATTGGGGATGTTCAGGAATTGTTTTAAGAGGAAGTGGTATTAAATGGGATTTAAGAAAAGAGATGCCTTATGGTTTGTATCCAGAATTAGATTTTGATGTACCAGTATCTTATACAAACGACTCTTATGGAAGATACAAAATCTGTATGCAAGAGCTTAGAGAGTCTTCTAAAATATTAAAACAACTTTTTATGATGTATCCAGAATCAGAGTCTCAACTTATGGCTCATGCACCAAATTATATCTCTGCTCCAAAAGAACAAATTATGACTCAAAATTACTCTTTAATGCAACATTTTGTTTTAGTAACTCAAGGTATGAGACCACCTGTTGGTGAAGTTTATGTGGCAACTGAATCTCCAAAAGGTGAGTTAGGATATTTTGTAGTAAGTGACGGAAGCCCATATGCTTATAGATTAAAATTAAGAACTCCTAGTTTCCAACATACAGCAATATTAGAAGAACTTTTAGTAGGAACTCAGTTGGCTGACGTTGTTACAATAATTGGTAATTTAAATATTGTATTTGGTGAAATAGATAGATAAGGAAGAGGTTATGAAAAGATTTGATTTAAGACACTTAAAAAATGACTTCTATGGAAAAATGTTAGAACTATTAAATAACCAAATAGCTACAGATGAAGTTGCAATTATTATGTTTGAAATAGGTGATTTTTCTAATATTCAAAAATCAGCGGATGTTATATATGAAGCTGGTTATACACTTATGAATTCAATAAAATTTAATGAAGTGGACTGGACTTTGGTTGTTAAAAAAACACCACCACCTGTTAAAGAAATACCAAAAGAAGAGGGAAGTGCTAATGAATAATATTATTGCTAAGAGCGATTTTATTATCTCTATTGGAACAATGCTTCAAAATGAAGAGTTAAAAACTTCTGTAAAAGAGGCTATTTTAAATAATGCCCAATTTGTTTATATGCACCCAATTGATAATGCTGATTTAAAAAGTGTTTATTCTCAATTTTTGAAGTATGAAGTTGGTAGTGAAGAGGGAATTTGTGCATTATTATTGAACACATTTGTTAAAAATTGTGATAAAAAAATTGATGAATATCTTGAAGATTTAGATTTAGGGTATATTTCTGCTGAAAGTAGTGCAGGAGAAGAAGAGTTTGAAGAGATATTTGAAAAATCTTTGGAAAAAAAATCTAAGCTTTTGATAATTGGTGAAGATTTGATAAATCATCATAGAATAGAAAATATGGTTAAGTTTTTAGCAATTATCAAAAAATTTACAGATTTTGAATTTTTGATTTTGGATGAAGAGTTATCTGCAAAAATAGATAGTTGTAAAAATTTTGATTTGGAAGAGGTTGAAGAGTTAAAATCATTTAATGGAACTTTAGTTTATAAGTTAATAGATAGTGTTGATGATGAAAATTTAGTTGCAAGTCAAACTTTTGCAAATGTTGCTAAGGTTTCAAATGGAGCTAAAATTTCTATAAATACAGGTTCTGAAAAATTGGTTAAGACTTTGAAAATAGATCAGAATTTAAATGGAACGATTGCTATTTTAAGAGTTAAAAATTGTGAAAATGTTTTAAATGGTTATAAATATAAACAAGTAAAAATTGAAAAGGTAGAAGCATAATGAGTGAAATGATTACGCTAACAATTGATGGTAAAACTGTTGAAGCAAAAGATGGTGAATCTATTTTAAATGTTGCTAGAGCAAATAATGTTTTTGTTCCAGCAGTTTGTTATTTAACTAGATGTTCTCCAACTTTGGCATGTAGATTATGTTTAGTTGAAGCAGATGGAAAACAGGTATATGGATGTAATACAAAAGTAAAACCTGATATGGATATTAAGACTGTAACTCCTAATATTGCAGTTGAGAGAAGAGCAATAATGGAAGTTTATGATGTAAACCATCCTTTACAATGTGGAGTTTGTGACCAAAGTGGAGAGTGTGAATTACAAAATTACTCTTTATATATGAAAGTTGATTCTCAAAATTATAGTATCAAGGATATTCATAGACCTGCTCAACATTGGGGAGTTATGAATTATGACCCAGCTTTATGTATTGTGTGTGAAAGATGTGTAACTGTATGTCAAGATATGGTTGGTTCAAATGCTTTAAGTACAGTAAAAAGACCATCAGATGCCATTGATGCAACATTCAAATCTGAAATGCCAAAAGATGCTTATGCTATGTGGAACAAACTTAATAAATCTCTTATTGGTTATGATGCTGATGCTTGTACAAATTGTGGAGAATGTATCTCTGCTTGTCCAGTTGGAGCTTTAGTATCTCATGATTTCCAATATACTTCAAATGCTTGGGAACTTAAAAAAATTCCAGCAGCAAATCCTCACTCAAGTGATTGCGCCTTTATATATTATGAAATAAAACATGACTCTATTGATAACCATAGACAAAAAAGAATTTATAGGGTAAATAGTGAACCTCACTATTCAACTGTAAATGGTGCAGGAAGATTTGCTTATGATTTCGAAAATAGAGTTGAGAGTAAAAATAGCGAAGCTTTCAAAAAAGCTATAAATGCTTTTAAAGATGCTAAAAATATTAAATTTAACTCATTTATAACAAACGAAGAGGCTTTGATTTTACAAAAAATAGCAAATGTTACTGGTGCTAAACTTGTAAATGAAGATGCTAGAAGATACCAAGAGTTTTTAAATAACTATTCTAAAACATCTGGAAGATCACTATATTCTTCAAAACTCTCACAAGTTCATGATTCAAACTTTGTGATTTCAGTGGGAGGATATTTAAAATCAGATTTACCAAATGCTAGATATGCCTTCAATAACTCTGTAACAATCAACAAAGGAAGTGGTTTATATTTCCATCCAGTTGCAGACCCAATAATGGAAAAAATTGGTAAAAAAGGTAAAACAACAGAGTTTATTTATCATAAACCACTTTCAGAAGAAGCAATTTTGTATTTTATTTTATATAAATTTGGAAAAGATTTACCATCAGATGTTCAAGAATATATAGATTCATTTAAACAAACAAAAACAAAAATAGTTGTTGAAGAGGTAAAAGAGAATGTTGTGGAAATCGTAAAAGATGAAGCAACAGGTGAAGAAAAAGAGGTTAAAAAAGTTGTAACAAACAAAGTTTCTAAAGAGGTAGAGTTTGAGTATTCAACTTTGGTTGAAGCCTTTGGGAAAGATGAAAAATTCCTTGATTTATTAGAAGAGATGTTAGCTAAAAAAGATAAATTCTCTTTAATAGTTGGAGAAGATTTGATAACTCATCCAAAAAGTGAGAATCTAGCAAAACTTTGTGGTTTAATAGATAGATGTACAGCATTTGATATTGTGATTATTCCTACTCAGACAAATACTTTGGGAGTTGCAAAAATTTGTAATTTATCAAAAGAGACTCAAGGATTTAGCGTTGGATATAATGTAAAAGCTGATTTTGAATTATCTGCTTTAGGTGATGGAGATTTGGATATTCCAGCACTTAATCAACAAGAAGGGACTTTTACAAATATAGATAAAAAAGTAATTCCAACAAATGCAGCCTTAGAGTTTAAAGGTTACACATTAAATGAAATTGCAAATGTGATTTTAAAAGATGAAGTTGAATATACAATTGAATACACATCAAAATTACCTGTTGATAAGGGTTATAAAACTATAGAATTTGATGATTTACCAAACAAGTTTGGAAATGACCAAATTGAATATAGAGGGTATGATATTGACTCTTTTGAAGTTAAAATTGTTGATAATTTTAAACCAATTTGTGAAGAGAAATTTGAATTAGCTGAAGATGAAATAGCAATATATAAAGCAAATCCAATAAATCAATTTAATGAATTTACAGCTATTGCACATGAATTCAAAGATAATTTACAAGATGGAATATTTTTTTCAAAAGAGTTTTTTGAAAAATTAGGTTTAAGTGAAAATGATAAAGTTAAAGTAGTAGCAAATAATCAAGAGTTGATATTAAATGCTTATGTTGATATTCAAATAGGTGGAGAAATAGCATACATTTCTACATTTATGAAGAATTCACCATCAAATGGTTTATTTAGTACATATAGATTTAATAAAGCTAAAATTCTAAAGGTATAGTATGGAAGCAAGTATTATCATAGAAACGGTAGTAAAAGTAGTAGTTGTATTGGCTGTATTTTCAGCATTGGCTGGATTTACTACTTATATTGAAAGAAAAGTTCTTGCATTTATGCAAAGAAGATTAGGACCTACAAATGTTGGACCTTATGGTTTACTTCAAATAGCAGCAGATGGAATAAAACTTTTTACAAAAGAGGATTTTATACCAGCAAATGCAAATAGAAAAATATTTATGATAGCTCCTCTTATAACTGCTGCAACAGCATTTATAGCAATGTCAGCTGTTCCATTTTTCCCTGAGTTTGAACTTTTTGGTTATACAGTAAAACCGATAATAAGTGATATTAATGTTGGTGTTTTATTTGTTTTATCTGTTGGAGCAGTTGGGCTTTATGGACCATTACTTGGAGGTATGAGTAGTGCCAATAAATGGGCATTACTTGGAGGTGCTAGAACAGCAATTCAGCTTTTATCTTATGAGGTTGTTTCAGGTCTTTCATTATTAGCTCCTATTATGATGGTAGGAAGCTTATCTTTGATTGATATAAATAATTATCAAGCAGGTGGAGTTTCAAACTGGATTATTTGGTCTCAACCTTTAGCATTTTTATTATTTACAATAGCAGGTTTTGCTGAAACAAATAGAACGCCTTTTGACTTACTTGAGCATGAAGCAGAGTTAGTTGCTGGATATGCAACGGAATATTCAGGTATGAGATGGGGGATGTTCTTTATTGGAGAATATGCAAACCTTTTCACAATTTCATTTTTAATCTCTTTAATCTTCTTAGGTGGATTTGAGCCATTATGGTTTATTCCAGGTGGAATAGCTATCGTATTGAAAGTTATGTTTTTAATTTTTATTTTCCTATGGACAAGAGCTTCTTGGCCTCACATTAGACCAGATCAATTAATGTGGTTATGTTGGAAAGTATTAATGCCATTAGCAGTACTAAATGTTTTAGTTACTGGTTTTGTTTTGATGTTTTAGGAGTATTTGATGAAAATAAATGAATTTAATGATAGAAATGTCTCTGAAAGAAGCATTTCAGATGGATATATAACTGTTCAAGAAGATAACTATCCTAAAACATCTTGGGAAGCTTTTAAACAAATTTTAACAAGATCTGTAAAAGGTGAACTTTTTGTTGGTATGAAAATTACTTTTGGAATAATGTATAGAGCATTGTTTAAAAATGAGATGGCAACAGTTCAATATCCAAAAGAGAAGCTTCCAATAGGACCTAGATATAGAGCTGTTCATAAGCTTTTAAGACTTTTAGAATCAGGTGAAGAGAGATGTATTGGATGTGGACTTTGTGAAAAAATCTGTATAGCAAATTGTATTAGAATGGAGACAAGAATTGATGAAAATTCAAGAAAAGAGGTTCTTCAATATACAATAAATATGGGAAGATGTATTTTCTGTGGTTATTGTGCAGAAGTGTGTCCAGAGCTTGCAATTGTTCATGGTGGAAGATATGAAAATTCTAGTGAACAAAGAGCACATTTTTCTTTAAAAGAAGATATTTTAACTGCTTCAGATCAACTCTCTATGCAGTTTGAATTTGAAGGTTTTGGTTCGGTGTCTCCTGATGCAGATAAAAAAATTAAAAAAACACCATTGTCATATTAAGGAGTATAGATGTTTGAAATAGTTGCTTTTATTCTATTTTCCGTTTTAACAATTAGTATGTTTAGTATAACAGTTTTTACAAATAATGCCTTATATGCAATAAGTGCATTAGCTGCTGGAATGATTTTTATTTCAGCATTTTTCTTTTTACTAGACGCTGATTTTTTAGGAGCGGTTCAAATAGTTGTTTACACAGGTGCTGTTATGGCACTTTACGCCTTTGGTATGATGTTTTTTGATTCATTATCAGAAGTTAAAGAGAAAGTTAAAAATCCAAAATTGGTTTTCTTCTTGTCTGGAATGATATCTTTAATTTTAGTTGTAATTTTTGTGACACCTATGATAGGAGAAAATGTACAAGCAAATTTCCCTGTTGATGCTATAAAAGGTGGAAATCCAGCAAATATTGGATTTGTATTATTTACAAAATATTTGGTTCCATTTGAAGTGGCTGCTATTATGTTATTGGTAGCAATGATAGGTGGAATTGTACTTGCTGGTAAAAAAATGAATGTATCTTATTCTGATATGACAGAAGAAGAGATAGATGCATTTATTGCTAAAAATGAGTTAGAAAAGGATAAGAAATGACACTTACTCTTAATGCCTATTTGATTTTATCTACAATTCTTTTTTGTATTGGATTAATTGGAGTTTTAAAAAGAAAAAATGTACTGATGCTTTTTTTCTCAACTGAAATTATGTTGAATGCTGTAAATATTGGTTTAGCTGCTATTTCAAAATTTCATGGTGATTTAAGTGGACAAATTTTTGCATTTTTTATTATTGCCGTTGCAGCAAGTGAAGTTGCAATTGGACTTGGACTTTTGATTTTATGGTATAAAAGAACAGGTTCTATTAACCTTGATGATATTGCAAGAATGAGAGGATAATGATGGAAAAATATATATATATTGCACTTTTTGCACCACTTGTTGGTTCTCTTGTAGCTGCATTTTTTGCGACACAATCTAAAATATCATTTACAGGTTGGTTTGCTTCTTTTATGCTAGCTGTTTCAATGTATGCTTCATTGAATCTTTTACATTTTGTATATACAACAGATACTACATTACATGTAAATCTATTTGATTGGATTGTTGTAGGAAATTTAAATATTCCATTTGGTTTTGTAGTTGATAATGTTAGTGTTGTTATGATGAGTGTTGTAACAGTTGTTTCAACTATGGTTCATATTCATTCTATTGGTTATATGGATCACGATGATGGATTTAATAGATATTTTTCATATCTTTCATTATTCGTTTTTTCAATGTTAGTTTTAGTAATGTCTGATAACTTTGCTGGATTATTTATTGGATGGGAAGGTGTTGGAGTTTGTTCTTGGTTACTAGTTGGATTTTGGTATCACAAAGAGTCAGCATCATGGGCAGCTAACGAAGCTTTTATCATGAATAGAGTAGGAGATTTAGGTCTTTTACTTGGAATGTGTTTAATCTATTGGCAAATAGGAAGTTTACAATATGATGTTGTATTTGCTGAAATTTCAACTTTGGATAAAACAATACTTATTTGGATAGGAGTTCTTTTATTTATTGGTGCTATGGGAAAATCAGCACAATTTCCATTACATACTTGGTTAGCAGATGCAATGGAAGGACCAACTCCTGTTTCTGCATTAATTCACGCAGCAACGATGGTAACAGCAGGGGTTTATTTGGTAATTAGATCTAATGAACTATATACATTAATACCTGAAGTTGGATATGGAATTGCTTGTTTAGGAGCTTTTGTTGCGATTTTTGCAGCGAGTATGGCTTTGGTTAATAACGATATGAAAAGAATAATTGCATATTCAACTCTATCACAATTAGGATATATGTTTGTGGCAGCTGGACTTGGTGCTTATTGGGTTGCACTTTTTCATTTAGCAACTCATGCATTTTTTAAATCAGTATTGTTCTTGGGTGCAGGAAATGTTATGCATGCTATGGATGATGAATTAGATATTAGAAAAATGGGTGGATTACACAGAAAAATGAAAGCTACATCATATATCATGACAATAGCATCATTGGCTCTTGCAGGTATTTTCCCACTTGCAGGATTTTTCTCAAAAGATAAAATCTTAGAAGTAGCATTTAATGCAAACTCTTATATGTTATGGGCAGTTTTATGGATAACAGCTGGTCTTACAGCATTTTATTCATTTAGACTTGTTATGAAAATATTTTTTGGAGAACAAAATTATAGTGATGATGAATTCCATCCTCATGAGGCAAAAAGTTTTGTTATTGCTGCAATGATACCACTTGCTATATTAGCTGTAATTGCTGGTTGGTTTGAACACCCTTTTGTTGAATTTGTTACAAAAGTTTTACCATCATGGGAAGCTACTAATATGAAGCATTCAATGGAAATTTTGTTGATAGTTGTTACAAGTACAATAGCTATTTTAGGTATTTTAATAGCTGTATTTAAGTACAAAAATGGTGGCTTTAGCAAATCTTGGGAAGAGACATCAATATATAAATTATTGAGTAACCAATACTATATTCCAGCATTTTATGAACATTTTATTTGTAGACCATATTTAGCAATATGTAAATGGGTATGGAATGTAATTGAAATTAAATTAATAGATAATTCAATTGATGGATTTGCACATTTTGTTAATCAGTTGGGTGAGAGAATTAGGTATATCCAAACTGGTAATTTATCATCTTCATTAAGACTAATGGTTGTAGGATTTTTAGCTTGTCTAATCTTCTCATTAGTATTAACAGTTTTATAAGGGGTTAGTGTATGGAAAATATTTTATCAATGCTGATATTTTTCCCTGCAGTTGCAGCAACACTTGGATTTTTAATACATAAAGATTCAATGAGACAATATGGTGTTGTTGTAACAGTTGTGGAGTTTATATTAGCTATGTTACTTTGGTATCACTTTGATACAGATGTTGCTGGAATGCAATTTGTTCAAACTATGCCTCTTATAAGTTCTTATGGTATTAATTATTTGGTTGGTGTTGATGGTATATCATTGTTTTTGATTGTAATGATTACTTTTATGACAATGATTGCATTGGTGGGATTAACTGAAACAAGAGACTTAAAAAATCTTGTTATTACAATGTTATATTTGGAAATGACAATGGTGGGAGTTTTTGCTTCACTAGATGTTATTATGTTCTATATATTTTGGGAATTAACTCTTATTCCTATGTTTTATGTTATTGGATTTTGGGGTGCTGAAAAGAGATTCTATGCTGCAATGAAATTCTTTTTATATACATTCTTAGGTTCTTTAATAATGCTTATAGGTATGTTATATTTTGGATATGTTTATCACGAAACAACAGGAGTTTGGAGCTTTAGTTTATTGGATTGGCATAATATAGTTTTACCTTTTGATTTACAATTATGGTTATTTATTGCATTCTTCTTTGGATTTGCAGTAAAAGTTCCAATGTTCCCATTCCATACATGGCTACCAATAGCACATGGACAAGCACCAACAATAGGTTCTATTATGTTGGCGGCGGTTTTACTTAAAATGGAAACTTATGGATTTATAAGATTTTCTTTACCACTTTTTCCAGATGCTAGTGTTTATTTTGTATGGTTTATGGCAGCTCTTGCTCTTATAGCTATTATTTATACAGCAATGGTTGCTTATGCACAAGAAGATATGAAACAGATGATTGCTTACTCTTCTGTATCTCATATGGGAGTTATTATTCTTGGAGTATTTGCATTAAATGTTGAGGGTATTTCAGGAGCAGTTTTTCTTATGATAGGGCATGGAATAGTTTCAGGAGCTCTGTTTATGTGTGTTGGTGTTTTATACGATAGAAGAAAAACAAAAATGATAGGTGAATTTGGTGGACTAGCTCACAATATGCCACTTTTTGCAGTGGTTTATGGAATTGTTTTAATGGCTTCAGTTGGATTACCTTTAACAATAGGATTTGTTGGAGAGTTTTTATCAATATTAGGATTTTTTAAAGCATCTCCAATTTTAGCAGCAGTTGCTTCATTAACAATAGTATTAAGTGTTATTTATATGTTAGTTATGTACAAAAGAACATTCTTTGGAAATTTAACAAAACCAGAAAATATTAAATTAAAAGATATATTTGGTAGAGAAATTGTTGCACTTGGTTCTTTAGTTATTTTAATTTTAGCTTTAGGTATTTATCCGAAGGTAATTTTAGAACCATTAAATAATTCAGTTACTCAAGTAACAAAAATTATGGAGTTAAAAGCTGTAAATGAAGATACAAAAGAGAGATTAAAAGTTTTAAATAGTGTAGGGGAGGCTAAATAATATGTTAGAAAATATAAGTTTAGAAAGCCTAAATCTTGGGACAATAGCCCCTATGATAATAGCTATAACAGGTGCTATTGGTATATTATTAACAGACCTTTTCAACAAAGAAAAGCATAAATCTTTATATGTAATCTTAGTTGTATTGTTTTTGGTTTTTGATTTATTTACTCTTTTAGCATTTCAAGGGGATGTTAGAGGTGTTTTTGATTTAATGCTTTTAGATGGTATTGCTGTATTATCTCAATGTGTAATAATTTTCGGTTCAATATTATTTATTATGTTAAGCTTATCGAAATTGAGATTTCAAGAGTTTAGATATGCTGAATTCTTTGCTTTATACTTATTGGTTGTAGCTGGACTTCAATTTATGGTAAGTTCTGATTCTTTAATTCTGATTTTTGTTGGATTAGAGACTTCATCGTTGGCACTTTATACAATGATAGCAATGCACAATAGAATGACTTCTATTGAAGCTTCGGTTAAATATTTTACAATGGGTGCATTGGCAGCTGGATTTTATGTATTTGGGGCAATGATTTTTTATGCTTTAACTGGAACTTTAGAGTTAGGTCAGATTTCTCAAGTTTTATCACAAGGGGATTTCTTCAATAAAGCAAATTATGCAAATTACATAATGGTACTTTTAGGATTCTCATTTATGTTTGCAGCTATTGGATTTAAATTATCACTTTTCCCTTATCATGTTTGGGTACCAGATGTTTATAGGGGTTCGAGTTCTGCAATGGCAGGATTTTTATCAGTTGTTCCTAAAATGGCAGGTTTTGTTGTTGCATTAAGATTTTTTGAAATATTTGTTCAAGCAAATGATATTATAGTTCAATCTATTCTATATACAACGGTTATTTTAACAATAACTATTCCAAACTTGATTGCATTGAGACAAACAGATATAAAAAGGATGTTGGCTTATTCATCAATTTCAAATGCTGGTATGGGTATGGCTGCAATTTTGATAGGAACAACTCAATCTATAAATGCACTATTCTTATATTGGATTTTATTTACTCTAACAAACTTCGGAGCATTTGGTATGTTATGGCTAAATAGAGGGAAAGAGATAAAAGATTATGAATCTCCATATACATTGGATAAATATTCAGGATTAATCAAAATTTCTCCAATTTCAGCTTCTATTTTGGCAATGTTTTTATTTACACTTACAGGTTTACCTCCATTTGGATTATTCTTTGGAAAAATGTATATGGTTGCAAGTGCTGTAAATGCTGGAGAAATAGCTTTAGCTGTCGTGATAGTAATGAACTCTGCAATAGCTGCATATTTTTATTTAAGACCGATTTCTTATATGTTCTTAAAAGAACCAATGGAAGGAAGTGAAGGAAGATTCTTGCAAAATGCAAGTTTAGCAATGAAATCAGTTATTGGTATTTGTGTATTTTTAACTGTAATTTCAATTTTATTAGTAGAACCTCTTTTAAATATAATCTCTGCATTTGTAAGTAGTGCAGGATATTAATCAAATATTCTAACCAATTTATTTGGTTAGAATAAACTAACAATAAACCATAAATTGTTAAAATCCTCAAAAAATTAAGGATATCCTTTGAAAACTATTAGTGTAGCTCACTCTCCAGATGCTGATGATATTTTTATGTATTATGCTATTAAATTTGGTTGGGTAACTCCAAAAGATACAAAATTTGAAAATATAGCTTTAGATATTGAAACTTTAAATCAAGCAACTTTAAAAGGTGTTTATGACATATGTGCTATCTCTTTTGCCTTATATCCTTTTGTTAAAGATGATTATGCTCTTTTAAAAACGGCTGTATCTTTTGGTCAAGGTTATGGTCCAAAACTTATTAAACAAAAGGGAAAGGCTTTAAAACCAAATTTTAAAGTTGCTTTGAGTGGAGAATTTACCACAAATGCTCTATTGTTTAAAATAGCATATCCAAAAGCTAGAATTAGCTATATGAATTTTTTGGATATTGAAAAAGCTGTTCTTGATGGAGTTGTTGATGCTGGTGTTTTGATTCATGAATCAATTTTAACTTATAGTCAAGATTTAGAGGTTGAAAAAGAGATTTGGGACATATGGGTTGAATTAAGTGGAGGAGATTTACCTCTACCTTTAGGTGGAATGTGTTTAAGAAGATCAATTCCCCTTCATAGTGCAATAAATTATGAAAATACACTTATAAAAGCAGTTGATGTTGCGAATAAAAATAGAAAAGTTTTGGCAACTATGCTTTTGGAGAGAGATTTAATAAGGGTTGATGCATCAACTTTGGATAAATATTTGGATTTATATGCAAATGATACTTCTGTTAAAATGAGTGAAATTCAATATAAGGCATTGGATAAATTATTTGAACTAGGTTATAAATATGGTTTTTATCAGAACCTAATAAAATCAGAAGATTTTTTGATACCAAATGAGTATGAAGAGTTAAGAGCTAGATAATAGATGAAAAATAGTTATAAAACCATAGATTTTAAAAGATATTCATCTATTAAAATAGGTCCAGTTAGGGAAGTTTTAGTAATTAATGAAATAGGTTCCTATGAAGATTATCAAATAATTGGCAAGGCAAACAATTTATTGATAAGTGAAAATACAACTAAGAAATTTGCAGTTTTAGGTGAAGAGTTTGATTATATAAAAGAAGATGGGAATTTGTTGTATGTTGGCTGTGCAACAACTTCTGGAAAATTATTGAGTTATGCAAAAAAGAATAATCTGGCAAATTTAGAATTTTTAGCAAAGCTGCCTGGAAATTTAGGCGGTATTGTAAAAATGAATGCAGGTTTGAAATCTTGGGAGATTTTTAATTATATTCATAGTATCAAAACTAAAGATGGATATATAAACAGAGAAAATATTGAGTATTCATATCGAGATACCAAAATAGATACAATAGTTTATGAAGTGGTTTTACACATTGAATATGGTTTTGATATGGAAAAGTTAAAAATGTTTGATGATATGAGAAATAACCAACCAAGAGTTCCAAGTGCAGGAAGTTGTTTTAAAAATCCAAAAGATACTTTTGCTGGAAAACTTATTGAAGAAGTTGGTCTAAAAGGCTTTCAAAAGGGTGATATGAGTTTTTCAAATCAACATGCAAATTTTTTAGTAAATTATGGTTTGGGAACTTTTGAAGATGCCTATTTTATGGTCAATTTAGCTAAACAAAAGATAAAAGAAGAGTTTAATATAGACATAGAAGAAGAAATTATAATTTACAAGTAAATTAATTAATTTATGTTAGAATGCCAAAATTTAAAAATAGTGTAAGGTTTTTTAGTGAAAAATTTAGTAATCGTTGAGTCCCCCGCAAAAGCAAAAACAATATCAAAATTTTTAGGTAGCGATTTTGTAGTAATGGCCTCTATGGGTCATGTTAGAGATTTACCAAAATCGCAATTAGGTTTTGATCCAAATGATAATTTTAAACCGAAATATATGGTTTCAAATGATAAGAAAAAAGTTATCAACGATTTGAAAAAACACATTACTAAAGATACAACTATTTACCTAGCAGCCGATGAAGATAGAGAGGGAGAAGCTATTGCTTGGCATTTAATTCCTGCACTTAAAATTGAAAAGAATCCTATTAAAAGAATAGTTTTCCACGAAATTACAAAGGATGCTATTTTAAGAGCTTTGGAAAATCCAAGGGATGTGGATCAACATTTAGTTGATGCACAACAAGCAAGAAGAATTTTGGATAGAGCTGTTGGATATGAATTATCTCCTTTATTATGGAAAAAAGTAAGATATGGATTAAGTGCCGGAAGAGTACAAAGTGTTGCAGTTAGAATCATTGTTGATAGGGAAAATGAGATTAGAGCATTTATTCCTGAAGAGTTTTGGAAGATAAAAGCAGATTTTAGAAATCCAGAGTTGAAAGCAGAATTAGCTAAAGAGTTTGGAAAAGTTGCAAAAATAGAGAATGAACAAAGAGCGAAAGAGATTGAATCTTCTTTAAATCAAGGAGTTTATAAACTTGTTGATATTGAAGAAAAAGAGAGTACTAGAAATCCTGCCGCTCCATTTACAACTTCAACACTACAACAAGAAGCAAGTAGAAAATTGGGGCTTTCTGTTAAACAAACTATGATAGTTGCTCAACAGTTGTATGAAGGAAATGTTGGAAATATTCCAAATCATACAGGCGGTTTGATTACTTATATGAGAACAGATTCTTTAAATCTTTCTACTGTTGCAACAAGTGCAGCAAAAGCTGTAATAGAAGAAGAGTATGGAAAAGAGTTTGCCCTATCAAAACCTAGAGTTTACAAGTCAACAGCAAAAGGGGCTCAGGAGGCACACGAAGCCATACGACCCGTTAATCTTGCTTTAAAACCAAGTCAAATTAAAGAGTTTGTAGAGCCAGTTCAATATAAACTTTATAGTTTAATTTGGAAAAGAACACTTGCAACTCAGATGGCTCAAGCAAAAATAGCTAATACAACATATAAAATAGAAGCTGGAAAAAATAAAGAGTATGAGTTTCAAGTAAAAGGTCAAAGAATCATCTTTGCTGGATTTATGAAAGCTTATACTGAAGGTAGTGATAATCCAGAATCAGCACTTGATAGTACAGAAAAGATATTACCAAATATAAAAGTTGGTACAGTTTTAGAACTAGAGAAATTACAAAGTGAACAAAATTTTACAAAACCACCAGCAAGATATACGGAAGCTTCTTTGGTTAAAAAGATGGAGAGTGAAGGTATAGGAAGACCATCTACTTATGCCCCAACAATTTCTACTATTCAAGCAAGAGAATATGTTGAAACTACAGAAGATAAAAAATTAATACCAACACAAACAGGTGAAATTGTAAATAGTTTTTTAGTAGATCATTTTTCAAATATAGTTGATTTGGGATTTACTGCTAAAATTGAAGAAGAGTTTGATGAAATTGCAGAGGGAAAAATAGCTTGGGAACAAGTTATGAAAGAGTTTTATGGAAGTTTCAAAAAAACTATAGATGAAAAAGAGAGTAGCGTTAGTAAAGAGGATTATTTACAAGTTAGAGATATTGGAATAGATCCAAAATCTGGAAAACCAGTTAGTGCTAGAGTTGGAAGATTTGGTCCTTTTGTGCAAATTGGTACAAAAGATGATGAAGAAAAACCAAAATTTGTAGCAATTCCTGAGCATTTAAATATGGATACAATTACTTTAGATGAGGCACTATTTTTGTTTACACTTCCAAGGGTTGTTGGAAAAACACAAAGTGGAGAAGAAGTAAAAGCAAATATTGGAAGATTTGGTCCATATTTACAAGTAAAAACAAACTTTTATTCATTAAAAACAGATGACCCATACACAGTTGATATATCTAGAGCTTTGGAAATTATTCAAGAGATAAATGAAGCAAAGGAAAAATCAACAATAAAAGTATTTGAAAAAGAAAAAATTCAGATATTGATTGGGCAATATGGAGCTTATATAAAACAAGGGAGAAAAAACTTCAAAATTCCAAAGGGTGTTGAAGCAAAAGATTTAACTTTGGAAGCTTGTCTTGAAATTATAGAAAAAGATGGAAAAGGAACTTCAAAAACTACTAAAAAAACAGTAGCTAAAAAGGAAGTGGAAGAAAAACCTAAAAAAGCACCAGCTAAAAAGACAACTACAAAAAAAGCTACTACAACTAAAAAAACAACAAAAAAGGCAGCTGACAAATAGTTATGAAAATAGGTATTTTGTCTGATAGTCATCATAAAAGTGATTATACAAAAGAGGCTATTGATTTTTTAAAATCAATAGGTTCTGAATATCTAATTCACGCTGGTGATTTATGTATCGAAGAAAATCTTGAACATTTAGAGAATAGTGAACTTAAATATATTGCTGTTTTTGGCAATAATGATAGGGCTTTACACAATTTATCATCCAAATATAATATAAAAACTGAACCATACTATTTTAAAATTCAAGATATAAAATTTAAACTTATGCACCTTCCATATTATTTAACCCCTGATAGTGATGTTGTAGTTTTTGGACATACACATAAGTTTGAATGTGATTATAAAAATCAGACACTTTTTGTAAACCCTGGCGAAATTTGTGCTAGAGAAAAACCTATTATAGAGTTTGTCCAAATAGAGATTAATGAAAATGAGTATATAATCCACCACTATTTTAGACAAACAACTGAAAAATTATTCCAAAAAAAAGAGTATAAATATGAGCGAAAATAAAATTTATTTATGTGCAATATCAAATATAGAAAGTGGAACTTGTAATGAAGATTGTAAGTTTTGTACACAAAGTGTTAAATATAAGGCCGATATTCAAAGATATAGAAGAAAAGAGATTGAAGATATCGTAAAAGAGGCAATTATCGCTAGACAAAATAGAGCTATTGGGTTTTGTTTAGTAACTGCTGGAACAGGACTTGATGATAAAAGACTTGATTATGTGTGTCGTGCAGCCGCAGCTGTTAAAAAAGAGTTAGGTGATGAATTATCACTAATAGCTTGTAATGGAATAGCAACTTTAGAGCAATTAAAAGAGTTAAAAAAACATGGAATTGAAAACTATAATCACAATTTAGAAACAGCTCAAGAGTTCTATAATGAGATTTGTACAACTCATCCTTGGGAAGATAGATACCAAACTTGTTTAAATGCAAAAGAGGCTGGATTACAACTATGTACGGGTGGAATTTTTGGTTTAGGAGAAACTCAAGAGAATAGAATTTCTATGTTAAAATCTATTGCTTCACTTGAACCTATGTCTGTTCCAATTAACTTTTTTCATCCAAATGAGGCTTTACCAATAGTTAAAAATTCAATTACTAGAGAAGAGGCATTTGGTTTAATTAAACTAGCAAGAGAGTATTTACCAAATCAAATGATTATGGTTGCTGGTGGTAGAGAAGTTATGTTTAAAGAGCAAGAGTATGATGTATTTAAATACGGTGCAAATGCTTTGGTTGTTGGAGATTATTTAACAACTGCTGGAAAATCTGCAAGGGAAGATATTGAAGCTATTGAAGCTTTAGGATATGAAATAGCACTTGATTGTAAAAATAGATAATAAGTAGTTTTAACTACTTATTATAATACCATATGGGGAACTCTTACTTCTTCTTTAGTAGAAGTTGGTTGATTACTTGTTTCTAACTCAAATATTTCACTATCAACATCTGTTCTTTCATATGATGATGATAAAATATAACCTGTTCTAATATCAATTAGTTTTATAAATACATTTAAACTTTTACTTGTTATTGAATATGTACCAACAACTGCATATTTTGTGGAGATTTTATTTGAAGCAATTTTGTCAAAGTCTCTTGTTAAAAGAGTAAAACCATTTCTTCCAAATTCAAACTCTTTTCCTAATTCCACTGCTTTTACAAGTATATTTTCAGAAACTAGACTATCTTTTAACATATCTGATAACAAAAATCCAAGTTCAGAACGATTTTTTAGGTTATCTAAATTTACAAAATCAGATACCAAAATAACCTCTTCATTTCCAACATAATTTTTTATCTTAGAAGCAGATTTTTTAACTAATTCAGATGTTAAAGAGTGAAAATCATTTCCACCATTTATTATTGAAGTTTTATGGGAACAAGAGGTAAAAAATAAAACTAAAAGGCTTAAAAATACTAATTTTAAACCCTTTAAGTAAAAATTATTCATCTATTATTTTTCTTTTATGATATTAATAGTTCTAGCTGGAGCACAATCACCAAATATAACACAATCATTTATAACACCATGTTCATAAGTTGCTCTAGCACTTGAGATTATTTTTCCTGTAACATTATCAATAACTCTAGCGTTTAACATAACTTTTTTCATTTGTCTTGAGTAAGTTCCTACAACAACATAAGTATTTGGTATCTTCTCTTTTAATTCATGGGGTTTTCTACTTATAAAGTACTCTCCCTCTTCATTTACAGAAACAGCCATTTGACCTCTGTATTCTATGATGTTAAACCCTCTATTTGATAGCTCATTTATTAAACTTTCACTAACAACTCTACCAAATTCAGATGTTTGTTTGAATTGGTCTAATTTTACAAATGAAGTAATAAGTACAGGTTTACTTGTATTCATTTTCTTATTTCTCATCATTTGAGTTGCTAATGAAGCAATAGTAGCTTCTAAAGTTTTTTGTGTTGTTACATTTGATTGTGCATCTTCTGCTATTTTTAGATACTCTTTTGTAAGTTGTAAATCATTATTCTCTTTAACAATGCCACTATTTGTAGAAGCATCATTTTTAGCTTGACATCCAGCAAATCCAAGAGCAAGAAGTGCTACTAAAGAAGCTTTTGATAGAGTTTTTAACATTATAATCCCCTTATTGTTAGTTAATAAATTTTATTTAAACTAAGCTTATATATTCTTGAAGAAGTACCTATACAAGGCTTTAAAACGATATTTTAAATATTATTTTATTAAAATAGAGAAAAAATAAAAGGATTTATATGGCAAAGATATTGGTTCCTATTTCAAATGGTTTTGAGGAGATAGAATCTATTTCAATTATTGATATTTGTAGAAGGGCAGAAATTGAAGTAATAATAGCTGGAGTTGAGGATATTTTAGTTGTTGGTGCTCATAATATAAAAGTAGAGAGTAACTGTAAAATAGAGGATGTTAGAAGTGAGGGTTTTGATATGATAGTTTTACCAGGTGGGCTTCCAAATGCTTTTACTTTGGCTGAAAATAGTTTTGTTCAAAATTTATTAAAAGAGTTTAAAGAGCAAAATAAATTTATAGGTGCAATTTGTGCAGCACCTTATGCTTTGCATAGTGCAGATGTTTTAAATGAGAATTACACTTGTTATCCATCTTTTGAAAAAAAGATTAGATTAGATGGGTATAAACAAGATAATATAGTAATTGATAACAAAGTTTTAACTTCAAAAGGTCCAGCAACAGCTATGGAGTTTGCTTTGGAAATAGTTAAGATTTTATGTGGAGATGAGAAATATATTCAGGTTAAAAATGGTTTGTTGTTCTAAATGATTTCAAATTTAGCTATGGCTTTGGGAGGAGGAGCTGCTAGGGGAGCTTTTCACCTTGGAGTTTTGAATTTTTGCGAAGAGAATAAAATAGAGATAAAAGCCTATAGTGGTTCTTCAATAGGAGCTATTATAAGTGTATCTCATGCAAGTGGAGTTAGTGCAAAAGAGCAACTTAAAATTTTTTCTTCCAAAGAGGCAAAACAAGCTGTGAAATTTAACTATTTTAAAAATGGTTTATTAAAGATAGATGATAAAAGTAAGATTATAAAAGAGCTTCTACCCATTGAAAATCTGGAAAATATTTCAAAACCAGTTTATGTAAGTGCCTATGATACAAAAAAAAGAGAGTTGCACTATTTTGACAAAGGAAATAGTTTGATATTGTGTATGGGTTCAAGTGCTTTGATTCCACTTTTTAAACCTATTTCATATAATGGAATGTATTTAATTGATGGGGGATTGTTTGATAATGTACCCATAAAACCTTTGGAAAACAAAGGATATGAGATTTATGCCATAGATTTATTTGCAAAAGAGAGAGAACACAAAATAGAAGAAAAAAAGAAGAAAATAAATCCTATCTCTTTGATAAAGAAATCCATATTTAAACAACTCCATTCAAACTACAAATATTCACTTGAAAATACCCATCATTATTTGGGAACACACCATATAAACAACTTTTCATTATTTACTTTTAATGAAATGGAAGAGTGTTTTAACTTAGGCTTTAAAGAGGCTCAAAAACATTTTTTAGATATACTATAAATAAAAACTAAAAAGATTTATATTATGTCTGACACACCCCAATTTACCCATTTACATTTACATACTGAATATTCACTACTTGATGGTGCAAATAAAATCAAACCATTAGCTAAAAAGATAAAAAAACTTGGAATGACAAGTGTTGCCATGACAGACCATGGAAATATGTTTGGTGCTATTGATTTTTACAATGCAATGAGAGCCGAGGGAATAAAACCAATTATTGGAATGGAAGCTTATATTCATAATAGTGATGAACTAGATGATAAAACAACAAAACAGAGATTTCACTTGTGTTTATATGCAAAGGATGAAGTTGGATACAAAAATCTGATGTTTTTGAGTTCTCAGGCTTATATGAATGGTTTTTATTATTATCCAAGAATTAACAAAAAACTTTTAAGGGAAAATAGTGAAGGTTTGGTGTGTAGTGCAGCTTGTCTTCAAGGGGAAGTAAACTGGCATCTAAACACACAAAATGAAAGAAATGTAAAAAATGGTGCAAAAGGATATGAAGAAGCCAAAAGAATTGCTTTGGAGTACAAAGAGATTTTTGGTGATGATTTTTATTTGGAGATTATGAGACATGGAATTAGTGATCAACATTTTGTTGATGACCAAATTTTGAGACTTTCAAAAGAGACGGGAATAAAAGTAGTTGCTACAAATGATACTCACTATTTAGAACAAAAAGATGCCGATGCACATGAAGCTTTTATGTGTATTGCTATGAATAAACTCTATGATGACCCAAAAAGATTAAGACATAGTGTTCATGAGTTTTATCTAAAATCGCCAGAACAAATAGCAAAACTTTATGCGGATATTCCAGAAGCCATACAATCAACTCAAGAAATAGCCGATAAATGTAATTTGACTATAAAACTTGGAAATCCAACGCCACCAAATTTTAAATTTACAAGACAAAAATTAAAAGAGTTAAATCTTGAAATACCACAGCCACAGGAAGAGTATTCACTTGAAAATGATAAGGTTTTATTTATTTATGAGTGCAGAAAAGGTTTAGAAGATAGATTAAAACATGTTTCTGCTGAACATCATCAAGAATATAAAGATAGACTTGAAGTTGAAATAGAGATTATAAATAATATGAAATTCCCAGGATATATGCTTATTGTTTGGGATTTCGTTATTGTGGCTAAAAATATGGGAATTCCTGTTGGTCCTGGAAGAGGTTCTGCTGCTGGAAGTTTGGTTGCATTTTCACTAAAAATTACCGATATTGACCCAATTCCTTATGGATTACTTTTTGAGAGGTTTCTAAATCCAGAGAGGGTATCGATGCCCGATATTGATATGGACTTTTGTCAAGCAAGAAGGGGAGAGATAATTGATTATGTTGTTCAACAATACGGAAGAGCCAATGTTGCACAAATCATAACCTTTGGTAAACTTCTTGCAAAAGGTGTTATTAGAGATGTTGCTAGGGTTTTGGATATGCCATATGCAAAAGCCGATGCCATGGCAAAACTAATCCCTGATGAATTGGGAATAAATTTAACTTCTTCTTGGGAAAAAGAGCCAAAAATAAAAGAACTTTGTGAAGCAGATCCTCAAGCCGCAAGGGTTTGGGAATATGCTTTAGCACTTGAAGGACTTAATAGAAATGCTGGAACTCACGCTGCTGGAGTTGTTATTTCAAATGAGCCTTTATGGAAAAAAACTCCACTTTTTAAACCATCAGGTCTTGATACTTTAGCAACTCAATATAATGGAAAATATGTTGAAGATGTGGATTTGATAAAGTTTGACTTTTTAGGTTTAAAAACCCTAACAGTTATTGAAGAAGCAAATAAACTAATAGAACAACGACACGGTAAAAGGGTAAATTTCCTTGAAACAGATGTAAATGATAAGGGAGTTTATGACCTTATTCAAACTGGAAATACAATGGGATTATTCCAAATAGAGTCCGATGGTATGCAAGATTTATGTAAAAGATTAAAGCCTTCAAATTTTGAGGATATTATCGCCGTTCTTGCACTTTATAGACCAGGACCTATGGAATCTGGAATGCTTGATGATTTTATTGAAAGAAAGCATGGAAGAGCTAGAATTGACTATTTCTACGATGAGTTAGAACCTGCATTAAAACCAATATTAGAAAATACTTATGGGGTTATTGTTTATCAAGAGCAAGTTATGCAAATTGTGCAAAGTATTGGTGGATTTTCCCTTGGAGGAGCTGACTTAGTAAGACGGGCTATGGGTAAAAAAATCAAAGAAGAGATGGATAGATTAAAGGGTGAATTTGCAGATGGTGCTGTAAATAGAGGTTATACAAAGGCTTATGTTGAAGAGCTGTTTGATTTGATTGTTAAGTTTGCAGGATATGGATTTAATAAATCTCACTCAGCAGCTTATGCTTTGGTTACTTTTTATACTTCATATTTGAAATGTTATTATCCAGCAGAATTTATGGCAGCACTTCTAACTTTGGAAAAAGATAATACAGACAAAGTTGTAAAATATGTGGATGAGGTTAAAAGACTAGGTCTTGATTTATTTCCTCCTGATATTAATAAATCAGATTTAGTTTTTTCTGCAAAAAAAATTGATGGGAAAGAAGTTGTTATGTTTGGAATGGGTGCTATAAAAGGTGCTGGAGATGTGGCAATAAATTCTATTTTAAATGCAAGAGCTGATGGAATTTTTAGTGATATTTCTGATTTTATTTCAAGAATAGATGGAAGTAAAGTTAATAAAAGGGTAATTGAATCTTTAACAAAAGCAGGGGCTTTTGATAGTTTTGGTTATTCAAGAAGAGCTTTATTGGAGCAAATAGAAAAGATTGTTGAAACCGTAGGAAAAGCAGCAAGTGCCAAAAAAATGATTACAGGCTCACTTTTTGGGGATAGTGAAGAATTGACTAAAATTGATATAGAACTTGAAAATATGAGTGAATTTGATAATAAAGAGATTTTGGAACTTGAAAAAGCCTCTTTAGGTTTTTATGTTTCGGGGCATCCACTTGATGAGTATAGAAATCAAATTGACAAAATAAACTATACTTTATCCTCTCAAATTGAAAATTTAGAAGATGGTTCTCAAGCCTTATTAATAGGAAAAATTGAAGCTATTGCAGAAAAAATATCAAAAAAAGGTTCAAAATTTGCGATTGCAACAATTATGGATTTCCATGGAAGTTTTGATTTGATGTTATTTGAAGATAGATTAAAAGAACTCAAAGATGATTATGATTTGGATGAGCCAATAGCATTTAAAGTAAGAATTTCAAAGGATGATACTTTTACAAGAATGAATATCTTAAAAATTGAGAGTTTAAAAGAGGCAAAAACTGAAAAAGTTAAGGTTATTTCAAAAGAGAGTTTGGAACCACCTTTAGTTATAGCATTGCCTTTTAGTGATGATGAAGATAGTATGTATAAACTTTTTGAAATAGTTGCAAATAATCAAGGAAAAAGAGAACTAAAACTTTTGATTAAATCAAAGTTGGCAGATTTGGAGTTGGAAACAGGATTTAAAGTAACTTCAGATGTGGAATATTTAATACACCAAGTTGAGGGGGCTTATGTAGTTTTATGAAAAAACATATTTTATTAACAAATGATGATGGATTTGATGCTATTGGATTAAAAGCTTTGGTTGAAGCTTTATCTTCTATAGCAAAAATTACAGTTGTGGCACCTGCAAAAAATAAATCAGCTTGTGGTCACTCTTTGACTTTGGATAAGCCTTTAAGATTGGTTTGTGTGGATGATGATTTCTATAAAATGGATGATGGAACACCAACAGATTGTGTTTTTGTATCCATAAGCAATCTTTTTAAAGATGATTTTAAACCTGATTTAGTTGTAAGTGGTATAAATATTGGTGCAAATATGGGAGAAGATATAACATATAGTGGAACAGCAGCTGCAGCTATGGAAGCTGTAATTCATGGGATACCATCCATTGCCATCTCTCAAGTTTGTAAAGATAAGTGCAAAGATATAAATAGTGGTTGGGATTTTGCTTTGGCAAAGGAGACAATTATAAAATTAGTTGAGAGGATATTTTCACAAAAATATCCATTAGATGAAAGAAAGTTTTTAAATGTTAATATCCCACCAATAAAACCTGAAGATTGTAAAGGTATAAAAGTTACAAAACTTGGTTATAGAGAGTATGGTAATGATACCCATAGACATTTAAATCCAAGGGGAGAAGAGTATTATTGGATTGGTTTGCACCCTTTGATTTGGAAGGAGTCTCAAAAAAAAGATTGTGATTTTGAGGCAATAAAAGCAAATTATGTATCTGTAACTCCCGTAATGTTGGATTTAACATCTTATAATGATGTTAAAAATGTAGAAAATTGGTTAAATAATTAAAAAGGAAAAAATTGAATTTTACAAGCTCTTTGTTAAAACATATAGAAAAATTGGTTGGAACTTTAAAATCTGAAGAAGAATTAAGAGAAGTTCTAAAAAGAAAATTTACAAAAAAAGAGTTTAAAGTTTTTGTGATTATTGAAGAGGGAAAAAGTTTTCAAGAAGCAAAAGAGTTGATAAAAGAGGAAGATGATGAGAGAGTGGAAGCTCTTTATAAAACAGCTTGTAAAAAGTTAAATCAAGAGAGAATCAAGCAAGAGTTAGTTAATTTATAAAATAGAAGAGAATCTTCTATTTTAGTCTCTCACTATTCTCAAAATTTTAGACAAAATCAACAAGCAAATCCCCACACTTACAATAAAAGCAGTTAAATATAAGGCATAGGTATAATTTCCATATTTCTCAATTAATGCAACACAATAAAGAGGAGCAGTAACTTGTCCTATTCCATAAGCGGTTGTGATTGCACCCATTAAAATAACAGGATTACTTCCTGCTAATTTTCCACCTAAATTCATAAATAAAGCAACTAAACCTATAAATGTTCCCCCATAAAGTATTCCAGATAAGATATTTAGGTATATATTATTTGTCAAAGCTGAAATCATTATCCCTAAAACTTGCAACGCCATAGCTAAAATGATTATATTCACACTTCCATATTTAGAAGCCAATCTCATCCAAATAATGCAAGAAGGAATACCAGCAATCCCAACTATCGTCCAAGTTAAATTTCCAAATCCTTCAAGCCCTTCTAGTGAATTGATAATATCTGGTAGAAAAGTTCCCTGTACAACCATTCCTACACCCTCGCAAAAATATGCAATAGTTAATAAAATCACAAATGGAGTGAAGATTTTGATGTCAAAGTGATGTTTTACAACATTTGTATTTGTTTGTTTGTCAAAAGATAAAATATAAACAGAATAAATAGATGCAAAAACTGCAAAAATTGTCAAAGCAATCCAAGATAATTGCCAAGATTTTTCAAAATAATAAACAGCTCTAAATATCAAATCACTAACTAAAATAGAAAATCCAATTCCTGAAAAGTGAATTCCCATAGCTTTAGTTTTACTCTCCATTTTTAGTTTACTCATAACAATAGCAGAACCAACAACCAAAGCCATAGCAGCACCAAATCCAGCTACAACTCTTGAAATTATCCATAAAGTTTCATTTTGAGTAACACCTAAAATCAAAGTTGTAACAATAGCTAAAACCATTCCTAATCTAAAAAATTTTACTTTTGTATAAATATCTTTGATAAATATTGCAAAAATAGAACCACTTAAATATCCAACATAATTTATAGAAGCCAAAATTCCAGCAAATTTAACACTCAAAAAGTCTTCCAACATTGCAGGTAAAAGTGAAGTATACGCAAATCTTGCAACACCAACTCCTACAATTAAAGCTAAAATACCAGCCAATAATATGGCTTTATTTGAATTTCTATCTAAAAAGCTATTTTCTATCATATTTTTTCCAAATCTTTTTTTGTATAATATCACTTAAAATGATGATATGTCAAATATTAAATAATGATTAGTGATATAAGGAAAAGTGATATGGATTCAAATCTACTAAAAGTTTTCGTAACTGTGGCTAATGAAAAAAGTATTTCAAAGGCAGCAAATATTTTGAATTTTGCCCAATCAAATGTTACTTCAAGAATAAAACAGCTCGAAAAAAATTTGGAGTGTAAGCTTTTTCATAGAGTTCCTTCTGGAGTTGTATTAAGTCACGAAGGTGATAAATTATATGCCCATGCAGTTGAAATAGTAAAAAAAGTTGAAATAGCAACTTTAGATATGAAAAATATGTTAAAACAAGAACAGCTTATAATAGCTTCAACAGAATCAAATGCAGTTATAAGAATAGTAGATTTTTTGACTACTTTACATAAAGATTTTCCTCTTATGCAACTGGAACTTATCACAAATACCACAAAAGATGTAAAAAAAATGTTACTAGAATATAAAGCTGATATTGCATTTATAAGCGGTATTCCAACAGAAGAAGAGTTTTTGATTTTAAACAAAATAGAGGAAAAAATGGTTTTAGTGGAGCCTAAAAATCAAGTGATTCCAAATGTTTTTTTGAGTTTTAAAAAAGGGTGTGCTTATAGTGAATTTGCACAAAATTATCTTTTCGAAACCACAAAAGTAGAGCATAAAAAACTTGAATTTGGCAGTTATGAAACGATTTTAGGTTGTGTTAAAGCTGGTATGGGAAAAACTATAATACCTTTTAGTATTGTTGAAAAACTGGGCTATGTTAATGAATTAAATATAATAGAACTGAAAAATAGTGAGTTTTATGAAATGCCAACTTGTTTAATTTGTAGAAAAGATTATATACCAAAAATAAGTGCTTATCTCAAAGAGTTAAAGTTTTAGAACTTTTACTCTTCAAAACCTAAAAGAATCATTCCTGCAAAATCTCTATTTTTATAAAATTCTACCCTAAAAATAGCTCCATTTTTATCAATGGAATAATCTTTTATGATATCTTTTTTTCTTATTTCTATTCCAGATTCATCTCTGTTTTTACTAGAATATCCAATAATATTTGCCCTTAAATCTTTTAATTTTTCGATTTTAAAGCTATTTTTCCCATATACAATATCACCAAATCTTAATGTTTGTGTTTCTCCGTCTAATTTAACTTTTATATCTCTATTATCATTTACAAATTTTGTAAAATCTGGTTTAATTGTTGCTAATTGTCTATTCCCATAATGAATCTTATAATCGCCTTTTTCTTTTAAAAGGGTCAATACAGGGCTAGATGTTTTAAAATCCAATTTTCCATCTTTATCTATTGGAAAATATTTTAAAATATTTCTTACTTTGCTTAATGGTATAGTTATCTTATCATTATAAAAAGAGATATAAATATCATTTTCGATGGCATTTTTTATTGAAATAGCATTTAAATCAAATTTTCTTTCAAACTCTATACCCATAATATTCATATATTCTTCAAGAGCTAAAAGATGGTAGTAAACTCTCTCTTCAATATTTAATTCTTTACTTGCTTCATTTGCAAAGGCAGGTTTCCCATTGTTGATAGCAAAGTAAGTAAGGGCTTTTTCCATCTCTTTATCGCCCATTTTTGTTTGAGTATTTCTAACATGGTATATATCTCTAGCATTTACATTTATAGATGAAACAACTTGTGTTGAAATTTCTTCCAAATTACCATACTTTTTTGCATCTATTTTCTCTTGGTCTATTATTGAGCAATTTCCCCATCTTTTAGGAGAAAACATATTGTCAATTTTCTCTTTTCTATAAAATCCACTTCCATCATGTAAGTGAACTATCATTTTCACTTCATCTTTTTTTATGTAATTTTTTATTCTTTGTACAGTGTTATAATCTGGGTCATTTTGAGATAATTGTGCAAATTTTCTATTCATATCTCCATAGGGACCTCTTGATTTCTTGATGATTGAATAAAAATTAAGATTGGGAACAACCCAAACAGAACCTTTTTTTATAGTATAGTGTGTAGAAAGAAGTGATGCTGCCATAAAAGCACCTGGTTCATCACCTTGTATTCCACCTATTATAAGGAGGGTATTATCATCTGTTTGACCTTTTTTTATAAAGTCAAAATCTAGATTTTCTACTTTTGCATTTAGTGAAGTTACTAGAAAAAGTAGAAATAAAAACTTAAACAACTTTGATGTGCCAAGGCTCATATTTTACACCATCTGAATTGTTTGTTGTATATCTGATATTTATGTAGTCAAGCTTTTGAATTTTTCTGAACTCTTCAGTTAATGCAAACCTTGAAGTGAAGTTATTACTTCCGAAACCTTTTTTCCCAACATCAAAATCACCAACTAAATGATATGTAAAAGCTGGAGGAGCCAATGTTTTTGCTGCTACACTTATATTTCCATTTTCACTTGCAATTTTGTCCATAAAAAGTTTTGTTTGTTTTACAATACTTCTAATTCCAGAGGTTAAAATCATAGATTCACCTATGTCTACTTGCATTTCGGCAAAAACTTTTGTTGAATGACCTTTGTATAAATAGTGTCCTGTACCTGGCATTTTCACTATTTGGCTTTGATCTATTTCATCTGTTATATTATTTGAAATTCTATTTCCATAAAAGCCATGAAAAGATGGATCGTAATAAAAAATTGATTCAAGAAACTCTATCTCTTTAAAACTTAATTGACCAATATTTGAATTATTTCTTGCAACTTTTAGCATCTGATCAAAACTTAAAATATTAAATTTTCCATATCCAACATTTTTTTGTATTAAAGATAATTTTTCTCTCACTGAGTTAAAAACTGTTAAATATTTATCTTCAATATAATAATCATCAGGCATAGCAATAGGTTCTTCTAATATTTGGGCATTAAGTTTAGTTCCTATAATCCCAAAAGAAAAAAAAGCAGTTAATTTTAGGGCTTCCCTTCTACTTATATTTGACATCTAAAAATCCTCAAACTATCATTTTTATATTTGAATGTTTTAATAAAAGTTCATAAAGACCTTTTCTATCATCTTCATTATGAACTAAAAGCTCAAGAGTATAACTTTTATATTTACCTTTAGAACTAACTTTTGATTCACTTATTTTGTGTTCTCTCTCTAAAACAACTTCTTTTACAGTTGCTTTAATATTTATATGTTCTAAAACTACTAATTTATATATCCAATTACAAGGATAATTTAAATTAAGTGTTTCTTTACTTAAATCAACCATTTAATCTCCTATTATATTCCCCACTTTTTCCACCACATTTTTTTTCAAGTTGGATTTCAGAGATAATCATAGATTTATCTATAGCTTTTATCATATCATATATTGTCAATAAACCTATACTTACTCCCGTTAAAGCTTCCATTTCAACACCAGTTTGTCCTTCAAGTCTTACAGTTACAAACAATTTAAATCCATCATTTGAAGATAATTCTTCCACATCACAATTTATTCCTGTAAGTAATAAAGGATGACACATAGGTATTAATTCACTTGTTTTTTTTGCTCCCATAATTGCTGAAATAATTGCAGTTTGTAATACAGGACCTTTTTTTGTATTATTTGAAATAATAGCTTCAAAAGCCTCTTTTGACATGGTAATTTTACCAGAGGCTGTTGCAACTCTTTGTGTATGGTTTTTAAGAGAAACATCTACCATTTTTGGTCGTTGTTTTTCATCTAAGTGGGTTAATTCCAAAAAAATCCTTTTTATATTTAGAAATATTATTATATTTGAAAAAAAGTTAAATAGGAATTAAGTAAGTTTTAATTATAATCCAAACCTAAAAATTTAAAAGAAAGAGGGTGATTTTAGTGCCAGGCATTAAAGTTAAAGATAACGAGTCTTTTGACGAAGCGTATAGAAGATTTAAGAAACAATGTGATAGAAATCTTATTGTTACTGAAACTAGAGCTAGAAGATTTTTCGAGCCAATGACAGAAATCAGAAAGAAACAAAAAATTTCTGCTAGAAAGAAAATGCTTAAAAAATTATACATGCTTAGAAGATACGAATCAAGATTATAAGATTTTGTTATTTCCAAGTAAAAGGTCTGCTTTTAGCAGACCTTTTTTTATGCCCAAAAAATAGGAATTTTATAATGACTTATAAAGAATGGTTTGAAAAACAGGGAAATTTACATGCAAATGTAATGAAAAAATTAGAAAATAAAAGAGTTGATGAAATAATAGAGTATTTTAGATTTGATAATATGGTAAAAAATGAACCAGATTTTTGTCCTTTATATAAAGATAATAAAAAGTGTCATGATTATGAAGATTTAAATTGCTATTTATGTGCTTGTCCTAATTTCAGATTTAATGACGAGGGATTTGATAAGGTAGAAAATAAGGTTTTATACTCTAAATGTAATATTAATTCAAAAGATGCTTCACAATATATAGGTGAAGATTATATTCATCAAAATTGCTCAGGTTGTATAGTTCCCCATAGGGAAAAATATATAAAAAATCATTTTGATACAAATTGGTTTGTTGTGATGAAAGATGTGCAGTCTTGAAGTCAAAAATCAACTAATCTAAGATAGAATAAATATTATAATTTTTAAGGAAATTTATGACAGAAAATAGAGATATGAAGAACAAAATATTAGAATATGTATTTAATATATCAAAACAACCAATTTTATTAAGAGATTTGTTAGTAGCTAATAGACAATATAATGAGGGTATGTATGCAGAATTATTCTAAATCCTAATTTTGAAGGATCTACATACA
>JBBITK010000009.1:31154-46423 GCA_037440805.1 Arcobacter sp. | reverse complement strand
AGACTTTAGCATTTTCTTTACCTTGACCAATCTTTGTATCATTGTAACTAAACCAAGCTCCAGCTTTATCAATAATATCAAGTTTAACACCATAATCCACCAATTCTCCCATTTTAGAGATACCTTCTCCGAACATAATATCAAACTCTGCTTGTTTAAAAGGAGCCGCTACCTTATTTTTTACAACTTTTACTTTTACCCTATTTCCAATAGAATTTTCACCTTGTTTAAGTGTAGCTATTCTTCTAATATCAAGTCTTACAGATGAATAAAATTTAAGAGCGTTTCCTCCAGTTGTTGTCTCAGGGCTTCCATAACCTGTCATTCCTATTTTCATTCTTATTTGGTTGATAAAAATAACTGTACAGTTCATTTTATTTAATAAACCAGTGATTTTTCTCAAAGCCTTACTCATAAGTCTTGCTTGAACTCCCACTTGTTGGTCATCCATATCTCCATCAATCTCTACTTTTGGAGTTAAAGCTGCAACTGAATCCACAACTACTAAATCCACTGCACCGCTTCTAATAACTGTTTCCAAAATTTCCAAAGCTTGTTCACCAAAATCTGGTTGAGAAACAAGTAAATTATCAGTATCAACACCCAATCTTTTGGCATAAATCACATCTAAAGCGTGTTCAGCATCTATAAAAGCACAAACACCACCAGCTTTTTGGCACTCTGCAATTGCGTGTAAAGTTAAAGTTGTTTTTCCAGAACTCTCTGGTCCATAGATTTCTATAACTCTTCCTTTTGGTAATCCACCAACACCTAAAGCCAAATCAAGACCTAAAGAACCTGTACTTATTGCTTCAACAGGAAGAACTTCTTTATCTCCAAGTCTGATTAAAGTACCTTTCCCAAACGTTTTATCTATTTGTTTAATTGCTAAATCTAATGATTTTCTTTGATTTTCATCCATAATTACTTCCTAATTTTTGTAATTTTAATTTATGTTGGGATTTTAACAGATTTTATTCAAAGTAGTAAAAAATATTACAAAATGCAATATTTTTTATTCGCTTTCTTCAGTTTTATTCTCTTCTATGATTTGTTGAACCACTTCTATGGTTTTAATATGAGAATTTACTCTTTTTTTCATTGTGTGAGTTTTCACATGTTTTGCAAGTATTTTTGTGTATTTTTTGTAATTTCTTGAATCTTTTTCAAAAGTTGCAAGTTTTTGTTGAATTTTTATAATATCTTTTGGAATTGAATTATTTTCCATACACCAACCAATTAATAATTTTCGTAAATTATCACATAATATCTCTTAAAAATATACATTAGTGATAATTTTGGATATAATAAAATAAACATATCTTATAATTAGATTAAATTAACACAATGAGTTATTATGAAAGTTATACCTTACGGAAAACAGAGCATTTCAAAGGATGATATTGAAGCTGTCTTAGAAGTTTTAGAAAATGATTTTTTGACAACTGGACCAAAAATCAAAGAGTTTGAAAATGCTATTGCTAAATATTGTGGTGTGGATTATTGTGTCGCTGTTTCAAATGGAACAACAGCTTTACACTTAGTATCTTTGGTACTTTTAAACAAATCCGATAAAGTTTTAACAACTCCTAACTCATTTTTAGCCACTTCAAATTCTATTTTATATGTTGATGCAAAACCTATTTTTATTGATATTGCAGAAGATGGAAATATTGATTTAGATTTATGTGAAGAGGAATTAAAAAAAGACTCATCAATAAAAGCTATCTATGGAGTTCATTTTTCAGGAAATCCTTTAAATCAAAAAAAACTAAAATATTTAAAAGAAACTTACAACATAACTATTATTGAAGATTGTGCCCATAGTTTGGGAGCTAATTTTGAAGATATAAAAGCGGGTAGTTGCAAAAATAGTGATTGTAGTATTTTTTCATTTCATCCAGTAAAACATATTACAACAGGAGAAGGTGGAGCAATAACAACTAATTCAAAAGAGATTTATAAAAAACTACTATCTCTTAGAAGCCATGGAACAATCAAAAACTCTTCAATGAAACCTTGGGAATATCAAATGACTTCCCTTGGTCATAACTATAGAATTACAGATATTCAGTGTGCTTTGGGTTTATCACAATTAAAAAAACTAGATAGTTTTGTGGAAAAAAGAAAAGAAATAGCAAAAAAATATGATGATTTTTTCAAATCATCTAATAATATTTTCAAAATAAAACCTCTTTATAATTTCACACAAAATTCTTCATATCACTTATATGTAATTTTAATAGATTTTTCAACTTTAAATATAACTAAAGAGGAACTATTCCTAAAACTTAGAGATAAAAATATATTTTTACAGCTTCACTATTTCCCAATTAACAAACAACCATATTACAAATCATTGGGTTATGGAGAAGAGGTTACTCCAAAAATGGATAAATATTATGAACAATGTTTATCTTTGCCTATGTATCCATTATTAAATGAAGAAGAGCAAAATTATGTGTTATCTTCTTTGATGGAAATTTTAAATGGCTAATGCAGTTGCGATAATTCCAGCTCGAGGTGGAAGCAAAAGGATTCCCAAAAAAAACATCAAATTATTTCATGGAAAACCACTTATTGCTTATAGTATTGAAGTGGCTTTAAAATCAAATCTTTTTGATAAAGTTATTGTTTCAACAGATGATGAAGAGATAGCTAAAATAGCTATTAAATATGGTGCAACTATTCCATTTTTAAGACCAAAAGAGCTAAGTGATGATTTTACTGGAACGGGTGCTGTTATAAATCACACTATTGAATATCTAAAGCAAAATGGCGAAGAGTTTGATTTTGTTTGTACTATTTATGCAACAGCTCCTTTTTTGAATGAAAAATATTTGATTGAGGGGTTTGAAAAACTGCAAAATAGCAATGCAAAAATGTCTTTTTCTTGTACTTCTATGCCTTTTCCTATTCAAAGAACTTTTAAAATCACACAAAATGAAAGATGTGAAATGTTTTGGCCAGAAAATTTTACAAAAAGAAGCCAAGATTTGGAAGAGGCTTATCAAGATGCTGGGCAATTTTATTGGGAAAATCAAAAAATTAAATCAGATGAAATACCTTTTGGGAAAGACTCTATTCCTATTGTGTTGCCAAGACATTTGGTTTGTGATATTGATACTTTAGAGGATTGGACAAGAGCTGAGTTTATGTATGAAGCTTTAAGAAAGTGATAACACAAAATGAATATTCTTTTTAGAGCCGATTCTTCATCATTTATTGGAACAGGTCATATTATGCGTGACTTAGTTTTGGCAAAAAAATATCCCAAAGATAATATATATTTTGCTGTTAGGAATTTAAAAGGAAATATAAATTTCAAAATAGATGAAGCAGAGTATAAAAAAATTGTATTAAAAAGTAATGATATTGAAGAATTGGATGAATTAATAAAAAATTTGAATATTGATATGCTAATTATTGACCATTATGGGATTGATTATGATTTTGAAAAAAGATTAAAAGAGTTAAATCCAAACCTAAAAATCTTTGTTTTTGAGGATACTTATGAAAAACATTGTTGTGATATTTTATTGAATCATAATATAAGTGGTGATGAAAAAAAATACAAAGATTTAGTTCCAAATGAGTGTGAACTTAGATGTGGAGAGAAATATACTCTTTTGCGAGATGAATTTTTTGAGTTAAAAAGAAAATCAAAAAGAAAAAACAATAAGTTAAATGTTTTTTTAGCGATGGGCGGTGCAGACCATAGTAATATCAATATCAAAATATTAAAAGTTATAAAAAAATTTAAAAATTTAAATGTAAATGTTGTAACAACAAAAGCAAATAAAAATCTAAAAAGCCTTCAAAATTTTTGTAAAAAAAATAGTTTTGTCACTTTGCATATCAACTCAAATAAAGTAGCAACACTTATAAATAACTGTGATTTTGCAATAGTAACTCCAAGTGTAACTGTAAATGAAGTATATTTTTTGAAAAAACCAATAATTGCTATAAAAACTGCAGAAAATCAAATTGATATGTTTAATTTTCTAAAAAAGAATAGAGAGTTGGTTATTCCAAAATTTAATAAAGAGAAAGTGAATATTGCTCTTTGTAAAATTAACAAAAGACCTTTAAATGAATAATATTGAATTACTAAACTTTATTGACCTAAATTTTGAAGAAAAAAAGATGATTTTAGAGTGGAGAAATAGACCACAGATAAGAGAATGTATGTACAATGAAGAAGAAATTAAATTGGAAGAACATCTAAATTTTATAGAGAATCTCAAAATAAAAAAAGATAAATTATATTTTTTAGTAAAAGAAAAAAATGCTTACATTGGAGTAATTGATTTTGTAAACATAACTCCAATAAGTTTAGAAATGGGTATTTATGGGAATCCTGATTTATTTGGGTATGGGAAAACTCTTTTAAATGAAATTATAAATTATTCATTTGATACTCTAAAAGTTAAAAAAATCTTTTCTGAAGTTTTTGTAGAAAATATTAAAGCACACGAACTATATAAAAAATTTGGATTTGAAAAAATAGGAACAAAAAACATAAATAATAAAGAAGTAATTATTATGGAGCTAGAAAATGAAAATAGGTAATTTTGATTTAGAAAAAGATGGAGTTTTTATAATAGCTGAACTTAGTGCCAACCATGGTGGAGATATAAATATTGCAAAAGAGACTATAAAAGTTGCAAAACAAATTGGTGCAAATGCAATAAAACTTCAAACATATACAGCTGATACATTAACTTTAAATTGTGATAATGAAGATTTTATAATAAAAGGTGGAACTCTTTGGGATAATAAAAACCTTTATGATTTATATAAAGAGGCTTATTTACCTTGGGAGTGGCATAAGGAACTTTTTGAGTTTGCGAGAAGTATAAATATTGATATTTTTTCAACTCCCTTTGATAAAAGTGCTGTGGATTTTTTGGAGCAATTTAACCCAAGTGCTTATAAAATAGCTTCATTTGAAATTACAGATTATGAACTAATACGATATACAGCTTCAAAAGGAAAACCTATTATTATTTCAACGGGTATTGCAACAATAGATGAAATTCAAGATGCTGTGGATATTTGTAGAAGTATTGGAAACAATGAAATAATACTTTTAAAATGTACAAGTGCATATCCAGCTTCCCTGGAAGATGCAAATCTTTTGACTATTCCTAATCTTGCACAAACTTTTGGAGTGATTAGTGGATTTTCAGACCATACTTTAGGTATTACTGCACCTATTGTAGCTACCACTTTTGGAGCAAAGGTTATAGAAAAACATTTTATTTTAGATAAATCTATTGGTGGGGCTGATAGTGAATTCTCTCTGGATAAAAAAGAGTTTGAAGAGATGATAAATGCTGTAAGGGATGCGGAAAAACTTATTGGGAAAATTGATTATAGTATGACTGAAAAGAAGAAAAAATCAAGACAATTTGCTAGAAGTTTATATATTTCAAAGGATATAAAAGAGGGTGAAACTTTTACAGAAGATAATATAAAAAGTGTAAGACCAGGATATGGTCTTCATCCAAAATATTTAAATGATGTTTTAGGGAAGAAAGCTAAAAAAAATTATTTATTTGGAGAAAGATTAAATTTAATCTAATAATAAGAAATGTACTTGTATAATCAAACCATATTAAATTAGGATGTACAATGCAAGTTACACACCAAAGAAAAACATGGGAATCGGAGTTTGGAGAAGATTATCTTCAAAGAAATCTATTTAATCCAGAACAGTTAGAAAATCTATATATAAATAGATTTGGTATTTCTAAAACAGACTTAAACAACTCTTTTTTAAACAATATTCCAAAAGATGCCAAAATTTTGGAAGTAGGAACAAACATCGGAAATCAAATCTTACATTTACAAACTATGGGATTTACAAATCTTTATGGTATAGAAATTCAAGATAGAGCCATAAACTTTGCAAAACATAGGGCAGATAATCTAAATATTATAAAAGGAGATGCCCTTGATATTCCCTTTAAAGACAATTTCTTTGATGTTGTTTTTACCCATGGAGTATTGATTCATATTTCACCTGAAAATATAAATAGTGTTTTAAAAGAAATCTATAGAGTAAGTAAAAAATATATCTGGGGTTTAGAATATTTTGCTGAAGAATATACAGAAATAAAGTACCATGGACAAGATAGTCTTATGTGGAAAACAGATTTTATGAATTTATACAAAACAAATTTTGAAAATTTAGAAGTTATAAAAGAGCAAAAACTTCCTTATCTTGAAAATAGCAGTTTAGTTGATCAGATGTTTATACTTAAAAAATAAAAGAGTTAAAATGAAAATAAATATCTCTATTGAAGCTAGGATGACTTCATCAAGGTTACCAGGAAAGGTTTTAAAACCTATAAATGGTATTGTAAACCTAGAACTTATGGTAAATAGAATAAAAAATAGCCAATATATAAACGATATAATAGTTGCAACAACTATAAATTCACAAGATGATGAGATTGTAAAATGGTGTGAACAAAACTCTATTAGTTATTTTAGAGGAAGTGAAAACAATGTATATGAGAGAGTTTTACAAGCCCATGAAAAATTTGGTTCAGATATTGTTGTAGAATTAACAGCAGATTGTCCATTACTTGAAAAAAGTATCATAGATGAGACAATAAAGTTTTATTTGGAAAATGATTTTGAATATGTATCAAATTGTCTAAAAATAACTTACCCAATAGGTTTAGCTGTACAAGTATATTCCTATGAAACACTAAAAAGTGTATCAACAAATAGAGAACTTGAATATCAAGATATGGAACATGTAACTCCATATTTATACACCAGTGGAAAATATAAAATCCATAATATCGAAGCTAGTGAAAAACACTATATGCCTGATTTATCTATTACATTGGATACTATGGAAGATTTTAATCTTATAGAAACAATATGTAAAAACTTTGATAATATCTATTTTACATTGGATGATATTTTAGATTTCATCAAAAAAAATCCACACTTAAAAGAATTAAATAAAAGTATAAAAAGAAAAGGGCTTTCATAAAATGTTCAATGTAGCTTTAATAGGTTTAGGCAATATCGCTCTACTTTTCGATACTAATAAAGCTAATCCAACAACCGCATTGAGTCATACAAAAGCTATTTTTTTACATAAAGATTTTAATTTAAAGTATGCGGTTGATATAAATTTAGAGAATGAAAAAATCTTAAAAGATTTTTTTCCAAATAGTCAGTTATATACTTCTCACAATGAAATAGTAAATAAAGATGATATTGATATTTTAGTTATTGCAACACCTACAAATAAACATTTTTCCATATTAGATGATTTTAAAAACAATAAAAATATAAAAATATTTTTTGTAGAAAAACCACTATTTTCTATTACTAATGAATATGATAATTTATCTGAAAATATAAAAAATAGAATAGTTGTAAACTATCTAAGAAGGTTTTCTCCAGCATTTATTGATTTAAAAAATAGATTAGTAAATGAAAATTTCATAGAAAAAATAGTAATAAATTATTGTAAAGGTCTAAAAAACAATGGCTCACATTTGATTGATTTACTAAATTATCTTTTTGATGATTTAGAAATAAAATCTTCTTCAATACTATCTTCTTCCATTGGTTTTGATGAAAATGATTTATGTTATGACCTATATATTTTAGTTTCTTACAAAAATCAAACAATCCCTATATTTTTTATATCTCACAATCATGAAAAATATAATTTGATAAGTATGGATATTTATACAAACTCCCAACAAATAAAATTTTTAAATTCAAAAGGTACAATTTCTTATTGCAAAATTACAAATGATATAAATTTTCCAACTTATAAAATTTTTGATAATTTTGCAGAAGAAGTAGAAATAAACAACAAATATTTAATCTATTATGCCTATGAAAAAATATCAAAAATTTTAAACAACAATGGAAAAAATATCTCTTCTTTTGAAGATGAATTAAAAAACAAAAACTTTTTAGAATACATATTAAAGGATTTATAATGGCGATTTTAGCAATAAATGGTGGAGAAAAAATCAGAAAAAATCTTTTTCCAAGATACAATAATGTTGCACAACAAGAGATAGATGCTGTTACAAAAGTGTTAAATAGTGGTGTTCTTTCTAAATATCTGGGTGCTTGGTGCGATGATTTTTATGGTGGAGAGTATGTTCAAGCTTTTGAAAAAGCATGGTGTGAAAAATTTGATGCTAAATATAGTGTTGCTGTAAATTCAAACACTTCTGGACTTATAACCGCACTTGGTGCTTGTGGAATTGGGCTAGGAGATGAAGTTATAGTAAGTCCTTATTCTATGTCAATTTCAGCTTCATCACCTCTTTTTTATAATGCAACTCCTGTATTTTGTGATTTAGACAAAAATACCTACTCTTTTGATACAGATATGTTAAAAAAAGTTATCACAAAAAATACAAAAGCCATAATTGTTGTTCATATTTTTGGATGTCCTTCAAATATGGATGAAATAATTCAAATAGCAAAAGAGAATAATTTATATATAATTGAAGATTGTGCTCAAGCTCCAGGGGCTACTTACAAAGGCAAACAAGTTGGAACTTTGGGAGATATTGGCGTTTTTAGTCTAAATTATCACAAACATATTCACACAGGTGAAGGTGGTGTTTGTACAACAAATGACGAATCTTTAGCAAATAAAATGCAACTAATAAGAAATCATGCGGAATCTATAGTTGAAAGAAAAGGTGAAACAGATCTTGTTAATATGTTGGGTTTTAATTTTAGACTTACAGAAATTCAAGCTGCCATTGGAATTGAACAATTAAAAAAACTTGATGATGAACTTGAAATTAGACAAAAATATGCAAAAATTTATGATGAAGCACTAACATCAACTGGATTTATAAATAGTTCTGTTTTTGATGATAGAACTCACAGTTATTATGTTCAAGCCTTTAGATTTGATGAAAATATTGCAGGTGTTTCAAGAGATACTTATATAAATGCTGTAAAAGCAGAGTTGTGTGCTGTTGAACATAGGGAAAATGAAGGCGTTCCTATTGGATGCGGATATGTAAGACCACTTTATCTACTCCCTATTTTTCAAAATAAATGGGCTTATAATCAAAAAGGTTTTGGATTTAAAGAGCATATCAACTATGAAAAAGGTCTTTGTCCAAATGTGGAACAACTACACTATAAAGAGTTATTTAGCCATGATTTTACAAGAAGTCCATTAAGCTTTGAAGATGTAAATGATGTAATAAATGCCCATTTAAAAGTTAGTAAAAATTTAAATGAGTTAAAATGAAAACAGATGAAATAATAGACAAAGCAAAAGAGATTTATGATGACTCATATAATAAATATGGAAACTCTTCAAAGGCTGTATTGTGGGGAGATGTGCAAACTCAATATCTCAGATTTAAAGAGATTATAAATTTTATCCCTTTAGAAAAAGACATTTCTATTTTAGATGTGGGTTGCGGAATAGCTGATTTTTACAAGTTTCTAAATTTCAATGGTTTTACAGGGAAATATACAGGTTATGATATAAATGAAAATTTGCTGAAACAAGGTAGAAAAAATTATCCACAAATAGATTTAAAGAATATAAATATTTTAGAAGAAAAATCTTTGGAAAAATTTGATTATGTGATAGTTAGCGGACTTTTTAATAGCAATTATGGACAAGATTTTATTTGGATAAAAAATATGATAAAAGCTCTATTTGAGTTAGGAAATAAAAAAATCATATTTAATGCAATTAGTAGTTATGTAAATTTTAAAGATGAAGAGACATACTACATAAATCCACTTGAAATTTTAGATTTTATTATCAAAGAATTAACACCAAATGTAACTTTAGTTCATGGGAAATTACCATTTAATTTTACTGTTTGTATAGACAAAAATGATTCATGGAAATCTTTAAATGCAAGATGAAAATTTAACTATTCTTGATAAAAATTCAATCAACTTTGAAGAAGAGTGGAATAAAGCATTAGATGTTTTACCACACTCATTTTTATACACAAAATTTGGAATAAACTATTATAAATCCTATTGCAACTTTGTTGATGATTTGAGTTTTATTCTCAAGAAAGATGGTAAATATATGGGATTAGCCCTAATATTTTTAGAAAATATCGAGAATAATTTATCAATTTCTGCAAATAAAGGATATATTCCATCACCCCTATATATTGATGAAAAATCTGAAAAAATCATATTTAAAGAGATAGATTTTATTGCTCAAACAAAAAATATTAAACAAATAAAATTTTATATGGATGATTCACTAGCCATAAAAAATGATTTTAATTTAAAATATAACATTTTAAAGAAATATGATTATTTTGAAACAAACAATCTAAATTTATATATTGATTTAACTTTACCTGAAAAAGAGTTATGGACAAATCTAAATAAAAGTTATAAATCTTTAATAAATAAATATATAAAAAATACAAAAAATCAATTTTTAATAATGACAAAAGAGAGTGCTTCTTGGGAAATATTTTTAAAATTCTATGATTTACATTGTGAAATAGCCAAAGATAGAGCAAGAAAAATATCACTTTTTGAAGAACAATTTAAACTACTAAAAAATGGTTTAGCAACTCTTTTTTATATCAAAAATGAAAAAGATTTTTTGAGTTTTAGCCTATTTTTTCACTATGATAAAAGTGTTATTTACGCAACTTCTGTCTCAAAAAAAGAGGAAAATCAAGAACCCTATTCTCACTTTTTATTATGGAATGCAAATATCTTTTTTAAACAACAAAACTTCAATCATATAATTTATGGCTCACCCAGTGGAGTTACTAAATTTGGTGGAATAGATGATATAAATGATGAAAAACAACTTGCAATATCTTTTTTTAAAAGACAAATGGGTGCTAAAATCATAAATACAAATAGAGGAATAAAATTTTTGGATAAACATTTATTTAAAGATTTCATTTTTCAATTTATAGAAAAAATCGATGTTTAAAACTCTTTTAGCTTTTGCCCACGATGCTGCTAGTGCAAATATGGTTGTTTCTTACATAGGATTATATAAGAATAATTACTCAAAAATAAAAGCTTATTTTGGTTCAGCTGTTGCAAAAAATATATATTTACAACACATTCCAGAATATATTGGCGAAGATGAGGATTTTAGTTTTACAAAAGATTGTACAGTTGTAACTGGAACTTCTGGTATAAATTCATCTTATGAAATGAATATTTTAAAAAAAGCAAAACTATCAAATGTTCAAAAAAGTATTGTTATTGTAGATAATAGTTCAAATTTTGAAATGAGATTTTTATTGGATAATCAAATCTTAGATGAAAAATTTGCACCAAATGAAATTTGGATTTTTGATAAAGCATTTAAAAGCAATATTAAATATCTAAATGAAAAATTAGTCTATAAAGAGAATATTTATGAAGTATATCTAAACAAATTTTTTAAAAATCAAAAACCAAAAATCACAAATGAGTTTGTAAAAAAATATAAATTTCAATATTTAGTAATTTTATCTGAATATTTATATGAACTTTATGGCTTAAACTTTGGATTTACAGAATATCAAATGGTTGAAAATATTTTGGATTCTATTAAAAAATTAAATCTAAATATACCTATTTTTCTAAAACTTCATCCAAGGGAGAATAAAAATAAATACAATATTCTTCTTAGAAAATACAATAATCTAAATATAATTTGTGAAGATTGTGATATTTATGAGCTTATTTTTTATAGTAAAGTTGTTTTTGGAATAAACTCTTCAGTTTTTATGGAGTGCAATCTCTTTGAGAAACCTACTTTTAGTGTTCAAATAGGTTCAAAAAAAGAGATGAAAGTAAAATTTTTAGAAGAAAATCAAAAAATAATTTCAAGAGAAGAACTTGAAATTATTTTAAGCACTTTTTATAACAGCTAAAATATGATTAAAAACATCTATTACAGCTTCAGCCCAATATTTCCCCAATCCTTTTAAATGTTTTTTATCGTTTAACTCTTTTTGTCTTAGATTTAAGACAAAATTGATATAAATATCAGATAATGCTATAAATTTTAAAAATATATTTGCAAAAACATAATCTTTTTCATCTCTCAAAGACTCCAAAACAAATGCTGTCATTTCTAACTTTTTATCTAAAAAATTATTAGAAGATGTAAATTCAGATTTTTTAAACTTTTCAATCTTTTTTATAATCGCTTTTATATTTTTTACAGAACTATCATAATTAATATCATCTTCTTCAATTATGTCAGAGATTCCATCAAACAACTCCACAACATCAGATTTTTTATTATTTAAATTTTCTGCTATTACTGTTATTTCATCTTTCGATAAAGGAGTAATTCCTTCAATATAAGCACCATCAGATAAGTTATAACATTTAAAATCAAAACTCTCTTTCAAAACGAAAATTGTTCTTTCGTAATCACTTCTAAAAGCTAATAAACCATTGTTTGTTTTTATTGTATCTCTAAGATTTCCTTTTACTTCAACTAAATCATCATGGTCATAAATTTTATCGCCACTCTCTTTTTGTTTATCTTTTATATAATGAGAAGAATCTTTTGCATATCTTTCACCTGTTTCTTGATTAAAAGCTGCATCACAACCAATTAAATATAGCTCTTTAGCCTTCAATAAAATAGAAGCTAAAAATGAGAAAGTACCCACATTTGGGCAAGAGCCAAAATAACCCAACTTATTTAATATCGCCAACCCTTGAGTAAAATAGATATTTTTATCTTTCATTAATTCATAAGTTTCTAAAGATTGTTGAGACAAAAAGATAATTGCACTATTATTTAAAAAATCTGGATTTTGAGTATTTAAAAAATCAGCACATTTTTCAGATGGGTCAATAGAGACAACAACATCAGGAATAATTCCATTTTTCTCCAATTTTCTAGTAATTACATCCACACAAACTATAGTAAATTTATCTTGATATTTTTTTATCCAATCAATGTAACCATCCAAAGATGGACCTGCACTTATCAATAAAACTTTTTTATCATCCAAAACTTTTGTATCCAAAGACTTTGGTAAAGATAGAAACTTATTTTTTTCTTTCATATAATGAAGAGTTCGACCAAATACTTGAATTATTGCTTTGTATGGAAAATCTGTAATTGAATTATTACCAAAAAAATCAATCAACTCTTTTTTTATAAATGTTGTAGATTCTAAAAAATTATAGTACTTCACATTATAATTCATATAATCATGATATGCTGAGAAATTTGCCAATGTATTTAATCTTCTTAATTTATCACTACCTACACTTAAAAAAAGTTTTTTATTCCCTTCTGCAAAAATTGTATAATCAGTGGTAAATAAAGATAATCTAAAAATTTCTATATCAGGTTCTATAATCAAAGTTACATAAGAATCTATTTTTTTATTTATTTCTTGAATATGAAATCCTAATCCTGTACCAATATAGACAAATTTATAAATCTTTTTAAACTCTATGTTGTCAAAATCAACATTATTATTTATAAAATTTATAATAGGCTTCATTTCATGGTAATAATCATTAAAAATCAATTTATTTGTTTGTGGAATTTTTCTTAATAAATCTAAAGAACCATCTTTTGTGAAATTTATATGTTTAGAGATAAACTCTGCTTGAAAAAAACTGTTTGTTGCATAAAAATAACTATTAGTTTTATGATTATAAATATCAAAATAATCTTCTACAACTTCTATAGAATAAGATTCTAAATCTTGATTTTTCTCAAAACAACTAGATAATTCTTCAATTTCATTAAAAATATTTATATAATTTTTTTTCAAAAATTCCATATTTTTTGAGAAATTTAAATGTAAAAGGGTTGTAATATCATCCATATATGCTTCTTAAAGGTAAATTGTTAAATACTAACTTGTTTGATTTTATCTTAGTAATAATTAAAATATCGTTTAAAGTAGCGATATTTTCACTACCTTAACACGATAAAGATTTTTAATTTTAGAAGTTTTTAAGACTATTGTAATAATCTTAAAACATTTTGTTGAACTGAATTTGCTTGACTTAAAGCATAAGATCCAGCTTGAGATATTATATTTTGTTTATTGAAGTTCGCACTTTCTGCTGCATAATCAACATCTCTGATTACAGATTCTGCTGCTTTTACATTTGTAACTTGTGTTTGGATATTTCTAACCGCTGATTCAATCTGATTTTGTGTTGAACCTATATCTGCTCTCCATCCATTCAATTTTGTCAATGCGCTATCTATTGTCGCTAAATGACTTCTTGCTGAATCTTGTGCAGAAGTAGCTGTTGTCCAAGAACCTGCTGCTGAATCATAAACATCTGAAATTCCTAAACCCGATTGGTTTGAGAAAATACCAGCTTTTAAAGATATTGTATCCCCTGTTCTTACTCCCATTTGGAATTTTAATTCCAATGTTTCTGAACCTGTTGCACTCGCTCTTAATAAATATTGTCCATTATATTCTGTTTGTTCAGAAATATTATCGATTTGATCTATTAATTTTTGGATATCTTTTGCTATTGCTTTTGCTCCATCTAATGATGTTGTAGCCGTTGCTTGTTGAATCAATTTAGTTTTGATTGTATCTAAGATATTTGATTGCTCTGCCATTGCTTTATCTGCAATCTGTGTTAATGTAATTGCTGAATTTCCATTATCAACCGCTTGACTTAATCCACTAGCTTGTGTTCTTAATTTATCAGCAATTGCTAAACCTGAAGCATCATCACTTGCTTTATTAATTCTTAATCCAGAAGATAATTTTTCTAAAGAAGAACCCAATTTTTTACTTGTATTTACAGCTGATTCTTGTGCTGTAAGAGATGAAACATTTGTCATTATTCTCATAATATATCCTTTAAAAATTATTATGACACTAATGTAAACTTTTGTTTACGACCGAAACATTCTTGTCTTACCAAGCATAGAGTCTAAACCCTTTGGAATCCATCGATCCCTATAATAATGGGATTACTATTGTAGTAATCTCATTATATTTTGTTGCATTGCATTAGCTTGACTTAAGGCATAAGATCCCGCTTGAGATATTATATTTTGTTTATTAAAATTCGCACTTTCCGCTGCATAATCAACATCTCTGATTACAGATTCCGCTGCTTTTACGTTTGTAACTTGTGTTTGGATATTTCTAACCGCTGATTCAATTTGATTTTGTGTTGAACCTATATCTGCTCTCCATCCATTCAGTTTTGTCAATGCACTGTCTATCGTTGCCATATGACTTCTTGCTGAATCTTGTGCAGAAGTAGCTGTTGTCCAAGAACCTGCTGCT
>JBBITK010000009.1:0-31054 GCA_037440805.1 Arcobacter sp. | reverse complement strand
TTCCATTATCAACCGCTTGACTTAATCCACTAGCTTGTGTTCTTAATTTATCAGCTATTGCTAAACCTGAAGCATCATCACTAGCTTTATTGATTCTTAATCCTGATGATAACTTCTCTAAAGAAGTACTTAATTTTCTATTTGTATTAATTGCCGACTCTTGAGCTCCAAGAGATGAAACGTTTGTATTGATTCTCATAATATATCCTTTTAAGATTATGACACAAAAGTAAACTTATGTTTACAGCCTAAAACCTTCTTGATAAACTCAAGCATAGAGATAATCTCTTCGGATTTCATCAAACCCTAATCTGTTCTTTATATATTGAAATTATATATCAACATTTCTTAAATTTAGATTAAATATAAAACAAATAATAAAAAAGGGTCAAGATTTCTCTCGACCCTTTTTTATTATGAAAAAAACAAAAACTATTGTAATAATCTCATAATATTTTGTTGAACATTATTAGCTTGACTTAAGGCATAAGATCCCGCTTGAGATATTATATTTTGTTTATTGAAGTTCGCGCTTTCCGCTGCATAATCAACATCTCTGATTACAGATTCCGCTGCTTTTACATTTGTAACTTGTGTTTGGATATTTCTAACCGCTGATTCAATCTGATTTTGTGTTGAACCTATATCTGCTCTCCATCCATTCAATTTTGTCAATGCGCTATCTATTGTCGCTAAATGACTTCTTGCTGAATCTTGTGCAGAAGTAGCTGTTGTCCAAGAACCTGCTGCTGAATCATAAACATCTGAAATTCCTAAACCCGATTGGTTTGAGAAAATACCAGCTTTTAAAGATATTGTATCCCCTGTTCTTACTCCCATTTGGAATTTTAATTCCAATGTTTCTGAACCTGTTGCACTCGCTCTTAATAAATATTGTCCATTATATTCTGTTTGTTCAGAAATATTATCGATTTGATCTATTAATTTTTGGATATCTTTTGCTATTGCTTTTGCTCCATCTAATGATGTTGTAGCCGTTGCTTGTTGAATCAATTTAGTTTTGATTGTATCTAAGATATTTGATTGCTCTGCCATTGCTTTATCTGCAATCTGTGTTAATGCAACTGCCGAATTTCCATTATCAACCGCTTGACTTAATCCACTAGCTTGTGTTCTTAATTTGTCAGCTATTGCTAAACCTGAAGCGTCATCACTCGCTTTATTAATTCTTAATCCTGATGATAACTTCTCTAAAGAAGAACCTAGTTTTTTGTTTGTATTTACAGCTGCTTCTTGTGCTGAAAGAGATGAAACGTTTGTATTTATTCTCATGATGTTTACCTCATCTTTATATAATATAAAGAAATTATATCAGACTTTTTTGTAAAATTTCTTAAAATTAGATTAAATTATTAAATTTTATTTAATATCACTCCGCACTCTATGTGATGCGTATAAGCAAACTGGTCAAAAAGTGCCATATTTTGGATATTATGACTCTTTGAAAGCTCTTTTAAATCCCTATGTAAAGTTTCAGGATTACAAGAGATATATATAATTTTTTCAAAATTTTTAACCAAATTTGTAGTTAAATCGTCTAATCCAGCCCTTGGAGGATCTACAAAAATTGTATCAAAACAATAATCTTTCAAATTTATATCTTTAAGCCTATTAAATGCTCTCACTTCATTCAAAGCTTGTGAAAACTCCTCTGCACTCATTCTGATAAATTCGATATTTTTTATATCATTCAAAGAACAATTATTTTTTGCTGATTTTATAGAGGTCTTAGAGATTTCTGTAGCCAAAACTCTTTTAAATTTAGTAGATAATGGAATAGTAAAATTCCCACCTCCACAATACAATTCACATAAATCATTTAAACTCTCATTTATATTGTCTAAAACCCATGAAATCATTTGTGAATTAACATTTGTGTTTGGTTGAGTAAAGCCACCCTCTTGATAATTAAAGCTAAAATCTTTGCCATTTATAGGAAGTGTTTCATTGATATTATCTTCACTTAGAACCAATCTTTGTCCTCTACTTCTTCCCATTATTTTTATATTTAATTGCTCTTGTAAAAGCTTTCCTTTCTCTATCCAATTTTCATCAAGTTTTTTGTGATAAATCAAAGTTACAAGCAAATCTTTTGTGGTTGAGCCTAAAAACTCTATTGCAAAAATCTTTTGAGCAAAGTCCAAATTATTTTGTAAAAATTTCAAAATTTGAGGCATAACCTCTTGAATATGAGAGCTTACTATTTGACAAGATTTTATAGGAACAACATTTTTATCAAAACCATTCATAGCATAAGAGAATGTAGGATTATCAAACTCATCAAAATCTTTCCAAATTCTAAATTCTGCTCTATTTCTAAAAGCACTTTCACTACTTCTTATAACATCAAAATTTCCATTAAAAAACTCAGAAAATCTCTCTTTTTCTCTTTTTAGTTTAAAATCCAACTGCTCTTCATAATTTTTGTCATGCAAAGAACACGAACCACATTTTCCAAAATATTCACAATTCATCAAAATCCTTCATTATTTAAAGTTGTATTATATTGAATTGATTATAATACCCCTATGAAAGATAATTGGCAACAACAACTACACGCACTTTTAAACTGCGACTTAAAAACACTTTACCCACTAGCTAGAACACTAAACAGAAAACTAGAGTTTTATGTAGGACCTACAAACTCAGGGAAAACATATTCTGCTATGCAAAAATTAAAAGAGGCTAATAGTGGATTATATCTGGCACCTTTAAGGCTTTTGGCACTAGAAGGTTATGAGGATTTGAAAGCTTCAAATATAGAAGCTTCTTTGATTACAGGAGAAGAACAACTCCTAAATGAAGACTCCGCACATGTTTGCTCAACCATTGAAATGATAGATTTTGATTTGGATGTGGATGTGGCGGTTATTGATGAAGTTCAAATGTTAGCAGATGAAGATAGAGGTTGGGCTTGGGTTAATGCAATAATTGGATGCCCTGCAAAAAAAGTGATTATGACAGGAAGTGTAAATGCACTTGAAGCTGTAAAAAAAATAGCACAATATTTGGATGAAGATTTAGAAATAATAAAACACCAAAGAAAAAATGAGTTAAAAGTTCTTGATAAATGGACTCCATTGGAAAGATTAGAATCAGGAACTGCACTTATTGCTTTTTCAAGGGCGGATGTATTAAAACTCAAACAAAAATTAGAAAAAAAATACTCTATTTCAGTAATTTATGGAAATCTCTCTCCTGAAGTTAGACGAGATGAAGCAAAAAGATTTAGAGAAAAAAGAAGTGAAATCTTAATAGCAACAGATGCAATTTCCATGGGATTAAATCTTCCTATTAAAACCATACTTTTTACAACTGATACAAAATTTGATGGAAAAAGCAAAAGAAAAATAAGTGTAAATGAAATAGTTCAAATAGCTGGTAGAGCTGGAAGATATGGACATTTTGAGGCTGGATATTTGGGTGCAACTAGAAGAGATGTTTTAAACTATATAAAAGATGAATTTGAAGCTCCAATAAAAACCATAAAACCTCCCTTTAAAGTAAAGATAAATAACCAACAATTAGAGGGTTTAGCAAGTCATATAAAAACAAAATCTTTGACAAAAATTTTGAAATTCTTTGCAGATAATATGTATTTTAGTGGTCCTTTTGTGGCTGCAAATATCTCTTCAATGTTAGAAGCAGCCACTATTGTAGATACAAAGCACAATTTAACACTAGAAGAAAAATATCTTTTAGCACAAGCACCTATAACCAAAAAATCAACTATTATTCTTCAAGCTTTTGATTCATATATTGCAGCAATTATCAAAAAAAGAGTATGTCATTATAAACCTTCCATTACTTTGCCTAAAAAAGCAGTAACACAAAAAGATTTATTACTTGTGGAAGATGAAGTAAAAAAAATATCTTTATATCTTTGGTTATCGTATAAGTTACCTGAACTTTTTCCAGACCACGATAAAGCATATATTTTAAGAAACTCTTTTAACTCATTTATTGAAAAATCATTAAAAAGTGGTTTAGCCAAAGAGGAAATTTTTGAGAGAAGTTTCAAAGATAAACCAAAAGAATATAGAGAGAGAAGAGATAAAAGAGCAGATATAAAAAACAAACGATTTAATAAAAAATTGGATAAAATAAAGTAAATATTGGAAAAAGGTTTTTGTTGTGTTTAAATTCCTAAATAGTACTGATGAACAATTTCAAAAAGAGATACTCAAAAATGAACCAGATTTAAAAAAAGTAGAAAAATTTTTAGAAAAGGGAATAGATTTAAATAGAAAAGATGATAAAGGTAGAACTATACTTTATCCACTTGTTGCAAAAAGAAAAGTTGATGTGGTAAAACTGCTTTTAGACAGAGGAATAGATATAAATAGTGAAGATATCTATGGGAAAACTGTTTTAAATGAGTGTATTGATAAAAATGATGGATTAATGATAAGGTTTTTGCTTGACCATGGAGCATCAATAAATCACAAAAATAGTTCAAATAGAACAATCATTCAAGATGTTGCACTAAGTGGAGATTTTAGAACTTTTCAGATATTAAATGGTTATAAGCCTGATTTCAATATCAAAGATGGATATGGGAAAACTGTACTTTTTGATGCTGTTGAAGGTGGAAATGAAAATATTGTTAAAGAAGTTGTAAACAATATTGAAAATATAAATGTTTTAGATGAAAATGGAGAAACTGTACTTTTTAGAGCTGTTTTAAAAGAAGACCCAACCATAGCAAAAGTTTTGATTTTAAATGGAATAGATGTAAATATTGTAAATCCTGATGGACAAAATGCTCTATTTAATGCCGTTCTTTTGGGTGTTAAAAATGTAGATGTTATAAAACTTTTCATAAAAAAAGGTGTAAATCTAAATGTTATGGATAAGTATGGGAAAACTCTACTTGATGAATTACTCTATATTTTAGAGTTACAAAAAGAGAATCTAAAAGATTTAGAGGGTAAATATAGACTAATAAATGAAACTAGAGAGTATTTAAAAATAGCTATTGTTCTAATAGAAAATGGTTTAAATATTGACAAAATTCATGAAGATGATGGTTTAACAACCCTTGCAAAAGAGATAGCTTCAAAAAATTATGACAATGTTAAATTCTTACTTGATTGTGGAGCTAATGTAAATATTACAGATGAAGAGGGTTATTCTATTTTATATAAAGAGATTTTAAAGGGTTACTCAAACTATAGAATGATTGATTATCTAATCCAATATGGTGCAGATATAAACAAAAAAAATGAAGATGAAAAATCTATTGTTGATGAATTAATAGAGATTATGTTGATACAAAATGGCTACAAAAAAGGAACAACAAAACAGATTTTAGAGATAAGAAATGATGAAAGGTATGATTTATTATTCAAAAAAATACTCTCATATTATCCTGATTTGAACTACAAAAGAAAAGATGGGAAAACTGTTCTTTTTGATACTGTTTTATATAATGATTTTGAGTTAATTAAAACCTTAATAAACTATGGAATGAATCCAAATGAGATAGATAATGATGGTAATACACCACTTTCTTATTTAGTTGAAGAGGGTCTAAAAATCAATGAGAATGATAAAAAAGAGAAAGAACTTTTCCACGAAAGATTAGTTTTTTTCCTAAAATTTAGAATAAATGTGGATATTCAAGATAAGCAAGGAAGAACCGTATTTCATAAGGCAGTAATTGCAAATGATTTAGCTGTTGTGGAAAAACTTTTAACTAAAAAAGCAAATTTAGCCCTAAAAGATATTCATGGAAGAACGGCATTACATCACACCCAATGGAATGGAAACTATAAAATTGCAAGATGGCTTATGGCTGCAGGAGCAGATATGAATCAACCTGATAACTCTGGATTTACCCTACTAAACTATGCAGTTGTATTTGGACACACAAAATTAGTTATTGCACTTATTGCCTCTGGAGTATTGATGTATAACAGATATCCAAAAAGTCAAAAAGTTGCCAAATTTCTTAAGTCTAAAGAAGAGAATATGCAACAACTTTTAAATGCAAATATAACAGATATAAAAATGAAAAGTTCACTGCAAGAAGCAGTTGAGAATACAAGAAATGAAATAAATGAAGCTTTAAGAGGATAAAAAACATGATAAATAAATCAATAATTATACTTGCAGCAGGGCAAGGAACTAGAATGAAATCAACAACTCCAAAGGTTTTACATAAAATCTCTGGAAAACCAATGTTATATTATTCAATAAGAGAATCTTTAAAATTAAGTGATGATGTAACTGTTGTTTTATTTCATCAAGCTTCTCGTGTTCAAGCCGAAATGGAAAAATATTTTGACAATATAAATTATGTTATTCAAGACCATGAAAACTATCCTGGAACTGGTGGAGCTGTGATGAACATAACTCCAAAATATGAGAAAGTTTTGGTTTTAAATGCGGATATGCCTCTGATTCAATCAGATGAGTTAAAAAAATTTGACATAGATGCAACTATTGTAATGTCTGTTTTAGAACTTGATAGTGCTGATGGATACGGAAGAGTAATTATTGAAAATGGAAGTGTAAAAAAGATAGTTGAACAAAAAGATGCATCACTTGAAGAGTTAGCTGTAACAACTGCAAATGCTGGAATTTATCAGTTTGAAACAAAGTTTTTACTTGATAATTTACCAAATCTAAACAACAACAATGCACAAAAAGAGTACTACATCACTGATTTAATAGAGATGGCAATAAGTCAAGGAAAAACACTAAAACCACTTATTGTAAATGAAGAGAATTTCAAAGGTGTTAATTCAAAAGTAGAATTAGCAGATGCTGAAGTAATTCACCAAAATAGAATTAAAAAAGAGTTTTTAAAAGCTGGTGTTATTATGAGACTTCCAGATACTATTTATATTGAAGATGGAGTAGAAATCCAAGGGGAATCTATTCTTGAAAATGGAGTTACAATTTTAGGAAATTCAAAAATTATAAACTCTCATATTAAAACAAACTCTGTTATTGAAAACTCAATTATTCAAGATAGTGATGTGGGACCAATGGCAAGAATTAGACCTGAAAGTAACATCAAAAACACACATATTGGAAACTTCGTAGAGACAAAAAAAGCTATTTTAAATGGTGTAAAAGCAGGACACCTTGCTTATTTAGGTGATTGCTCTATTGATGAGGGAACAAATATTGGTTGTGGAACAATTACTTGTAATTATGATGGAGTAAAAAAACATCAAACAATTATTGGTAAAAATGTATTTGTTGGAAGTGATACACAATTTGTAGCTCCTGTAACAATAGAAGATGATGTATTAATCGGTGCTGGTTCTTGTGTAACTGGAAATGTGAAAAAAGGTGAATTATATCTTACGAGAGCAAATAAAAAAATAGTAGAAGGTTACTTTTACAAACACTTCAATCAAAAAAAATAGAACCCTAAAATGCTATTAAAAAACAAAAAAATTTTAGTTGCTGTTTCTGGTTCTATTGCTATTTATAAAACACTAGAACTCATAAGACTCTATATAAAAGCAGGTGCAAATGTTCGAGTTATTATGAGTGAAAGTGCTAAAAAATTCATAAATCCAATTACTTTTGAAGCCATTTCTCAAAACAGAGTTTTAGATGAAAATAGTGAAAACTGGGATAAAAATCAAGATTATAATCATATAGATATTGGAAAATGGTCTGATATTTTTGTAATTGCACCAGCAAGTGCAAATACTATAAATAAACTTGCAAATGGAATAGCAGATAATCTTCTTTTACAAACGGCTCTCGCTTATCCAAGAATAAAACTAATAGCACCTGCAGCGAATACAAATATGATAAAAAATCCTATTACACAAGCAAGTCTTAAAATGCTAAAACTTTGTAATTTTGAAGTGATTTCAACACAAACAAAAGAGTTAATTTGCAAAGATGTGGGCGATGGAGCTATGGCTGAACCTATTGATATTTTTGATGCAACTTGCAAAGAGTTACTAAAAGATGAGTATTGGGTAAATAGAAAAGTTGTATTAAGTGGTGGTGGAACAGTTGAAAAAATTGATGATGTAAGATATATTTCAAACTTTTCATCTGGAAAAATGGCAACAGCCATGGCAAAAGCTTTGTATTACAAAGGTGCTGATGTTTGTTTGGTAAGCACTCGTGGTTATGAGAATCTTCCAAATGGTGTTCATCTAATAAAAGTTGATAGCTCTCAAGAGATGTTTGAATATTTAACTGATTCTATAAGAGTTGCAAAAAAAGGTGTTTTAACAAAACCAACTTTAATGGATAGTTCAACTCCAACTTTGATTTTGAAAAAACCATATCTGTTTATGGTTTCTGCTGTTAGCGATTATATTCCAAAATATGTTCAAAATGGAAAATTAAAAAAAGAGCTTATTGGGAGTGAGTGGAGTTTGGAGCTAAAAGAGAATATTGATATTTTAAAATCTTTAGATAAAGATGGGTTAATCTCTATTGGATTCAAAGCTGAAATGGACAAAACTCAAGCTAAAACAAATGCAACTTCAATGCTAACTAGAAAAAATTTAGATGGTGTTTGCCTAAATATTTTGGATACAAATAACACTTTTGGAAGTGAAAACAATGAAATTGAACTTATCTTAAAAGATAAATCACTTACAACAAAAGGTTCAAAACTTGATGTCTCTTTTGAAATTTTAGAAAATCTTCAAAAAGAGTTTGAATAATGGAAAATTTGAAAATGCCATCCCATATTGCTATGATTATGGATGGTAATGGAAGATGGGCGAAGCAAAGAGGTTTAAATAGAACAGCTGGTCATGAAGAAGGTGCTAAAGTTGTAAGAAATATCACAACACACTGCTCAAATATAGGAATAAAATATCTAACCCTGTACGCTTTTTCCACAGAAAATTGGCAAAGACCAAAACTTGAAGTTGAGTTTTTGATGAAACTTCTTGATAGATACCTAAAAAAAGAGTTACCAATTTATTTAGCTAATAATGTTAAATTTAAAGCCATTGGTGATTTGTCAAAATTTTCAAAAAGTCTACTAAAAACCATAAAAGAGACTGAAGAAAAAACTTCAAACTGCACGGGATTAACTCAAGTTTTAGCTTTGAATTATGGTTCAAAAGATGAAATATTAAGGGCAATAAAAAAACTAAATGATTTAAATCTTGAAGTTAATGAAGAGAACTTTGAAAAATGCCTTGACACAGCAAATATTCCTCCAGTTGATATAATGATACGAACAAGCGGGGAAGTTAGGCTTTCAAACTATCTTTTATGGCAAGTTGCCTATGCTGAAATGTTTTTTATAGATACCCTTTGGCCAGATTTTAAAAGTGATGAGCTAGATAAAATTATAGAAGATTTCCAAAAAAGAGAGAGAAGATTTGGAGCTGTTTAGTTTTATTTTAGGTGCTGTTTTTGGCTCTTTTTTAAATGTTTTGATTTTAAGATTACCTCAAAATTTATCTTTTATAACTCCAAGAAGTAGATGCCCAAAATGTCAAAATATCATAAAGTGGTATCATAATATTCCTATTTTATCCTTTGTTTTTTTAAGAGGAAAATGTGCCTATTGCAAAGAAAAAATATCATTTCAATATCCAATAGTTGAATTTTTAAGTGGAGCTGTAACTTTAGGTTTATATTTAAAATTGGGTTTAAATTCTGAATTTTTATATATGACTCTTTTGGCTTATAGCTTAATTGTTTTATCTTTTATTGATTTAAAATACAAAGCTGTTCCTGATTATTTACTATTAATTTCTTTGGTTTTATCATTTTTTGCGACAAATAGCGATATTTTAGAATCTTTTAAAAATGCCTTTTTATTTGCGGGAGCTTTTGTACTTTTAAATTTTGTAATTACATTTTATATCCAAAATATAAAAGCCAAAATTTTAAAAGATGAATCTTTAAAAACACAAGAGGCTCTAGGAGAAGGCGATATTCCAATTATTGCATTAATTGGTGTAATTTTAGGAGTTACAGGAGGATTAGTCGCTCTTTTTTTAGGGGCAATTTTTGCTATAATTCCAGCTATTTATTCAAATTTTGTAAAAAAAGATATTCAAACTCCTTTTATTCCCTATTTAGTTTTAGGATTTTTTGTTGAATATTTTTTTGAGTTACACACATATTTAAAGGTTATTTTTTGAAATTAAAACAATATTTATATTCCCAATTATCAATTACATTTTTTCCAATATTTTTAGGACTATTTTTTATAACTTCTATCGTTTTTTTAGTTAAGATAGCATCTCTAACTTCAGTTATTACCCTTGATTTTCTTGAATTGTTTAGATTATTTGCCTACTCAACACCACAAATCATATTCTATACACTACCAATATCTTTTTTTATATCTTTAGTAATAACTTTATCTAAGTTATCAAGTGAATATGAGTTGGCTGTTATAACCTCTTTTGGGTTAAATCCACTAAAAATTCTTAAAATATATCTTCCTATAGCATTTTTAGTATCTGCATTATTATTGATTGTTTCAGTAGGTCTTATCCCAAAAACAAAATTTCTAACAAAACAATTTTTAGATACAAAGAAAAAAGAGGCACATTTTAATATCAAAGCTTCTCAATTTGGACAAAAATTTGGAGATTGGTTAATTTATATTGGTGCAGAAGATAAATCGTTTTATAAAGATGTAAAGCTTTTCCAAACAAAAGAGAATAAAGACCAATTTATTTTAAGTAAAAATGCTGTTTTAAACAACAACGAAGGGGATTTGAGTTTCAAACTTAATAACGGAAAAGCCTTTATCGTAGAAAATAACCTAATTGATCAAATTGATTTCAAATCAATGTACATTAATGATTCTATTGCGGGAGATGATATTGGAGAGTTTACCACTTCCTATGAATTTTGGAAAATGAAAATCCAAAAAAGAGTAGATGTGGATGATTTGTCTTTTTTTGTTTTGACCTCTATTTTCCCAACTATTTCACTATTTTTGATTGTAACTTTTGGATATTTTAATCCAAGATATGAGAAAAATAGAGCAGTACCCTACTCTTTGGTAGCTATTGTTTTATATTATGTGCTTGTAAAAGCTATTGATGACAAACTATTTTTACACTCACTTTATATAATTCCACTTATTTGGCTAATTGGAACATATATTTTATACTCTAAAACAACAAAACAAGAGTATTAATTTGAATCTGAAATTTACCATTGCTTATGATGGAAGTTTATATCAAGGAAGTCAAAAGCAACCAAATCAAAATACCATAGAAGATGAACTTCTAAAGGCTTTTAAAACTCTAAATATCCAAACAAACATCATTTTGAGTGGAAGAACAGACAAAGAAGTTCACGCCACAGGACAAGTTTTTAATTGTGAAATACCTTCATATTGGACAGATTTCAAAAAATTAAAAGAGATTTTGAATAAACGACTTCCATCAAGCATAAAAATAAATCATATTTCAAAAGTAGCTGATGATTTTCACTCAAGATTTCACGCAAAAAAAAGAACATATAGATACCTCATCACCACAAAACCTACAACTCCATTTAATGATAAATTTATCACTTATGTAAAAGATATAAATGAAGATCTTATAAAAGAAGCCATAAAAGAGTTTGTAGGAATTTATGATTTTAAATATTTTCACAAAACAGGAAGTGATAAGGATATAACAGTTAGGGAAATTTTTGAAACAGACTTTTATAAATACAAAAATATTTATGTTTTTAAATTTACTGCTAATTCTTATTTGAGAAGTCAGATTAGACTAATGGTTGGATTTTTGTTAGCTATTTCAAATGGTAAAGTTACTATTGAAGATTTAAAAGAGCAATTAAGAGTTCAAAAACACCATTTTAAAACCCCTGCAATAGCCAATGGGCTTTATTTAGCAAAAATAAAATATTAAAAAATCCTCTTAAAAAAATATTATTAAAAATACTTGACAAATATAGACTCAATAAGTTATAATTCTTTAGCAGTTAAAGTTAATGAGTGCTAAATTTAAAGAGTGATAACAAAAATGGATAAAAAAGAGTTTTTATTACAATCTATTATCAGAGCCTATATTGAACACTTAGAGCCTATTGGTTCTACTCAATTAAAATCAATGTATGATATTGATTTTTCACCTGCAACTATTAGGGGTTACTTTAAAAAGTTAGGTGATGAGGGTTTTCTTGCACAAGAGCATATAAGCAGTGGAAGAACGCCAACAAATGAAGCTTTAAAACAGTATTGGAAACTCAATTTTAGACTAAGAGGTATCAATCTTAGAGCTTTACAACACTATGCAACCCAAATGGGAATTAGTGTATTTATCAAAAAAGAGAAAACAGATATTTTACAACATATTATAAATGTGGAAAATAGATATATGATTTTGGAGTTTTCTACATTTGCAATAAGTGTTAAATATTCTGATGCTTTGTTTAGATTTTTAAAAGAGATGATAAGTTTGGATTTAAAAGATATTGTTAGAGTTTCAAAGGATGTTGGAGCTTACGAAGTTTATGAGAGTATTACTCAAACTTTGCAAAATTCAGATTTTCAAATCTTTAATTACAAAGAGTTTCTAAGTATTGCTTTAAACTACAATTTTGATGAATTTACTATAAATAAATTTCTAAAAGGTCAGATTTTAGATGATTTAAAAGAGGGATTGTATTTTGAAAGATTGTTACCTCAAAACTACATTGGAATTTGTAATTATTGCAAAATAAACAATGAAGATGTAAAAATGTTGGTGGTTGGTGAATTACCAAAAGATTATGAATATTTTTATGAACAAATTACAAATTTTTAGGAGATATTATAAATGAGCGAAGAGATTAAAGAAGAGTTAAAAAAAGAAGAGTGTTGTGAAGAGACACAATGTTGTTCACAAGAGACTCAAGAAGAGATAAAAGAAGAGAGTTTAGAAGATAAAATCGCAAAATTAGAAGAGCAATTAAAAGAGAGTGAAGATAAATATTTAAGAGTTCATGCTGATTTTGAAAATATCAAAAAAAGATTAGAGAGAGAAAAATATGCAGCTATTGATTATGCAAGTGAAAAATTTGCAAAAGATTTATTAGCACCAATTGATACTTTAGAGATGGCTTTACAATCTGCAAATGTGGAACTTGAAGCAATTGAGCTTTTGGAGAAGTTAAAACAAGGTATTGAGCTTACAATTAAAAATTTCAAAACAACTTTTGAAAAACACAATATCACAGAAGTTGAAACAGATGGTGAGTTTGACCCAAATGTTCACAATGCAGTTATGCAAGTAGATAGCACTGAGCATGAAGATGGGGCAATTGTGCAAAGACTTCAAAAAGGGTATTTATTAAAAGATAGATTATTAAGACCAGCGATGGTTAGTATTTGTAAAAAATAGATATTTGACCGAAATGTCATAAAACTAAGAGATGAAATAGAATTTGAAATTAAAATAAAAATAAAACTTGATAAGGATAAAAAATGAGTAAAGTAATTGGTATAGATTTAGGAACAACAAACTCTTGTGTTGCGGTTTATGAAGGTGGGGAAGCAAAAATTATCCCTAATAAAGAAGGGAAAAATACAACTCCTTCTATTGTTGCTTTTACAGATAAAGGTGAAGTTTTAGTGGGTGACCCTGCAAAAAGACAAGCTATCACAAATCCAGAAAAAACTATCTATTCAATCAAAAGAATTATGGGTCTTATGATGGATGAGCCAAATGCAAAAGCAGCTCAAGGAAAAGTAGGATATAAAATTGTTGATAGAAATGGTGCTGCTGCTGTTGATATTGCAGGAAAAGTTTATACTCCTCAAGAAATCTCTGCAAAAATTTTAGGAAAATTAAAAGCTGACGCTGAAGAGTTTTTAGGAACATCAGTAAATGATGCAGTTATTACTGTACCTGCTTACTTCAATGATGCACAAAGAAAAGCTACTCAAGAAGCTGGAACAATTGCTGGATTAAATGTATTAAGAATTATCAATGAGCCAACAGCTGCTTCTTTAGCTTATGGTTTAGATAAAAAAGGTGAAGAAAAAGTTCTAGTTTATGACTTAGGGGGAGGAACTTTTGACGTTACAGTTTTAGAAATTGGTGATGGAACTTTTGAAGTACTTTCAACTGATGGAAATGCTTTCTTAGGTGGAGATGACTTTGATAATGCAATTATTGATTGGTTAGCAAAAGAGTTCAAAGATGAGAATGGTTTTGATGTAAAAAACGACAAAATGGCATTACAAAGATTAAAAGATGCTGCTGAAAATGCTAAAAAAGAGTTATCTTCTGCTGAATCAACAGAGATTAACTTACCATTTATCTCTATGGGAAGTGCAGGACCAATTCACTTAGTTAAATCATTAACTAGAGCAAAATTTGAAGCTATGACTGAGCATTATATCAATGAAACTTTAGAACACATCAAAACAGCTCTTAAAGATGCAGGTTTAAGTAAAGACGAAATCCAAGAAGTTATTATGGTTGGAGGTTCAACAAGACTTCCAAAAGCTAACCAAGTTGTAAGAGATTTCTTTGGAAAAGATTTAAATAAAGGTGTAAATCCTGATGAAGTAGTTGCTGCGGGAGCTGCTGTTCAAGCTGGAGTTTTAAAAGGTGATGTTAAAGATGTTCTTTTACTTGATGTTACACCATTATCATTAGGTATTGAGACTTTAGGTGGAGTTATGACTAAACTTATTGATAAAGGAACAACAATTCCAGTTAAAAAATCACAAGTTTTCTCAACTGCTGATGATAATCAACCAGCTGTTTCAATTCATGTGTGTCAAGGTGAGAGAGAGTTTGCAAAAGATAACAAATCTTTAGGTATGTTTGAACTTTCTGACATCGTTCCAGCTCCAAGAGGAGTTCCTCAAATTGAAGTAACATTTGATATTGATGCAAATGGTGTTTTAAATGTATCTGCAAAAGATAAAGGAACTGGAAAAGAGAACAAAATCACTATCTCTGGAAGTTCAGGATTAAGTGATGCAGAGATTGAAAAAATGGTTCAAGAAGCAGAAGCAAACAAAGAAGCAGATGCTAAGAAAAAAGCAGTAATTGAAGTAAGAAATCAAGCAGATGCTTTATTACACTCAACTAAAAAAGCTTTAGAAGAGAACGAAAGTGCAATTTCAGAAGAAGACAAAAAAGGTATTGTTGATGCAGCAGCTGATTTAGAAGCTTTATTAAAAGATGAAAATGCTACAAAAGAAGATATTGAAGCTAAATTAAAAACTTTAACTGACAAATCTCACAAATTAGCTGAAGCTATGTACAAAAAAGATGGTGCTGGACAAGAAGGTGCTACAAACAATGGACAACAAGCAAAAAAAGATGACGATGTTATAGATGCTGAAGTAGAGTAATTCTACTTCATGCAAACTATAATATTTTTATTATTACTCTTTTTAGGAGCTATCGCTTCTGTTCTCTTATACTTCAATAACAAAAACTCAAGAATCAACAAACTAACAAATGGTGAGTGTCCAAACTGTGGACAAAAAAGAAAAACATTTTATGATGAAAAGACAAAAACAAACTTTGAATTTGATGTTATATCTTCAAGACTTCTAAAAAATCACGGTTGTTCAGGTACAAATGACATTGAATTTAGTTGTAAACATTGTGGACTAAAAGAAGTTCATTCATTGAATAATCAATCATCTTGTGGTATCTAAAAAGGACTTTACTATGAAATATCTATCCTATCTTTTTATCTTTGCTTTTCTATTTTTTACGGGTTGTTCCACAAAAGATGAGATTATCCAAGAAGATACTCAAAATCAAAATAGAGTATGGAAAAAATCTAACAATCAAATAATTGATAATATGCAAAAGGTAAACTTCGATGAAATCGAAGGCTTTTATAATGACAATTTGGATTATGCTCTAAAAGTTTTTAGAAAAGATTGTCAAAAATCTAAAAAAAATCCACTTTTTACAAAAGTGTGTCAAAAGGCTTCATACACAAACAGTGGAAGAGATTTTTTCACTTCAAACTTCCAAGCTTACAAACTTTACAATAGTGATTCAACCGATGAAGGTTTAATAACGGGATATTATGAACCTTTATTATATGGAAGCTACAAAAAAACAGCTAGATATAAATATCCTGTTTACAAAATCCCTAAAGATTTAATTATCAAAAATGGTAAAGGTGTTGGAAAATATAAAAATGGAAGAGTTGTTCCTTATGACACAAGGGAGCAAATAGAGAACAATCCTAGAAATCCAAATTATAAAGTTTTAGCCTATGTTGATGATAAAATCGACCTATTTTTCCTACAAGTTCAAGGTTCTGGAAAAATCAAATTAAATAATGGAACTATTATTAATGTTGGATATGCTGGTCAAAATGGAAGAGAATATACAGCCGTTGGAAAATATATGATTCAACAAGGTTACCTAACAAAAGAGGAAATCTCTGCCCAAACAATGAAAGAGTTTTTGGTAAGAAATCCTTCATTGATTGATAGAGTATTAAATCTAAATGATAGTTATGTATTTTTTAAAGTATCAAAACAAGGTGCAACGGGAAGCCTAAACACACTATTGACACCTCAAAGAAATTTAGCAGTTGATAGAAGTGTTATAACTTTGGGAACACCTGTTTTTATAAACACAACAAATCCTATTTCAAAAAAACCTATAAATCAACTAATGGTTGCAGCTGATACGGGTGGAGCCATAAAAGGTGAAGTTAGAGCCGACTTTTTTTGGGGATTTGGTCAAAAAGCCTATGAATACGCAGGAAAAATGAAACAAAGAGGAACACTCTATGTTCTTCTACCAAAATAGAAGTTTTAGCAAAAGCTAGAACTTCTGCTAATTATTGACAATCAATCACAATAAACAATATAATAAACAATATAAAAGGAGTTTATTATGTATAAAACAGTTAAACCAACAACATTTACTTTATCATTGGAATTACTTGAAGATTTGGACATTATGTCAAAAGAGTTGGGTAAAAAGAAAACAGCAATTATTAGCGAAGCACTTGAAATGTATATGGATTATCAAGATATTCAACTTGCTAAAAAAAGACTCAAAGATGATAGTGAGACTATAACCCATGATGAATTGTTAAAAGAATTGGGTATTTAAATGTATAGTGTTGTTTATAAAAAAACAGCTATAAAAGATTTTAAAAGAATAGATAACGCCAATTTAAAATATTTAACAGATTCCATCTTGGAGTTTACAAATAATTTCTCTTTTGAATATGAACAAGAACTTCTAAAAACTGGCAAAATCAAAAAACTTCAAGGTATGGATGAAGAGCTATATAGACTAAAACTAAGAACTTATAGAGTTATTTACAAAAAAGAAGAAGATAGACTTATTATTTTAGTTGTGTCTGTAAAATCTAGGGAAAATTCTTATAAGAAATAAATTGGAATATAAAATGACAAATCAAGAAAGATTAGAAAAGTATTTAGTAGGGACTGATGATAGTTATTTAAAAAAAGATATATCAAATGGCAAAGTTATTATGCTTTCTGGAAAATGGGGAAGTGGTAAAACGCATTTTTGGAAGAATAAAATTGTAAAGAGTCTAAAAAAAGAGAAAATACCAAATAACTACATAAGTCTTTACGGGAAAACTTCAATTCAAGAGATTAAAAATGAAGTGTTTTTAAAAATATTTGAGAGTATGGATATTTTTAGAATTGATGAGAAATCTGTTAATTTAGCAAAAAAACAGCAAATCTAATAGCAAATTTTACTAAAACAGTAAGTGTTTTTGGTGTTAATTTAGATTTATCAAAAATAGTTGATAAGTCATTTGAAAAATTAGAGGAAGTTAGAGAAAAACAGAAAGAAGAAAAAACAAAAGCATTGTTAAATAGTGGAGCAATAATTTGTTTTGATGATTTTGAAAGAAAATCAAAAGATATAGATTTAAATGATTTATTTGGTTTTATTACAAATCTAACAATAGAGTTTGATTGTAAAGTAGTGATTATTTTGAATGATGATGTTTTTGAAGGCGTTGAAAAAAAGATTTTTTCAAATGTAAAAGAGAAATCTGTTTCTAAATTTCTGAAATATGAACCGAGTATAAAAGAGTTGTTTGATTTAATATTTTTTGAAAGAAAAAAAGATAATAAAAAGAAGTTTAAATATTTAGAATTAAGAAAATATAAACAAATTATTTTAAAAACCATAGAAGAAACACAAGAACTAAATGCAAGGATTTATATTCAAGTTTTGGATAATTTAGTTGAGTGGATTGAAAACAATCAAGAAAAAAATGATGATGTATTAAGATGTTTGATTTTAGTAAATATAAATTTTATTTTATATCATCAAATATATAATTTTGATGAATCAAACAAAGATTTTATATTACCTGTTTTTTTTAGAAAATTTGATATTTTTCCAACAAAAGCTCTAAGTTTTTTTAATACAGGATTTGATAATTTTAGAAATACACCTACGAAATGTGAAGTTATTGATTTATTAAAAGGTGCTGTAAAAGGTGGTTATGATAAAAAAACAAATGATGATACTACAAAAGCTAGTGAAAGTTTGCCAAGAGAATTAGAATTGATTGAAAAAGAAGGAGAAAAGTTTTGGCTGTATGTTTATTTTGAACATAATTTGAATTTTAGACAAAATATATCATCTGAACAATTAATAAAAATCAATAACTTCATAGAATCAGGAATTTTAATAAATAATGAATAAAAACGGTTGTTACATACAACAACCGTTTCCACAGCAATTATCCCTAGCAGGATTATAAAAAGAAATCACATAACTTGTAAACATTTCCTGAACATCAAACTCATGTTTACCACAAAAATCTTTATTCATTTTTTCCATCATTTCAACAGCTTTTGCTTTGGCATCTTCCCTTGATTCAAAGTGAATTGTGCCTTGCATATTACTACTTTTAAAACATCCACATTGATTTGAAACTACAACTTTGTACATATAAAAAATCCTTATAAAATTTGATGGAAGATTAACCAATTTTTTATTAAAGCAATTTAAGAAGAAAATGTAGATAAAATATAATATATTATAAAGAGAAGAGGAAAATATGCACATTACAAACCTAATTTCAATCTACTTTGGAAAATTTGCGAAAAAAGAGTTTCCATCATTTTTTCAAAAAATCATAAACAATAGTTATGCAAAACTAATGGGTTTAAATATGAGTGAATTCAAAAGCCCAAAATTTTACAAATCTTTAAATGCTTTGTTTACAAGAGAGCTGATAATTAGCAGAGAAATTGATGAAAATAGTGATGTGATTATCTCTCCAACTGATAGTTTGATAACTCAATGTGGAAAACTTCAAAGTGATATTGCTTTACAAATAAAAGGTATGGAGTATAGCGTTGAGGAGTTATTGACTTATTATTGCTCTTCAAACTTTGAAAAAATCAAAGATGGTGAGTTTATGAATTTCTACTTATCACCAAAAGATTACCACAGATACCACGCTCCAGTTGATTTTAAACTTCTTAAACTTATCCATGTTCCAGGGAAGTTATACCCTGTAAATCTAAAATATCTAAACAAAGAGTTTGAACTTTTTGTTCAAAATGAGAGAGTGATTTTGGAGTGTGAAGGCACTAATGGAAAAATCTTTTATATGGTTTTTGTTGGGGCTTTAAATGTTGGGCAAATGGTATTTGAGTTTGAAGATAGAGTTGAAACAAACACAAATGCAAAAGAGATAAAAGTTTATACATACGACAATATCGAAATGACAAAAGGTGATTGTTTGGGATATTTCAAAATGGGTTCAACTGTTGTTATGGTTTGGGAAAAAGATAGTATTGAACTTGATAATTTATTAAATCAAAATGTGAAATTTGGTCAAAAAATCGCTCTAAAAAAATAGAGATTTAATAAACTAAAAGGTTTTTTCTGTAAGAATTAAGTACAAAATATAAAAAAGGATAAAAAAATGTCTACTATTACTGAGTTAGGTTCTTTACCTTTAGCGGGTACAAAAAAAGGAAAAATATCAATATCAAATGTTACAGAACCTTATGGAAAAGATACTGCTGATATTGTAAGTATTGGTATTTCATTAAATGGGCAAGATGTACAATGGAAATCACATATTCCTTATGAAAATTTGGATGATGTTATAGCTATTTTACAAAAAGCTAGTGAAGAAAGAAAAAAATAAATCATATTTCTTTTTGTGATATAATTTCATTTCAAAAGGATGAATTATGTCGCAAAAAAAAGTTATTGGAAGAAAAGAACTAATATCAATAGTTGATTTAGAACTTTATGATTTAGATGCCAAAATAGATACAGGGGCTTACTCAAGTGCCTTACACTGTGATGATATATATGTGGATGAAGACAATTTTGTTCACTTCAAACTTTTAGACAAAATCCATCCCTCTTACCATAACAAAAAAGTAAAACTTCCACTATACAGATTAAAAAAAGTAAAAAGTTCAAATGGAACCGTACAATTAAGACCTACCATTCAAGTTTATGTGGAATTCTTTGGAAAAAAATACAAAACTATAATATCTTTGACAAATAGGTCAGATATGAAATATCCGATGCTAGTTGGAAGAAAATTTTTAAATAATAGATTTTTAGTTGATGTTTCAAAAACAAACCTAACAAAAAAAATTACTGAGGATAAATAATGAGAGTTTACATCTTATCAAGAAATGAAGCACTTTATTCAACAAGAAGATTGGTAGAAGAGGCAACGAAAAAAGGTTGGGAAGTTAGGGTAATTGATTACCTAAAATGTACTATTGAGATTATGAAAGGGGAATTACTCATAAATTATGAAGGAAAAGTTTTGCCCGTTCCCGATGCAATAATCCCAAGAATTGGTGCAAGTAGAACTTTTTATGGAACTGCAATGGTTCGACACTTTGAGATGATGGATGTTTTTAGTACCTCTGGAAATTTAGCCATAGCAAGAAGTAGAGATAAACTAAGAAGCTTACAAGTTCTATCAAGAAATGAAGTTGATATGCCAAAAACTGTTTTTGCTTCAAATGAATCAAATGCAAAAGATGTGATTGCACTAAGCGGTGGAGCACCTTTGGTTCTAAAAATTTTAGAGGGAACTCAAGGTGTTGGAGTAGTTCTTGTGGATAGTGAGAAAGCTGCAAAATCTGTACTTGATGCCTTTTATGGAATGGATGTAAATTTACTTGTTCAAGAGTTTATCGCTGAAGCTGGAGGAGCTGATATTAGAGCTTTGGTGGTTGATGGAGAAGTTGTTGGAGCAATGAAAAGACAAGGTGCAGAAGGTGACTTTAGGTCAAACTTACATCAAGGTGGAAGTGCTACAAACTATACTCTAAATAGAAAAGAGAAAGCCACAGCAATAGCTGCTGCAAAAGCTATGGGACTTGGAGTTTGTGGAGTTGATATGATTCCATCAAAAAGAGGACCACTTGTAATGGAAGTAAATTCAAGCCCTGGATTAGAAGGTATTGAAAAATCTACAAATATCAATATTGCTGAAAAAATTATGGAGTACATAGAAAAAAATGTAAAACCAAAATGTCCAGAAAATCCACAAAAAAGAAAACACAAAAAGGATAAGATAGGAGCATAAAATTGAAATTTCTGCTTCTTTTATCTCTTTTCACAAATCTTTTTTCAAAGGAGATTTTGGGAGAGATTGATAGGTTTAATCTTCCAGAATTTAATCTAAAATATATAAATTCAAGAATAGACACAGGGGCTAAAACCTCATCTATTCACTCTACAAATATCAAAATCCTAAAGAATAATTTTGTTGAATTTCAACTTTTTGGAAAATATAAATTTCAAAAAAAAATACATAAAATAGCCAATGTAAAAAGTTCAAATGGAATAGAAGAAAAAAGAGTTTTTATAAAAAGCATAATAGAGATTTTTGATAAAAACTATGAAATAGAACTTTCATTAAATGATAGAGCAAATATGCAATTTCCATTATTAGTAGGAAGAGAACTTTTAGAAAAAGGATTTGTTGTGGATGTTTCACAACAAAACCTATCATTTTCCAAAAAAAATTAAGCCTTATATTCTAGCGTTGGTCTGAGTTCTTGTTGCCACAATGCCATTCCACCAAACAAATGACAAACATTTTCATAACCTTGTTCTATCAAGAAATTTCCAATAGTTCTTGTTCTATTTGCATGGGCACAAATTAAAACAAATTGTTGAGCCTTTGAAGTTACCAATTTTTCAAACTCTCCCATCCATTTTTCAACATCATAATTTCCAAAAGAGTCAAAAAAAGTGAGTAAAACAGCATTTTTAATAACACCTGTTCTACTCCACTCCTCTTCCCTTCTAATATCAATCATTACTATATTTTTTTCTATCAATTTTTCAACTTCTTTTGGTTGCAAATCTATTAAATTAGCCATATAAATCCTTTCTAAAATTGGAATTTTAACACACTATATATAATATTTACTTATGAAATTAAGAGAAGTATTTTTTATATTTTATTTTATAAACAAACTCTTTACAAAGATTAAATATAATAAAAAAAACTAAAAAAGGCTTATTAATATGAAAAAAATTCTTATGATGACACTTTTGAGTGTTGCTTCTCTTTTTGCTTTTGAAGAGTTAAATATGGATAATTTTGACTCTAAATTAAAAGGTAAAAATGTAATCGTTGATTTTTATGCTTCTTGGTGTCCACCTTGCAAAATAATTGCAACTGAACTTGATAATTTTGAAGTTTCAAAACCAGAAAATGTAACTATTTATAAGGTAAATGTAGATGACCAAATGGCTTTAGCTGAAAAATATGGAGTTAGCCAATTACCAACTTTGATGTTTTTTAAAGATGGAAAAGTTGTTGAGAAAAGTATAGGTGTTTTAACGGCTGATGAATTAGGAAAATATACAAAAGAGATTTTCAAAAAATAGGTGAAACATGAAAAAAATATTATCTATTCTATTTTTTGTTGTTTATGCTTTTGGAATAGAAGCTACAACATTTTTAGAACCACAAGATGCCTTCAAAACTAACTTTACATCAAATAAAGATAGTTTAAACTTTACATTAAAATTGGGAAAAGATATATATCTTTATGATGATAAATTCAAAATTTTTATCTCTAAGCCACAAAATATTGAAATCACAAAAGATTTAAATATTCCAAAGCCTGTGGCTTACCATGAATTTATTGTGCAATTAAATGATTTAAATATCAACATTCCCCACTCTGTTTTAAAATCAAAAGTTAGTTCAAATGAGTATGAAATAGAAGTTAAATTTCAAGGGTGTTCAAAAGCTGGACTTTGTTATGCACCAATGAGTAAAAAAACAACTGTAAAAATTGAAAATAGCTCTTCTTCAAATACAACAGTTGAAAATAAAAAAGATACAAACAATCTAAATGAAACTGATTTGATAGCAAATACTTTAAAAGATGGAAGTATTTGGCTAGTTTTAATCACATTTTTTGGATTTGGATTATTACTTGCCCTAACTCCTTGTGTATTCCCTATGATTCCTATTTTATCTTCAATTATTGTAGGGGCTTCTCAAAAAGAGGAGATGAGTGCAGGAAAAGGATTTTTCCTATCTTTAGTTTATGTTTTGGCTATGTCTTTGGCATATACAATAGCAGGAGTTATTGCTGGAATTTTTGGAGCAAATCTTCAAGTAGCACTTCAAAATCCTTATGTTCTAACAGTTTTTGCACTTGTTTTTGTTGCACTTGCATTTTCAATGTTTGGATATTTTGAAATAAGACTTCCACAAAGTATTCAAAATAGAGTTAATAAAACAACCGATGGAAAAGAGAAACAAGGAATTTTTGGAATAGCAATTATGGGGTTTTTATCTGCCCTTATTGTGGGTCCTTGTGTTGCACCTCCCCTTGCTGGAGCATTGGTTTATATAGGACAAACAGGTGATGCTGTACTTGGTGGAGTTGCTTTATTTGTTATGAGTTTGGGAATGGGTGTACCTTTACTTCTTATTGGATTGGGTGCTGGGAAATTTATGCCAAAACCTGGTGGTTGGATGGAAAGCATTACAAAAATCTTTGGTATTGTAATGTTAGGAGTTGCGATTTGGCTTCTTGATAGAGTTTTAAATCCACTTGTAACTATGTATTTATGGGCATTATTAGCTTTAGGATTTGGTATTTATTTAAATGAATACAAACATATTTTAGTAAAACTTTTTGCAACTGTTTTATTGATTTTAGGAGGAGTGCTTTTTGTGGGAGCTTTAAGTAAAGCTACAAATCCTCTAAATCCTTTGGAAAAATTTATTTCAAAAACAACAGTTTCAACTTCAAATGAAAAATTAAATTTTACAAAAATAAAAAATGTAGCTCAATTAGAAGAAGCCATAAAAAACTCAACAAAACCTGTAATGCTTGATTTTTGGGCTTCTTGGTGTGTATCTTGTAAAGAGTTGGATGCCATTACATTTAAAGATGAAGCGGTTATAAATAAACTTCAAAAATTCACTCTTTTAAAGGTTGATGTGAGTGAAAACAATGAAGATGATAAAATCCTACAAGCAAAATTTGGAATAGTAGGACCTCCTGCCCTTGTTTTTTGGGATGATAAAAAACAAGAAATTACCTCTTCTAAAATCGTAGGATATAAAAATCCAAAAGAGTTTTTAGAGATTGTAAATAAACATTTTTAAAACATTAGTTATACTTCCTAAAAATTTAAAAAGGCATTAGATGAATTTTAAAACTATTTTAGGAAGTGTTGATTTTTTGGAGTTTTTAAGAGGCAAAAAAGCTACATTTTTACTTTGTGGAAGTGTTACAAAAACTTGTGAAATTCCAAATATCTCCCAAGCTGGAATTCCTTCAAAACTACATTTAACTCCAACTTTAGATGCAGAATTTTTGTGTACAAAAGAGGTTCGGTCTTTGGAAAATATTGCACAAACTCCAAAAGGTGTTCCAACTCCTGCACTAATTACAAGAGCAATTCATCAACTAAAACCATTTTCTAATATTGAAATTTTAGATTTAGGATTAGAGATAAAACCTAAAATAGACTATTTTAAGATTCACTCCTTTGATATAAAACCAAGCCAAAGAATAGATGAAAATGCTCAAATAAACGCTATGGAAATTTTCCAAAAAGGTGTTGAGTTTGCTTCTAATTATGATTTAAAAGATGATTACATTATCCTTTCAGAATCGGTTCCATCAGGAACAACAACAGCAAATGCAACCGCAAAAGCTTTGGGATATGAAACAGATGGATTTTTTTCAAGTTCATATAAAAATAGCCCAAATGATATAAAAGAGCAAACTATCAAAAAAGCATTAGAAAATTTAAACTCAAATGATGATATTTTTGAAATTCTTTCAAAAGTAAGTGATAATATGCTGATTTTTAATGCTGGATTTATTCTTGGAACTCAAGCTAATAATCACAAAATCATTTTAGCTGGTGGAACTCAAATGGCTTGTGTTTTATTGGTTGTGAATTCTATTTTAAAAAGTATGGAAGGAGAGATTGACTCTTCAAATATAGCTTTATGCACTACAAAATGGATTTATGAAGACAAAAATTCAAATATAAAAGCACTATTAGAACAATTAAGTTTTTCTATAAACGCCTATGCAAGTTCTTTTGATTTTTCACTGTCAAATCACCCTGCTTTAAAACTTTATGATGAAGGTGAAGCAAAAGAGGGAGTTGGTTGTGGAGGAGCGTTGTGTTATGCCTCAATCAATGGATTAAAACAAAATGATATAACTAAAGAAGTTGAGAGTTTTTTGAGTTAAAGCTTTTGCTTTAACTCATCAAAACTTATTGGTTTTGAGAAATAATATCCTTGTATTTCATCACATCCCTCTTGTTTTAAGAAATCCAACTGCTCTTTATTTTCAACCCCTTCAGCTGTAATAGCTAAATCAAAGGTTTTAGCCAAAGAGATAATAGCCTTTGCAATAGCCACACTCTCTTGGGAATTTGGTAAATCATCAACAAAAGATTTATCAATTTTTAGTCTATTAATTGGAAGTTTTTTTAGATAACTCAAAGATGAATAACCCGTTCCAAAATCATCAATGGCTAAAGATATTCCCATATCTTTTATTTTATTCAAAATCTCCAATGCAAGTTTTGTATCAGTAGCAATAAAACCTTCTGTTATCTCTAACTCTATATTTCTGGTATCTATTTTGGTTTGGGTGATTACTCTATTTAAAACAGTAAAAAATTTCTTGTCATGTAACTGTATGGGAGAAACATTTATACTCACATGCTCCAATTCATACCCCTCTTTTAAAAGTTTTTGAAAATCTTCGCACGCTTGTTTTAAAATCCATTCTCCAATAGGAACAATCATATTTGTCTCTTCTGCAATAGATATAAATTTTGAAGGATAAACATACCCCAAACTTTTGCTATTCCATCTAATCAAGGACTCCATAGAGACTATTTTATTTGTTTTAGTACAAAACTTTGGTTGATAAACCAATGCAAATTCACTAAAATCTTCTATGGCTTCCTTTAAAGCATTTATAGTTTTTGTCTTATCTTCTAAATTATTTTCCAACTCTTTTGAAAAGAAACAGAAACCATTTCTACCATGTTCTTTTGCATAGTACATTGATAAATCAGCATGTTTGATTAACTCTATACTAGAACTTCCATCGCTTGGAAAAATAGATATTCCCACACTTGCAGAAATACTCAATTTATAATCTAAAACTTTAAATTTTTCTTGTAAAGCCTCAATAATCTTTGTTGCTATACTTCTAACAAATTTTTCATTTTCAAATTTTTCTATTAAAATAACAAATTCATCTCCACCAAATCTTCCTACAACACCATTAGTAGCAACTTCTTTTAATAATCTTTGGGCAACTTGCTTTAGAAGAATATCTCCAATGTTATGACCTAAAGTATCATTTATATTTTTAAAGTGATCCAAATCCACAAACAATAAGGCAAACTTTGAAGAATTCTTTTTAGCATTTAAAAGGGCGGTTTCCAACTGCTCCACAAAATATCTTCTATTTGGTAACTCTGTTAATAAATCGTGATTAGAAGTATGTAGCAAATTATCATAAATAGCTTCCAACTCTTTCTCTCGATAATTTAGTGCTACCGAGAGATTATTAATATTTTGAGAAATTACTCCTAATTCATCCTTACTCTCCAAAACTTCTATATTTGAATATTGATGTTTTTCAATTTTACCTATTTGATTCATTAGAAATTCAAATGGTTTTGCAAGTAAATCATTGAAAAAATATCTTAGAATTAGAAGCATTATCAAAGCTATTACAAGAATAATGAAGAAAATCTCTGTTCTAATTTTGTTGAGAGAATTTAACAATAAATCTTTTTTCAAATTAGCTTCAATAGAGATATTTTTTCTATCAGCTTTTATCAGAAGTCTTGAGTAATAGAAATCTTGGTTTTGCTTAATAGATAACTGCTTTAATAAATTTGTATCAGATAAACTATAATTTTCTATATTCACTTTTGAATTTGAAATATTTTCTACTTTAATATCAATCTCTTTTGTCAAAGATATGGAATCCAAAAAAGTTCTATTCAACTCTTTTGACATCTCAACATAAGCTATAATATTTTGATTTTCATCGGTAATATTCAAATGGGATTTTATAACTAAATTTCCATTGTTGTTAAAATGATATGTAATAAGTTTAGAATTACCAAATTTATTAATTCTATAAGCATTAATATGTTTGTATGAAACTACTAGATTATCTATTTTCTGCTGTGAAAAGTTATTACTACTTTCATTTTTTTGATATAAAAATGGTAAACCTTTATCAAAGGAGACAAAACTCTGGATATACTCTTCATCATGTTTTAATACATAAGCAATAAGTTCTTGATTTTTATCATAGATAGTTATTCCATCATTAAAAGAGAGTTTAACCTTATCCAAAAGTTTTGCAACTAATATTTTTTTCTCTTCATCAAGTAAAATATGATTATAATTTTCTTTATTTTGATATGAATTAACCAAATCAACGGAAGCTAGGAAATTTTCATCGGTTTGAACAAAAGAGATTCCAGATTTCAGATTTACTTCAACTTTACGCACATCATCAATTAGTGTAGAAAAGAACATCTCTATCTTTTTTTTTGCCTCTTTAAAATAGCTATTTTTTAAATAGCTATCAAAATAAACTCCCAAAGATAAAGCTAGAGATAATATTCCTAAAATAACAAGTAATGCAAGTTTATTTATAATAGTTAGTTTATTCATTAAAATACTGGTTTTACACTTTTAACATTATCTTTTGTAACTAATTCAACAGGAATAACTATATGCTTTTCTACTTTTTCATTTTTCAAAATTTTTAATGCTGTCTCAATAGATTTTACTCCACCCAAAGGAAATAATATAGAGGCTGTTTGCGTTCCTTTTTCAATAGCATCTCTAGCTTCAGAAGTATAATCACATCCAACCATAATAACTTTTGAAGAATCCATTCCATACTTTTCATAAACACTTCTAACACCACTTACCATGCTATCGCTTTCAGAAAAAATTGCATCAACTTTAATTTTATCTTTAACCATTTTTTCTGTCTCTTTTATGGCATCTTTTCTTAAATAATTTCCTGTTCTTTTAATAACTTTAATATCTTTATATTTAGAAATCTCATCCATAAAACCTTTTGTTCTAAGATGTGTTACATCTGCTGTTTGAATACCTTCAAATAGTAAAACATCCCCTTTTCCATTTAACTTTTTAGCAATATACTCTGCTCCAATTTTTCCAATTTTTATATTGTCAGAGTTAATAAAAGAGGTATATTCATCTCCATTTATTCCCCTATCCAAAATAATTACAGCTATACCAGATTTATAAGCCTTTGAGATTACTGGAACCACAGCTTGAGCATCATTTGTTCCAACAATTATTACATCTACTTTTTCTTTTATAAACTTATCTATTTGTCTAATTAACATTGATGTTTGACCATTTGCATCAGAATAAACAAATTTTATATTTTTATGTTTCAAAGCCTCTCTTTTTGCTTCTAATACTTGTTCTTTTCTAAAATCGTTGGCCATTGTGTCCTGTGCAAATGCTACAACACTTATTTTATCTTGAGCCATTAAATTTTGAGCGATAAATAAGATTACCAATAAAAAATACTTCATTTTCTAGTCCTGTTCTATAAAAAATAATTAGTATTATAGCATATAATATCTCATAAATTAGGTTTTTAAATACTTATTTTCTAAAAAATAATATTTATTGCCATGTAAATTATTTTATTAAAGCCTTAATTCAAGATTCACAACAATAAAGATAGAATACAAACAAAAATTATATTATTGGAAATAGATGAAGATACTCTTTTTTGGTGGACAAAAATCTGGTAAAAGCCTAAATGCTACAAACAAAGCTTTAGAATTATCCCAAAACAAAACTCCTTTTTATATAGCAACCTATGATAATAGTTTTGGTGATTCTTCAATGGAAGATAGAGTTAATAAACACATTATTCAAAGAGATAAAAATTTTATAACGATAGAAGAACCAAAAAATTTAACAAAAATTATAAAAGAGAATGAAACCTATCTAATAGATTGTATTTCCATGTGGATTTTTAATAATTTAGATAAAAATGAAGATATATTAAAAGAGCAATTATCTAATATCTGTACTATAAATTCAAATATTATATTTGTTTTAAATGATGTTTCATGTGGAGTTATACCTTTGGATAACCAATCAAGAAGATTTGTTGATTTAAGTGGCATAATAGGACAAGAACTTGTAAAACTTTGCGATGAAGTTTATGAAACAAAATATGGCATAGCAAAAAGGTTAAAATGAAAAATATTTTTGATACTTTTTTATTTACAATCTCATATTTTTCAATACTACCTATTTTCAAAAAAAATCTAAATTTAGAAGAGAAAAATTTTAAATATATTTTTCTGTTTTTCCCAATAGTAGGAATTATATTAGCTTTACTTACAATAGGTTTACATAAACTATTAAGCCTATATTTCATCAATATTTACGCTTCTTTTATTTGTGCTGTGTTCTATCTTCTTTTATATGGTTTTATTCATTTAGAAGCCATTTGTGATGTTGTAGATGGCTATTTTGCCAAACATAGTGGAAAAGACGCCTTAAAGATTATGAAAGAATCAACAATAGGTGCAATTGGAGCAATTTATACATTTTGTTTTATTCTTCTTAAAATAGCTATTCTTACATATTTATTATATGAACACAAATATATAGCTATTTTTTTAGTTTTACTTTTTTCAAGATTAAATCTTATATTTTTAATTAATAGTTTCAAATTTGAAGAGAATAGTTTTTTATTTCATAGTTCAAAAAATATATCTAAATTAAAAATTTTTGCATTTATTTATATTTTTATTTCACTGTTTTTTTATTCATATTCAATCTATATTTTTATCTTTTCTCTATTTTTATTTTTCATAATATTAAAAACACTCCATAAACACTTCTCTTTTGTAAATGGAGATTGTTTAGGCTTTACACTTGAACACACAGAATTATTGCTTTTAAACTTACTATTTATAGTTATATAATCATGATAAAAAGTAAATTTATCAAATTTTTATCTGTTTTAATAAGCCTTTTTTCACTAAGTTATATTGTTTACATAAGTTATCAATCTTTTTTTATTGTCAAAAATCAGTTTATTGATATAAAAGGTTTAACTTATGTAAATCAAGTAAGAGTAGATGATTACACTCAAAAATTAGCAAATCATCTCACAAAAAATTGTAATAATGAAATCTGTGAAGTTCAATCAATCTTAGATTTTGTAACAAATATTCCTTATAAAGTTAATGAAAATATTGCAAAAGGTGCAAAACAAGTAGTAGAACAAAATTTTGGAGATTGTGACGACAAATCAAATCTTTTAATCTCTTTATTAAAAGTAAAAAACTATGAAGCATATTTTGTTTTAGTTCCTAAACATATATTTGTAATAATTCATTTAAAAGAAAATTTAGTAAATAAAAAAGGTTTATATATAAATGATAAAAGGTTTTATATATTAGAAAGCACAGCAAAAGATTCAAAGATAGGTTTTCCATTAAAATATAGATTAGAAGAGATAGAGGGAATAGTAGATCCATTTATAAACAAAGAGTTAGATAAGAGTTTTTTAGAGTATAGA
>JBBITK010000008.1:0-47863 GCA_037440805.1 Arcobacter sp. | reverse complement strand
AAATATAGATAAGTTATAATAAATTTAATAATATAATTTATATATATTTATAAAAGTGATGGTCTAAAATGAAAATTAATAAAAGTTATGAATTATTAAAAGATGTAAAAAATGCTGGTATTATTTTAAAACCTTCAAGTCCACATTTAAAAGATGATTACTTAAAAATAAAAGAGTTATTTGAAAGTATTGGTATTACAATATTATTGGAGTATAACTCTGCAAAAATGATAGATTTAGAAGGTTTACATTTGGATGTATTATGTCAAAATGTAGATTTTTTAATCTCTGTTGGAGGAGATGGAACACTTCTTTCAGTGGTGAGAAAATCTTTTAATTATGATAAACCAGTTTTAGGAATATATCTTGGAACACTTGGCTTTTTAACTGATATTAGTATGGAACAACTGCCAACTTTTATAAATGATTTTAAAAATGAAAATTACAGAATAGACAATAGAATGATGGTTGAAGGAAATGTAAATCTAAATAGATTTGTTGCCTTTAATGATATTGTTATTTCAAGAAAATCTATCTCTTCGATGATTAGAATTAGTGCTAAGATTGATGGCAAAGATTTTAACTCGTATTACGGAGATGGAGTAATAATTTCCACACCAACTGGTTCAACAGCCTATAATCTTTCTGTTGGAGGTCCTTTAGTTTATCCTTTGACAGAGGCTTTTATTATAACTCCAGTTGCTCCTCATTCTTTGACACAAAGACCTTTAGTTATGCCAGCAGATTTTGAGATAGAGTTTACAATTACTGATTCTCAAGGTGCAGTAGTGATTGTTGATGGGCAAGATATATATGAAATGGAAAAAGAACAATCAATAAAAATAAAAATAGCTGATAAAAAAGCAAAAATGATTCATAGAATGCAAAGAAATTATTTTTCAGTTTTAAGTGAAAAATTAAGATGGGGAAATTAGATGATAAATAGAGTCTATTTAAAAGATTGCTTATCTTTTAAAGAGGTAAATTTAGAATTTGATAAGGGATTAAATGTTTTTACAGGACCTAGTGGTGCTGGGAAATCTATCTTAATGCAATCAATATTGTCTTTTTTTGCTCTTGCTGATGTAAAAGCTAATTTGGGTGAGATTACTCTTAGTGATTCAAATATCTTTGAAGAGAGTTATGGAATTGAGAATAGTGATGAAATTAGTATAAAAACTATTAAAAAAGAGAAAATCAGATATTTTCTAAATAATCAAAACATATCAAAAAAAAGTTTGCAAGAGTTTTCTTTTAGATTGATAAAACACTTAAATCTTAAGGATACAAGTGATTTTGAGAGTGCAAAATTAATAGATTTTTTGGATAGATTGAGTCTAAAAAATAGTTTAGAGTTTAGAGAGATAAAAAAAGAGTTTGATGAAATTTTTGAGAAATTTTTATTTGTAAAAAAAGAGTTAAATAAGATAATAGAAGATGAATTGAAAATTGAAGATTTAAAGGCTTTTGCAAAATTTGAAATAGAAAAAATAGAATCAATAAATCCTACTGTTGATGAGTACGAAGAACTAAATATAATCAAAAAAAGATTAGCAAAAAAAGAAAAAATAGAAGTGGCAATAAAAAAAGCTTCGGGTGTTTTTGATTTTACTCAAAATATTTACAATGCTTTAGAATTATTAGAAGTAGATAGCTCATTTTATGATGATGCAATAAATGAGTTAAACAATATATTTGAGAAATTTGGAGATTCTTTATATGAATTGGAAGATATTAACATTGAAAATGTGCTTGATAGAATAGAAAAATTATCAGCTTTACAAAAAAGATTTGGTTCTATTAAAGAGGCAATAGATTATAAAGAACAGAAGAAAAAAGAGTTGGAGAATTATGAAAATATATCTTTTGAGAAAACAAAATTAGAAAAACAGTTAGATATTTATAATGAAAAATTAAATCAACTATCAAAACAAATTTCTACTTTTAGAAAAAATAGTTCAATTATTTTGCAAGAGAAAATAAATCATTATCTAAAATTTTTATATCTAAGTGATGCAAAAATCATTATAAAAGAGAAGGATTTAGATAGTAGTGGTATTGATGAAATCTCTTTCTTACTAAAAGGTGTTGATTTAAACACAATAAGTTCTGGAGAATATAATAGATTAAGGTTGGCACTTTTAACATCAATGAGTGAATTTGATATTGTGGATAATGGAATTTTATTTTTAGATGAAATAGATGCAAATTTAAGTGGAAAAGAGAGTGAGGCTATTTCAAAAGTTTTATTAAAACTTGGAGAATCCTATCAGATTTTTGCTATTTCTCACCAACCACAATTAACTTCTTCTGCAAAACAACACTATTTAGTTGATAAAATTGGTGGAGAATCCCATGTTAGATTACTCCCAAAAGAAGACAGAATAAATGAAATTGCAAGAATGATTAGTGGAGAAAACATAACTACACAAGCTCTACAATTCGCTAAAAACCTACTTTCATAGTTAAATAATAATAAATATAATTTATAAAAATCTCAATAAAATGAGATTTTATTTAAAAAAATAAAAATAAATAATAAAATCAAGTCACTTATGCTATAATTACGCTATATAAATAATTGGAGTGCAATATGTTGTCAAACATGTCAATAAAAATGAAACTTTTACTATTGTCATTATTTAGTATAATAGTAATTTCATTATCTGTAACTGTAGAATCTATATATTCAATTAGTAAATTTTCTAATGATAATATGGAAAACTACAAAAAAGAAGCTTACGCAAAAAAAGAAGAAGAACTTAAAAATTATGTCTCTTTAGCGATGAAAACGGTAGAAGCTTATCATAAAAGAACTTCTCCTGAAAAAATAAAATTAGAAGTTCAAGAGGATTTAAAAAAACAAACAAATTTTTTATTCTCTATTTTAGAATCTGAATATGATAAATTAAAAGGCACATTATCTGAAGATGCTTTAAAATTTAGATTAAAAGCTATTGTTAATGCTACTAGATATGGTAAAACTGGATATTTTTGGATAAATGATTTAGATGCAGTTATTGTAACCCATCCAATAAAACCAGAATTAAATGGTAAGGATATGGCTTCATACAAAGATAAAAATGGTAAACAAATATTTTCTGAATTTGCAAAAGTTGCAAAAAATGATTCAGAGGGATTTGTTGATTATGTGTGGTCAAAACCAGGATATGATACTCCTCAACCAAAAGTTTCATTTGTTAAACTATTTAAACCTTATGGGTGGGTAATTGGTACAGGAGAATATGTAGATGATGTAACTTCTAAAATTCAAGAAGAGGCTTTAAGAACGATAGCTGAAATGAGATATGGAAGTGATGGGTATTTCTGGATTAATGATTCTCATCCTAAAATGGTTATGCATCCAATTAAACCAGCTTTAATAGGTAAAGATTTAAGTGATAATAAAGACGCAAAGGGTAAAAAACACTTTGTTGAGATGGTAGAAGTTGTAAACAAAAACAGTGCTGGTGGTTTGGTTAAATATTGGTGGGATAGACCAGACAAAAAAGGTGACCCGAAAGAAAAATTCTCTTATGTTCAAAAGTTTGAAGCTTGGGATTGGATAATTGGAACGGGTGCTTATGTTGATGATATTGAGCAAGAAGTTGCTTTAATGAAAGAGAAAACAGATTCTCAAATTCAATCTATTATATTAAGTATAGTGATATTCTCATTAATAGTGATAGTTGCTGTATATTTGGTATTTAGTTTCTTTATAAATAAATCTATAATAAAACCATTAAAAGAGCTTGATGGAGCGATTAATAATGTAGCTAATAATAGTCAAAATAATAATGCTCAAATTGAGAAAACTTCAAATGATGAAATTGGTAAATTAGTTGATAGTTTCAATGGATATGTTAATAAGTTAAAAGAAGGTTATGAAGAAGATTTAAAAGTTATAGAAGAAGTTGATAATGTAATTGCTAAAGTTAACAATGGATTCTATGTTTATAAAGTAAAACAAACTTCATCTAATCCTCAAATTATTAGATTAAGAGATTCAATTAATTCTATGATTGATAGAACCAATGAAAACTTAGTAGCTTTAAATGATATTTTGATGCAATATGGAAGTTCAAATTTTGATGATAAAAATTTCAAAATGGATACAACAAGAGTTAATGGAATAATTTCTTCTTTAGCAGCTAGTGCTCAATTAATTGGAGTAACAGTTTCAGAATTTTTATCAATGATAGTATCTTCAGGTAAAAAATTAAATGCAGATACTTCTATACTATCTGCTTCAGCAACTAAATTATCTTCATCAGCTAATGAACAAGCAGCTTCATTGGAAGAGACTGCTGCTGCTGTTGAAGAGATTACATCTATTGTTAAATCTAGTGTTCAAAAAGTTTATCAAATGTCAACTTTAGCAAATGATTTACACTCTTCATCAAAAGAGGGTGAAAATTTAGCTTCTCAAACAACTTTAGCAATGGATCAAATTGATGAGCAAGTAAGATCTATTAATGATGCAATTTCTGTAATAGACCAAATCGCATTCCAAACAAATATTCTTTCACTTAATGCAGCTGTTGAAGCAGCTACTGCAGGAGAGGCTGGAAAAGGATTTGCGGTTGTTGCACAAGAGGTAAGAAATCTTGCAAATAGAAGTGCTGAAGCTGCTAAAGAGATAAAAAATATAGTTGAAGCAGCAACTTCAAAAGCAAAAGAAGGAAAAATAATTGCTAACAACATGATAGATGGTTATACTGTTTTAAATTCTAAAATTAATCAAACAATACAGCTAATCGAAGATGTATCAATTGCTAGTAAAGAGGAAGAAAAAGGAATTATTCAAATAAATGATGCAATTACTTCTTTAGATCAAGCAACACAAGTAAATGCAAACTCTGCATCAACTATTAGTAGTTTAGCTCAAGAGGTTTCAATGCTTTCTGATAATCTATTGAAAATAGCAGATAGAGCTGTGTTTAAAGAGTGTTCAAATGAAGAGATAGCTGATATTGATTTGGTATTTAAAATATCTAAGTTGAAAAATGATCATATTAAATTTAAAATGAATAATTTTTCAAAAGTTGGTTCATCTAAAGTTTCTTGGAGTGTAACAAAATCAACAGATTGTGATTTAGGAAAATGGATAGTTGAGCAAGAGTCAAAAGGAATGTCATTTACTAAAACATCAAACTGGCAAGAGTTGAAATCAAATCATGATGTTGTTCATAATAGTGTTCAAGAGTATATTTATGAAGATTGTAAAGATAATACAAATCAATCTTTCCTGACAACAACATCTCAAAAATTAGATGTTGCGACAATGAATGTTTTCAAAGCTCTTGACCAAATAAAAAAAGATAATAAAGTATCTATTGAAAAGAAACCAGAGCCTACTATTAGTAGAAAAATGGATATTCCAACAACTACTCCTGTAAGACATGAGTTAAAAACATCATCTGCAAATGAAATAAAAAAACCAATTTACAGTGAACCTAGAAAAGTTGTAACTCCTTTAAATACGCAGGTAAAACCAAAAGTTCAAGTAATTGAGCCTAAAAAACAACATGATGACGATGAGTGGGAAAGTTTTTAAACTTTCTCACCTTTAAAAATAGACTAAAAATATCCACTTTATATATTTATCTAAAAATAGATATAATCCCAACTCAAAAATAATCAATAATCTATAACAAAGAATTTAAAGGAATTTTATGAATAATCAAAAAGTAGAGTTATTATCTCCTGCTGGAAATTTGGAAAAGTTGAAAATAGCTATAAAATATGGTGCAGATGCAGTTTACGCAGGAGTTAGTCACTTTAGTTTAAGAATTAGAGCAGGAAAAGAGTTTACATTTGAAACTTTTAAAGAGGGTATTGATTATGCCCACGCAAGAGGTAAAAAAGTATATGCTACTATAAATGGGTTTCCATTTAACTCTCAAATTGAACTTCTAAAAAAACACATAGCAACAATGGCATCTTTAAAGCCAGATGGTTTTATAGTTGCAGCTCCTGGAGTTGTAAAACTTTGTAGAGAAATTGCTCCTGAAATTGATATTCATCTTTCAACTCAAGCAAATGTTTTAAACTATCTTGACGCACAAGTTTATTGGGATATGGGTGTTAAAAGAATAGTTGTTGCTAGAGAAATATCACTAAAAGATGTAGTTGAGATAAAAAAACATTTACCTGATATGGAAATAGAGATTTTTGTACATGGTTCAATGTGTTTCGCATATTCAGGAAGATGTTTGGTAAGTGCTGTTCAAATGGGAAGAGTTCCAAATAGAGGAAGTTGTGCAAATGATTGTCGATTCCAATATACGCTTTATGCTGCGAATGAAGACCATGGAACACTATTTAGGCTTGAAGAAGAGCCAGGTGTTGGAACATATATTTTTAATTCAAAAGATATGAATTTAGCATCACATATAAAAGAGATTTTAGATAGTGGTGCAGTTGATTCATTAAAAATTGAAGGAAGAACAAAATCTCCATATTATGCAGCAGTAACTGCAAAAGCATATAGAAATGCAATAGATGATTATTATGCTGATAAATTTGAAGCAGATAAGTATCAAAAAGAGTTATTTACAACAAAAAATAGAGGTTTTACAGACGCTTATTTAATTCATAGACCATTTGAAAAAACAGATTCTCAAAACCATGATTATGCGTTAAGTAAAGGTTCTTATGAAGTTACAGGACTTGTAACAGAAGATGAGCAACACTTCTTATGTAAATACAAAGTTTATCCAAATGAAGATATAGAAATATTTACTCCAAATGATGAGGTTTTAGAAGAGTGTGAAAATGAAATTGGTAAAATCTTCAAAAAAGAAGATGGTTTATATTATATTAATTTCAAAAAAATCTTAACAGAAATGAATAAAGAGTTGGAATCTGTTCATAGTGGAAATGTAAATAAGATTAAATTACCTGGTAAATTACCTTACTTAACAATGTTTAGAGTTGAAAATATAGAAGATACAGTTGAATAAGAAAAAGTTCTATGGTTTATTTTAGAGTTAATGAAAATATAAATATAAAAACCACAGATGGTACTTTAGTAAACTATTTAAAATTTAAATTATCACTTGAGATGTCAAATGAAACTATCTATATAAGTACATTTGATGATTTTAATGATTTAAATGATGTATTTCAAAGGGTTGATGCAAAAAAATATTCAACCACAATGATAAGAGAAGAGACAATAAGGGAAATAGCAAATTTCCCAATAGAACTTGGTATTTCAAATGTTGGAGAATCTTATAGAATAAAAGAAGTTTTAGTTAAATATACTAAAGAGAATATGCTTAAAGATGTTTCAAAAGTTAGTGAATTTTTGATTAGTGAACAAAAAGTTGATTTATATAAACAATTAAAAGTTCAAAAAGATGAGATTAAAATAGCAATAATTGGAGGTGTTGGAAGAAGCATTAGTGAAATGGTAGCTTCTTGTACAGCTCTTAGAATTTTGTATGGAAAGTTAAAAGAACTTTATAAAAAAGTAGAATTAGATATTTTTATAAGTGCTTCAAATAATAGTTTTTATAGTAGAGATAAACAAATATATCTTTTTCAAGATTTTGTAAATAGTGTAAATCCTTTGGGATTGTCTTTAAAAAAATTGAGTGAATATGATTATTTTATCGATAGTGGTTCTATTAAAAATAGCTTTTTATTATCAAAAGAGTTAAATTATGTGGATGCTTGGCTTGAAAGATTCGGAATAAATTACAAAAGAATAGACTCAAATTTAAAATACAATCAATTAAATATCACAAAATATGAATTAAAAAATCCATTAATGGATAAACTAATAAATGCAAAACAAAAAGGTAAATTACTTTTATTTCATCCTTATTCTGCAAATGTTTCAAAATCAATACCACAAGCAAATGCAGTTGAATTATTGAAAGATTTACTATCTCAAAATGAAAATTATGTAATAGTTTCTGCCCTATCAATAGAAGGGAAAATAAAGGATGATAGATTTGTAGATTTATCAAAAGAATCAAAGCTTATAGATGATTTTGCTTATATTGTCTCTTATATGGATGCTATTATTACAACAGATACTTCAACTTATCATATTAGTGATGCTTTTATGATACCTACCGTTGCAATTTTTACACAAGAAACATATGAAGTAAAGACTAAATATTACAAATATGTGAAACCTGTTTATGTAAAAGATGAATCAAAAAGTATGTCAAAATTTGTTTTTGAAAATGATGATATAACCTTTTATAAATTTGATTCTTGGAAAAAACTCAAGGCAAAAAAGATTATAAAACTATTAGATAGTTTTTGATACAATATTCATACTTTAATACAAAAAAAGGAATGTTTAATGAATTTTATATCAATTATTATGGGTAGTAAATCTGACTATGAAATTATGAAAAATTGTTCAGATACTTTTGAAAAATTTAATGTTAAATACGAAATGATAATCTCATCTGCTCACAGAAGTCCAGAAAGAACAAAAGAGTATGTAAAAGAGGCTGAAGAGAAAGGTGCTATAGCTTTTATTGCTGCTGCTGGTATGGCTGCACATTTAGCTGGAGCTTTGGCTGCAACTACAACTAAACCAATTATTGGTGTTCCTATGAAAGGTGGAGCAATGGATGGTATGGATGCTATGCTTTCAACTGTTCAAATGCCAGCTGGAATGCCTGTTGCTACTGTTGCTTTAGGAAAATCAGGAGCAATTAATGCTGCTTATTTAGCTATGCAAATTTTAGCAATTACAGATAAAGAGTTAGCTATAAAACTAAAAGAAGATAGAATCATCAAAGCAAAAGCTGTTGAGAGCGATTCAAAAGAGATAGAAGTAATACTATAATTTTTACAGCACTTTTTGTGCTGTAATCTTCAAAATCAAAATCAAAAAATAAATTTATAAATCTAAACATTTTTTTAGTGTTTTGATTTATGGTTTTAAAATAAATAAAAGTTAGGAATAAAGTAGATGATTACATTTTCTCAGATGTTATTAAAATTACAAGAGTTTTGGGCAAAACAAGGTTGTAATATTGTTCAACCTTATGATATTCCAGCAGGTGCGGGAACATTTCACCCAGCAACTTTATTAAGAAGTTTAGATTCAACTCCTTGGAGTACAGCTTATGTAGCACCAAGTAGAAGACCAACAGATGGAAGATATGGAGAAAATCCAAATAGATTGGGTTCATACTATCAATTCCAAGTTTTGATAAAACCAAGTCCAGATAACATTCAAGACCTATATTTACAATCTTTAGAGTTTTTAGGATTAGATGTATCAAGACATGATATTAGATTTGTAGAAGACAACTGGGAATCTCCAACTCTTGGAGCTTGGGGATTAGGATGGGAAGTTTGGCTTGATGGTATGGAAGTTACTCAATTTACTTATTTTCAACAAGTTGGAGGTCTAGCTTGTGACCCTGTTGCTGTTGAGATAACATATGGAACAGAGAGACTTGCTATGTATTTACAAGGTGTTGATTCTGTTTTTGATATAGTTTGGAATGAAAACTCTTTTGGTAAAACAACTTATGCAGATGTTCATAAAGAAGGGGAATATGAATTTTCAAAATATAATTTTGAAGTAGCAAATACAGAGATGTTATTTAGACATTTTGATGATGCTTTTAATGAGTGTAAATCATGCTTAGAAGCTGGTTTACCACTTCCAGCTTATGATCAATGTATGATTGCAAGTCATGCTTTTAATACATTGGATGCAAGAAAAGCTATTTCAGTAACTGAAAGACAAAACTATATTTTAAAAGTTAGAGAACTAGCTCAAGGTTGTGCAGTTTTATATAAAGAGCAAGAACAAGAGAGATTAAAAAGAATAGGTAGATAGTTGAAAATTTCAGATATTTATTCATTTTTAGATGAGTTATCGCCTTTTTCTTTACAAGAAAAATGGGATAATTCAGGATTAATTGTTGGTTCTATGGATGATGAAGTTAAAAGTGTTTATTTATCTATGGATTTGGACTTAGATTTAGCACAAACACTTGAAAATAACTCTTTAATTATTACCCATCATCCTTTGATTTTTTCAGGTTTAAAAAGAATTAATTACGATTCTTACTCTACAAAAATATTAAAAGAACTTATAAAAAAAGATATATCACTTATTTCTATGCACACAAATATTGATAAAACACATTTAAACAAATATGTTGTTGAAGATATTTTGGGATTTAAGATAAAAAATTCTCAAGAGTTTATTGCTTATTGTGATGTAAATATGAGTTTTGAAGAGCTTCAAAAATATGTTTGCAAGAAATTAGATTTAAAATTAACAAAAAGTGTTAAATGTAGTGATTTTATAAAAGATATTGCAATAGTTACAGGTTCTGCTATGTCACTTTTAGATGAAGTTAAAGCAGATTGTTTTTTAACGGGTGATATAAAATATCACGATGCTATGGAAGCAAAAGCAAGAGGTGTTTCTTTAATTGATATAAGACATTATGAGAGTGAAAACTATTTTAGCGTACTATTAGAGGGACTTTTAAAAGAATATTTGAAAAAAAATGAATTAAAAGCTATAATAACAGCTTCACAAAATCCATTTGAGTTTTTTATAGAAGGAGAAACTGTTGAATAAGTATTTACAGGATTTAATCAAATTATCAAAATTTGATACAGCAATAAGTATGTTTGAGCCAAAAATCGAAAATGAAAAGGCCAAATTAGCAACATTTATAGAGATAGCAGAGTCAATTAAGACTTCTATTAATTCTATTTATTTAGAAATTGATGACATAAAATCAAAAAGAACAAAAAACAATATTCATTTATCAGAATTAAAAACAAAACTTGATTCAATAGCTAAAAAGTACAAAGAAGTACAAACAGATAAAGAGTTAAAAGCTTTACAATTAGAAGAAGAGATAGCAAAAGAACAAATTACTTTTGCAAATGAAGAGATTGATAGATTAGATAATTTAGCATCTACTAAAGAATCAACATTAAAAGAGTTACAAGCAAAATTATCAGAAGAAGAAGAGTCTATAAAAGAGATAAAAGTTGCAGTAGATGAAGTTATTGAAGAGATAAATAAAGAGAGAAATTCTGTTTATCAAAATAGAAGTGAGTTGTTAGAAAAATTTGATAATAAAATTCTTACATTTTATGAAAAAATTAAAAGATGGGCAAAAGATTCAGCTGTTGTTCCTGTTAAAAAACAAGCATGTTATGGATGTTATATGAAAATAAATGACAAAACTTATGCTGAAGTAATTAAATCTGAAGAGATTGTAAATTGTCCACATTGTGGAAGAATTCTTTATAAAGAAGATGAATCAGAAGAGGCTTAATTTGAGCCTTTTCTCTATTTTTTATTACCTACTTTTATCTATTCTATATATTATTTCAATTCCTTATCTTTTATATAAATCAAGAAATGAAAAATATAAAAAAGCAATACCAGCTAAATTTTTTTTATGGAATAACACTTCTTTTGAGAAACAAGGAGTTTGGTTTCACTCTTGTTCAATGGGAGAAACAAAATCAATAAAATCTTTAGTAGAGAAATATGAAGATATTGCAAATATTTCAGTTATTACAAATACAGGTTTTGAAGAGGCAACAAAATTTTGTAAAAATGTAAGATATTTACCTTTTGAGATATTTTTACCATTTTGGATAAGTAAACAAAAAGTTTTAGTAGTAATGGAAGCAGAATTGTGGTATTTACTTTTTTTAGTTGCTAAAGTGAAAAAAACAAGAACTATTTTAATAAATGCAAGAATTTCTGATAAATCTTATAATTCTTATAGAAGATTTTCATTTCTATATAAGAAAATATTTCAAAATATTGATAAGGTTTTTGCCCAAAGTGAGATAGATAAAAAAAGACTTGAAGAATTAGGTGCAAAAAATGTTGAGGTTATTGGAAATGTAAAATTAGCGCAATTACCTAAATCTTCACAAGAGTTTATAAAACCTACTCAAAGAGTTATTACATTTGCAAGTACACATAATAATGAAGAAGAGTTGGTATTAAAAGTTTTTGATAAAAAATATGGAAAATTAATAATTGTTCCAAGACATCCGGAGAGATTTGATAAAGTTGATTTATTAATAAAAGAGATTATAAAAGAAAAAGAGTTTAGTTATCATAGATACTCTCAAAATGAGAATTTTGATTCTGATATAATAATGATTGATAAAATGGGAATATTAAATGATATTTATAAAATATCAGATGTGGTGATTTTGGGTGGAGCATTTGAAAAAATAGGTGGTCATAATCCCATTGAACCTGCATTTTTTGGATGTAAGTTAATAAGTGGTAAAAATATTTTTAATCAAAAGGCACTTTTTGAGTGTATAAAGAATTATTACTTAATAGAAAAAAATGAAGTAAAAGAGTATTTAGAGAATATTGATAATTTGGAAAAACCAATTTTAACAAAAGCAGGTTCCATAGAACCTATAATAAAGGAAATAAATAGATGGCTGTAACACATGATAAAGCGTATAAACTTTTAGCGAAACAAGAAAAAATATCAAATACAAAAGCTAAAGAGTTGATAGATAAAGGGTTAGTAAGAGTTGGTAATCAAAAAGTTATGATTGCTAGAGGTGAGATTAAAACAGATACTAAATTCACAGTAAAAGAAGTTGAAAAAATTAAAGTTATTTTTGAAGATAAAGATATATTTGTTGTTGATAAACCTGCATTTTTGACTGCTGATGAAATTTCAAAAAAATATGAAAATTATATTTTATTGAATAGATTAGATAAAGAAACAAGTGGTGTAATGCTTTTTGCAAAAAATGAGGATTTTCAGAAAAAAGCTATAAAAGAGTTCGCTTCTAATAATGTTTATAAAGAATATGTGGCTATTGTTGAAGGTAAATTTACAGATGAAATAGTTATAGACAAACCTATTTTAACAACAAAAGATAGAGGAATGGCAAAATCTAAAATAGATTTAAAAAGAGGAAAGTCAGCTAAATCTACAGTTTATCCTTTACTTGTTGAGGGAAATAAATCTAAAGTAAAAGTGGTTATTGAATCAGGAAGAACACATCAAATTAGAGTTCATTTAAGTTCAATAGGATTTCCAATAATTGGAGATGCTTTGTATGGGAGAGTTGTTTCTAATGTAAATAGAGTTTTATTACACTCTAAAGTTACAAAAATATTTGATTATGTTTTTGAATCGCCAGAAACTAAAGAGTTCAAAGTTTACGATTTTAATTAATTTTTAAGATATCTAAAAATATAGAATCCCTTTAAATAAGGGTTCTTGTAAAAATAAAAATAAAAATAAACTTAAAAAATTAATATTTGCTTAATCTATATTAAAGTAAAAAATAAGTAAAATGCGAAAATTTTTAAGTTGTGGAGAAAGATTTTGTTTGATTCAATAACCGGTTCGATAAGAAGTGCTATAAATAAAATAAGACATAAAGATGATGTTGCTTCATTAAAAAAAGCTATAGAAGAGTTAAAAAAATCTCTTTTAAAAGCAGATGTTCATCATAAAACGACAAAAGATTTAGTAACAGCTATTGAAATTGAAACTAAAAAAGCAGGAATAGGACAAGATAGTTTTATAAAAGCTTTAAAAGACGAGTTGACAAAAATTTTAACTACAAATGGGAAACAAGGTTTTGTTTTCTCAAATACTCCTCCAACAACTATTTTAATGACAGGTTTACAAGGTTCGGGAAAAACTACAACTACTGGAAAATTAGCTAATTATTTAAAACTTAGAAAGAAAAAAGTATTAGTAGCTGCTGGAGATTTACAAAGACTAGCTGCAGTTGAACAACTTAAACAAATTGCCGCTCAAATTGATGTGGATATATATTTTGATGATAATGAAAAAGATCCAGTAAAAATTGCACTTGCTGCACAAGAAAAAGCAAAAAGAGAGCATTATGATGTTCTTTTAATAGATACAGCTGGAAGATTAGCTATTGATGAAGAGCTAATGATACAGTTAAAAAATGTTAGAGATGCAGTAAAACCTGATGAAATTTTTTATGTTGCAGACTCTTTAACAGGTCATGATGCGACAAAAACAGCTATTACATTTAAAGAAAAAATAGGAATAGATGGTGTTATTTTATCTAAATATGATGGAGATACAAAGGGTGGAGTAGCATTATCTTTATCTCATCAAGTAGAAGTACCTCTAAGATTTATTGGTATTGGTGAGAAGATGCCAGATCTTGAAGTATTTATTCCAGATAGAATTGTTTCAAGACTTTTAGGACTTGGAGATATCCAAGGATTAGCTGAAAAAACATCTTCAATAATTGATGAAAAAAAAGCAAAAGAAGTAACTAAAAAGATTAAAAAAGGGCAATTCAATTTTAATGACTTTTTAGAACAGCTACAAATGATGAGTAAATTAGGTTCTATGAAATCTATATTAGGAATGATTCCAGGTATGTCAGGTATGATGGGTCAATTAAAAGATATGGATTTAGAAAACTCTTCAGAAATAAAAAGAATTAAAGCTTTAATTGGTTCAATGACACCAAAAGAGAAAGAAGATCCAGAGTTATTAAATCCTAGCAGAAAAAAAAGAATTGCTATGGGGTCTGGTTTATCTGAAGTTCAAGTAAATAAGATTTTAAAGCAATTTAAAAATGCTTCAAAAATGGCTAAACAACTTTCAACTAAAGGTGGTATGAAAGGTTTACAAAATATGTTGTCTCAAATGGGACCTGGTGGAATGCCAAAAATTCCAAGATAATAAAACTAATATAGTATTGAGTTGTAGACTTTAACCTTTTGGTTTTGGAGTTTAGAATTCAATACTATAAATTGAAAATAAGGATTAAACATGACAGTGATTAGATTAACAAGAATGGGAAGAAATAAAAAACCATTTTATAGAATAGTTGTAACAGACTCAAGAAAAAGAAGAGATTCAGGGTGGATTGAATCAATTGGTTATTATAACCCAGTTGTTGAACCAAAAGTATTAAAAATTGATGAAGAGAGATATAACTACTGGATTGGTGTTGGTGCTAAACCATCTGAAAAAGTTAAAAAATTAGCTTCTTCTAAATAATTAGAGGTTTTTTATGATATTAGATTTCATAGAAAATTATGCTAAATTGATTGTTAATTTTCCAGAAGACATAGTTGTTTCATCTAAACAAATTGAAGAAGGATTTGTTGAAGTTACAATACAAGCAAATAGTATTGATACTGGTAAATTGATAGGGAAAAATGGAAATATGATTAATGCTTTAAAAACTATGTTAAATGGGTGTAAAGCAAAAGATGGTATTTCGTATAGAATTCAAGTTTTAACTAAGTAGAAATTTTTTATGAATGATAATATATATATTGGGAAATTGGGTAAAACTATAGGTTTGAAGGGTCATCTAAAACTCTATATTGATACTGATTTTCCAGAACAATTTAAGAAAGATGCAAACTTCTTTACTAACAGAGGTTTGAGTTTAAAAGTTGCAGAATATAGTCCAACAAAAGAGACTATTTTATTTGAATCTTATGATAATGTAGATACCGCAAAGAAACTAACAAATCAAGAAATTTTTACAACCCAAGAAGAGACTAGAAAAAACTGTAAATTAGATAAAAATCAGTTCTTTTGGTTTGACTTAATAGGTTGTGCCATTTATGAGGAAAATCTATTGTTAGGAACTGTAAAAGAGGTACTTAGATATCCTTTATCTGATTATTTAGAAATAACTACGGATAAAGATTTAGTTGATAAGTCACTTCCGAAAACTTTTTTAATACCACATGTTTTTGATAAGTATGTTATAGAAGTAAATATTGAAACAAAAACTATAAGAGTAAAAAATTCGCTAGAAATATTAGAAAATTCCTAGCAAATATATTAGTATTTACATCTTTTATTAAATTCAGATTTAATTAATTCTAACTTATAAGAGTATTCAAACTTATTGTCTATAAGGTTCTTCATTAGAATATCTCTATCATTTTCGCTTGAAAATGGACCATAGTATATTTCAATTCTATTTAAATCATCTCTACATAAAACAAAATTTGGATTAACTTTTGATAGATTATCAATGAAACCTTTTAATAAATTCCCTTCTATAGTTGCTACATTAATTAACATAACAAAATCTTCTTTTTCAACTTTTTTTTGATTTATTACTTGAGTAGATACATTATTATCTTGAATGTTTTGTGCAGGAGAAATATTTTGTGTATTTTGCTCTGTTTCAACTGTACTATCTTTCACTACTGTAGTTTCATCTAAAACAGTAGCTTTCAATTTATCCATATTCTCTTTTTCTTTATTTAAATCAACTTTTTGTTGTTCTAGTAATTCTTTTTGTTTTTTTAACTCTTCTTGCTCTTTTTTTAGAGTTTCAAACTCTTTCTTCTGATTTTCGAGTTTTTTTCTTTCTGCTTTGATTTTTTCATATTCTGAATTTTTTTCTTCACTTAATGTTTGATTTGTTAATTGTGTAAGTTGCTCATTTAATTTTTTAGAATCAATATTTTTTAGATCAAATTTGTAGTTTTCTTCCTGAACAGTTTCTTCTTTTTTAACCATTTGAGGTTTTATTATTTCAGGTTCTTTTTTCTCATCAAAAAATCCAGTAAAAAATAAACCAGCTAAAACTACAATAACCAATACCAAAAATATTATAAGACCAATTAAAATCTTTTTTAATTTAGATTTTTTTTCTACTTCTTCTATATTATTGGTATCTTCGCTAGAGGAACTATTTGTATTATTTTCATCTAAAGTTGAACTATTCACAGATTCATTATTTTCTATATCACTGTTATTTTCTTCATTTGCCATAACTTACTCGCTATTTAATATTTTTATTTTCTTTAATTAAAGTTTTTTCTTTATTTTTTTTATAATATTCTCTTCTATAGGCTTTTAACTCTTCTTTTTTTCTTTCTCTATACTCTTTATCGTATTCTAATCTTTTTTCTTTGTTTTCTTCGTAATATTCTCGTTTTTTATCACTATATTCTGCAATTTTTTTCTTTATTAACTCTTTTCTGTCATCAATATGTGCTTTTTGAGCTTTTGCTATCTCTTTTATTTTTGCTATAAAATTTATATCACTAAGCTCATTTTCATAGTTAATAATTTCCCTAGGAGCTTTTTTAGCTTTACTTTTTAAGTAATACTCTTTCTTTTTCTTTTTATGAGCTAAAAAATTACTCTCCCTTAATTTTTTTAATTCATCAAGATTCATTTATACCTTTTAATTTTTCAATCTATTTACAGTATCAAGCATACTATCTGTAGTCGTTATTGCTTTTGAATTGGCTTCGTAAGCTCTTTGTGCAGTAATTAAGTCAACCATTTCATTAACTAATTTTACATTTGATAACTCAATCATTCCTTGTTGAACACTTCCAAATTGCTCAGTTGTTGCATTACCTTCAACTACGGCACCAGAAGCATCACTTTCCATAAAAAGTGACTCTCCAAGGGGAATTAAACCAGCTGGATTAATAAAATCAGCAAGAGTAATTTGTCCAAGTTGTTGAACTTCTCCCGTAGTTGGTAATCTTGCAGTAACTGTTCCATCTTTAGCTACAGTTAAGTCTGTCACATTATCTGGAACAACTATTTCAGGAGATAAAGGGTAACCAGCAGAATTTACTATTGTACCTTCTGAATTTACTTTAAATGCTCCATTTCTTGTGTAAGCAGTTTCTCCACTAGGTAAAGAAATAGGGAAGAATCCTTTTCCTTCAATTGCTAAGTCCAATGGATTTGATGTTAATTTTAAATCACCTTCTGTGAAATTTTTTTGAATACCAGAAACTCTAACCCCAAGACCCACATCTATTCCTGTTGGATTAGTAGTTGTTTGAGATGTTTGACCTGCTGTGTAGTTTAGTGTTTCGTACATTAAATCTTGAAATTCAGCTCTATCTTGCTTAAAACCTGTAGTATTTACATTGGCAATGTTATTTGCCGTAACATCTATTTGATGTTGCATTGAATTCATTCCCGTTGCTGCTGTGTATAATCCTCTAATCATAGATAATCCTTTATACAGTATATTAAATTATTATATTTGAAGAATAATTAAAATTACATAAATTATAATCATTATTTTTTTCTAAATTAAGAATAGATTTAAAACAAATCATATATAATCGAAAAATTATAATTTTAAAAAATAAGGAAAATTGATGAAAATTCTGATAGTTGATGATAGCTCTACGATGAGAAGAATTATTGGTAATGTAGTCATGCAATTAGGATTCTCAAAAGAGGATTTTGATGAAGCTGAAGATGGTGTAAAAGCTTGGAAGTTATTGAGTGAAGATAAATATGACATTATATTAACCGATTGGAATATGCCAAATATGAATGGTTTAGAGTTGGTTAAAAAAGTTAGAAGTGAAGGAAATCATTTAAAAACACCTATTATTATGATTACAACTGAGGGTGGAAAAGGTGAGGTTATTACTGCTTTAAAAGCTGGTGTTAACAATTATATAGTAAAACCTTTTAGTGCAGAAGTATTAAAAGAGAAGCTTGATGGGGTTTTGAAAAAATAATATTAATAATACAAGGTATTTATTATGAGCATGAGTCAAGAAGAAATAGAAGCTTTAATGAATGGTTTAGATATAACAGATGATGCACAAGACGAAGATTCTTCAGATATTAGTGTCAATACAGAAGAAATTGAGGCTTTGTTAACACAAAATGAGTATATAGAACCTAAAAAAGAAGTTAAGTCATCAGGTATAGTAAACAGTGAAGAAATAGACGCTTTGCTTAAAGACATTGAAGCAACAAAAGATATTAGTAATATTGTTGAAGAACATATACCACAAGAGGTTATAGTTGAAAAAAAATCAGCACCTATTCCTTCCTTTGATAGTAGTTCAAAAGATTTAGATGCCGAAGAGTTGGCTAAAAGTTGGACTTCTCAAAAAATAGAAGAAGGTATAATCCCATATCCTGCAGAAAAAGATACGAAGGTTGTAAATCAATTAAGTCAAGTTGCAAATGACTCGGAAGAAAAAGGTTTACAAATTTTTGATGTCTTAAGTTTGAGTCTTGATAATAATGCTTATTTAAATAAAAGACTCAATGAAATTCAATCTTTTGTTGCTTCAGAAGAAGAAATGTTGAAAAATTTGTGTAATAAATTTCCAAATATCTCTTTGTTCAATGAACATTTATCTAAAACAAATGAAATTAATAGTTCATTGAAAGAGATAAAAAATACTATTAGTCAAGAAGATATGAAAATTTTTGAAGCTATGGAATTAATGCAATTTAATGATATTAATAGACAAAAATTAGAGAGAGTTATGTCTGTGATTAGAAAATTATCAATGTACTTAAATAATATATTTGAAGATGATGGTTCGATGAAAGAGGTTTCTATTGCTAAACATATTCATGGAGATGAACATGATAATTTAGTTGGGGATGATTTGGATAAATTAATAGCAGAGTTTAATAAGTAAAAAGTAGGAGAATATTATGAATCAAGGAATATATCCTGTTTCAGCTTCAATGATAAATCAAATAAATAGATTAGATCAAATTAGTAACAATTTAGCTAATATTAATACGAATGGATTTAAACAAGAAGGTTTAACTTTTAATTATTATTTAGAGAGATCTCAAAAAGAAAAATTTGTACCAACAAAAGAGAATATAGTTACAAATAATACTCCTAAACTAGATTCTAAATATATTGATTCTCAAATGGGTCCTATCGCACCAACAGGAAATAATTTAGATTTTGCATTAAATCAACCAGATACATTTTTTAAAATACAAAATTCAAATGGAGATATGGTTTATACAAGAGATGGCTCTTTTAAGAATTTAGATGGATTTTTAGTAGATGCAAATGGTAATAATGTTTTAAATCCTGATAATGAACCAATCGTAATAGAAGGTAATTTTGCTTCCCAAATAGGTGTTTCAAAAATAGATTATAAAAATCTGGAAAAATTAGGAAACAATACATACAAAGCAAAAAATAATAATGAAGTAAATGTTTATGAAAATAATGATAACCTTTTAGTTCAAGGTGCAATTGAAAAATCTAATGTTAATTCTGTATCTGCTATGGTTGAATTAATAGATGCACACAGAAGATTTGATCAATCTCAGCGTGCAATAAAAAGTATAGATGAATTAAATGCAGGATTAATAGATAAAATAGGGAATAATACTAGATAATGGAAGCAAGTAACGTAACAAATACACTATTTTCACAATTAGGATATAGAGCAGAAAGACAAAAAGTTATTTCAAGTAATATAGCAAATATAAATACCCCTAACTATAAAACCAAAGATTTAATGTTTGAAGATTTATTGCAACAAAATGATAATAAAACAACTTTAAAACTTCAAACTACTGATAATTCACATTTTACTACTGCAGAATATGAAGCAAAAGTTAATCCAAGAGTTGTTGAATTAAAAGGTTTACAAGAACAAAATGATGGAAATAATGTTAACTTAGATACTCAAATGTCTGAAATGTCAAAAAATAAAATGTTATATGATGCAATACAATCATCTATAAAAAAAGATGCGACACTATTTAGAAGTGTTATTGATTCTGCATCTAAAAATTAGAGTTAGGTAAAAGAATGGATCAACTCTTAAAGTTTATAAATAACCTAAATTCAGCACAAAGAGCAGTCATAATTGGAGGTTTTTCTTTATTATTTGTGCTTTTAGTAGGTTTATTAGTTTATTCTAGTATGAAATCTGAAGATAAAAAACTAAATTATACCATTGCAACAAATTTAACAAAATCACAAGTTATGTTAGCGAGTGACGAGTTAGAAGCTGCTGGCATAGAATTTGCAGTAGTGGGCACTGGTAATAATTTGACTTTGAAAACATCTAAAGATTTTATAAATATTGCAAAAATAAAATTAGTTACGAGTGAAGCAGCAACATCAAAACATGTTGGATGGGAAATTTTTGAAAAATCTTCTTTAGGAACAACGAATTTTGAAAATAAAGTTAAATATTTAAGAGCCTTAGAAGGTGAATTATCAAGATCTTTAGAGGCTTTAAGTGGTGTTATGAAAGCAAATGTAAAAATTGCAATACCTAAAGATACAATATTTACAGAGAAAAAAAGTGACCCAACTGCTTCTGTTATGGTTTCATTAAAGCCAGGAATTTTTTTAACACAAAAACAAATAGATGGAATTAAAAATTTTGTTGCTTCTGCAATTCCTGATTTAAAAAATGAAAATATTCAACTAATTGATCAAGATGGTAACCTTTTGCAATTATCAGAAAGCGATACTAATAATCAGAAATCTGTAACTCAAAATAAATATAAAGATAAGTTGGAAGAAGATTATGAACAAAAAATCGTTGCTTTATTGGAACCTTTTGTTGGAGTTGGAAGAGTTGTTGCTAGGGTAACAGTTAATTTAGATTTTATAAAAAAAGATATTCAAGAAGAAATTTATGACCCTGAAGGGACTATTAGATCTCAACAAGTAATAGAAAATAATGCTTCTTCCCAAGGAACATCTCCTCAAACAGGTGGTGTTGCGGGAGTTGATAATAATATCCAACAGCCTTCAAATGCCAATGCTAATGCCACAACTACTTCAACAAGCAATGGAAATAATACGGTAACTAATTATGAAATATCAAAAAAGATAATTAAGCAAGCAGATGATAATTATTCAATAATAAAAAGAATAACAGCAGCTGTTACATTTGATTCTTCTGTTTTAAAAGATGTTCAAAACAAAGAAGAATTTTTAAAATCTCTTCAACAAGTAGTTCAAGATACTATAGGTTATGATACAACAAGAGGGGATAAAGTAACTGTAAAAGATTTTAAGTTTATAGGAGTTAAACCTATTGAACAAGTAAAACAAACAGTTGATGAAAATGGTAATGCAATAGTTGTAGATGAATCAACTGATACTTTGGCAATGGTTAAGTCTATATTAAAAGAATTTAGTGAATATTTCCAATATGCTATAGCTGCAATTCTATTATTTGTATTCTATAAGAAATTTATAGTTAGTAATGAAGTTGTGGTTTTATCAGATAAGGCAAATGGAAAAGATGGTAATGATGAAAATTTAGTTGCAGATATGCTAACTGATTATGAGAATGAATTTGATATGCAAACAGCTCATGGTAGATTAAAATCCAAAGTTAAAAGTCAAATTTTAAATAATATTGATGGTTTGGATGAGGAATCAGCTGCAAAATATGAAGTTTTGATAGAAGAGTTAGATAAAGAAATAAACAATAATCCTTCAGAAGTTGCAAGAATGATTGAACTCTTATTGGTTGAAGGTAATAAAAATTTTAAATAAGGTTTTTAAATGAGTGATGATTTAACAAAACGAACAGAGCTACTAAAGGGAATGTCCATGATGGAGAAAGTTGCTCGTTTTTTTGTATTGATAGGAGAAGAGTCAACAGTTAAAATTTTTCAGCATTTACCAAAAAATACGGTTGAAGATATATCTACAGCGATTACTCAAGTTAGTTCAATTAATAAAGAAGTATCTTTAGCAATTCTGGAAGAATTCCATCTTTATACTAGATCTAAAGCATTCATAAGTTCTGGTGGATATGATTTTGCCAGAGATATTTTGTACAAGTCTTTGGGAAAAAGTGAAGCAGATGAGGTTTTAGCAAAATTATCAAGATTGAAAATGGCAGCACAAGCCTTTTCTTATTTAGATGCAATAAACCCAAAACAATTAACAGACTTTATTAAAGATGAATCTCCCCATACAATAGCTGTTATTTTATCTCATATGGATTCAAGCAAATCAGCACAAGTTTTAATGCAACTTGATGAAGAAATTAGGGTTAAAGTAACTATGCAAATAGCAACAATCAAAGATGTTTCTCCTGATGTTGTAAGAACAATATCAGTTGTTTTAGAAAAAAAACTAGAGTCTTTATTGTCTTCTATTGTTGATGTTGGTGGAGTTAAAGTTGTTGCTGATATGCTTAATAAATTGGGTCCAAAATCTCAAGATATTTTAAAAAATATTAATGGAATAGATACTTCTTTAGCTACAAAAATTAAAGAAAATATGTTTGTATTTGAAGATTTATTAAATTTAGATACTGAATATATAATGAAAATTTTACAAAATGTAGATACTCCAGATGTTGCAGTATCTATGAAAAATGCAACGGAAGAGGATATGGAAAAAATTACAAGTGCAATGTCACAAAGAGCAAGAGATAGATTTAAAGAAGAGTTTGAAATGTTGAACAAAGTAAAAATCAAAGATATTGAAGCTGCTCAAAGAAAAATGTTGGATGTTGCTCAAAAAATGATAGAAGATGGAATTATAGATAGAGGAGTTGAATAATGTCTGATAATGTATATTCTTCTGCAAAAGTATTACATGAAGCAGATAGTGTTCAAAAATATGAGTTAGGAACTTTTATTCAAAATAGTGAAGTTTCTAAAAATGAAGTTGAACCTGTAAAAATTACTGCTGTTTTAGAAAATAAAGATAATAGTATAAAAACCGATCACATAATGGATGAAATTAAATTATTAGCAAATAAGATAGATTCTTTGTCTACCAAAATTACTAATATTGAGAATGAAGGCGTAAAAGGAAAAGATATTGATGCTCAGGTTGTTCAAGCCATAAAAGATTTAAAGCATTATGCTGCTTTTTTTGAACAAGCAACTTTTCAACTTGAAACTAAGATTTTAAGAACTTCTATTTCAATAGCACAAAAAATAATAAGTATTGAAGTTGGCGAGAATTCTTCTAAAATTGCCCAACAAACAATAACTCATCTTTTAAATAAAATAAAAACAGCATCAAAAGTTAGAATACATTTAAACCCAAAAGATTATTTGATATTGAAAGATCAATTAAATTTAGAATCTTTTATTGAATTACAGCAAGATGCAAATGTTACATTGGGTGGTGTTGTGATTGCTAGTGATTTAGGTAATTTTGATGGGAATATAGAAGCTAAAGTTACAACAATGTTGGAAACTTTGGATAATGTAATATAAAGTAATATTTTTTATAGTTTTAAATATTTTTCTTTATGATATAATTTTGAAAATAACAATAGAGTTTTAATAATGGAAATAAGTGAAAGAGAATATGATTTATTAGTTGATACTGAGATTACAGTTGATGTTTTATTGGGTAATACAAATATAACAATAGCTGAATTTCTGAAATTAACAGAAGGAGATGTTGTCTCTTTGAATAAATCAGCAGGTTCTGGCGGTGATATATATGTTAATGGAAGAATTATTGGTACAGGAGATATTATCGTAATAGATGATAAATTAGCAGTTAGAGTACAAGATGCGATGGACTCTGATAATGTAGTTAGATATTTCTTTGAAGAAAATATGCTATAGGAGAATAAAATGGCAACAGATGTAGTTCAAGTAAATTCAAGTGTAGGATTAGATGGTAATAGTTATACAACATCAATAAGTAATGATCAATTAACAAATGATGATTTTTTGAATTTGATGATTCAAGAGTTAAAACTTCAGGATCCAACAAAGCCTATGGATTCAAAAGAGATGTTGTCAACACAAATGCAAATGTCAACTATTAATACAAATCAAGAATTGATGAAGGCTATGACTAGTTTACAAGCTTCGTTTGCACAAACAAATTTATCAAATGCAGCAAGTGTGATTGGAAAAAATATTGAAGATGGAAATATTAGTTCAACAGGAACTAGTAAGGCTTATACAGTAAGATCTGTTGAAAATACAACAGATGGGGTTCAAGTAAAAGCACAAGAGATTCTTTATCTAGAGGATAAAGTTGTATTAAAAAATAGTGATGATACAACATCTGTTGTTGATTACGATAGCAATGGAGAAATTCTTGATTCTTCGGGAGCTAAAACAGGATATAAAATTGCATTATCAAATCCAGGACAACCATTGACAAAAAATGGGAGTTTAGTAATTCTAGATGGAAATAATGAAGAGGTATCAACTCATAATTACGAATTAGCAGGAGTTTCATCTTATGTATATTCTGATCAATTAACTTCTATACCATTTTCTCAAATAACAAAAATATTCTAAGGTTTAAAATATGACAACATCACTTTGGAGTGCAGTTACTGGAATAAATACTTTTGAGAAAGCTTTAAATGCAGAGTCGAATAATTTAGCAAATACAAATACCGTAGGTCATAAAGCAGATGATGTTAGATTTGAGGATTTGATGTATAAAAATGGAGTGGGAAGAGGAAGTGCTGTTGAATCAGTTACCAAACAAAATCAGCAAGGTAATTTAAAAATTACAGGGAATGATTATGATGTTGCGATTGATGGAAAAGGCTATTTTATTGTTAAAGATGAATTGAGTAATACTGAATATTATACTAGGTCGGGTAATTTTAGAATGGCTGCTGATGGGCAACTTGTGAATTCAGATAATATGAAAGTTTTAGGTTTAACACCTAATCCTTCTACTGTTATTGCTACTAATAGTGATGAAAAACAATTCACAACAGATTATACTTTATTTGCTGCTTCTAAAACGATAAATGATGGTACACAAATCCAAACAATAAATGCTAAAACTACTAACTATAATTTAACAGCTCAAGATTATAGTGAAAGTGGAAATAATTTTAAATCAAAATCTTCATTAATCGCCGATATTGAAGCTTTAAAAGTGGATTATAATGAAAAATTAGATTTATATTCTACTACTTCACAGGTTTTACCAACAGAATCTACAAAGCAAATTACCACAATAAATTTTGCTTCTTCTATGGAACAGTTGGACAATGAAGAAGATTTTATTAGTGTAAATATAAACGGAAATAATATAAAGCAAAAGTTTGATACAAATATTGAAACTACACTAAAAAAGTTTTCAGATAAAATTTCTTCTATACAAGGTTTAACATCAAGTGTAGATACTCAAACAGGTATAGTTACAATATCGTCTTTAGTTCCAGCAAAAGAGTTTTTTGTAGATAATTCTTTGATAAATAGTAGTTATGCTCCAATAGAAAACACACAAGAAGCTACTCTTGGAAGTGGAATTGGTATGTTGAATAGCTCAAGAAATGCTTTAAAAGAGGCGATTGAAAAAGCTGGAAGTAAATTTATGGAGATTAATAGCTCAATATCTTTAACAAATCAAACAGATTTAAATGTTTCTCCAATTCAGTTAAAATTATCAGAAATAGGAGTATCAGAGACTCAATTTGGTAAAATAGAGATGGATGATGGATTAATATTTATGAAAGATGGTGATAATAAATTTGTTGTTGGAAAAATTCAAACAGCATTCTTTACAAATCCTCAAGGTTTAATTCCTCAGGGAGATAATAGATATTCAATCTCTTTGGAGTCAGGAAATCCTATGTATGCAGGTGATGTTAATACAGTAGTGGGGAAAGCTTTGGAGTTGAGTACGGCAAATGTTGCTGATAGTTTAACCAATGTTTTAGTGTATCAAAAATCTTTTGAAGCTAATTCAAAATCAATTACTACTTCAGATGAGTTATTAAAAATTGCTTTGGAACTAAAAAAATAGTTTCAAAGTTGTTTATACATAAAAATTCATAATTTTATGATTTTTTATGTGTAAACATAAAAATTGTTTACGATTTTTTATAAAAGGACAAATCATGATCGGAGCACTTTGGACAGGGATATCGGGATTAGCGTCGCAACAAAAGGCGTTGGATAACGAATCAAATAATATTGCCAATGTAAATACGGTAGGATTTAAGGCTTCAAGAATATCATTTGCAGACCAAATGTATCAAGATAGAATCGGGAAAGGTTCAAAAGTATTAGATGCTGAGAAATTATATACTCAAGGAAATTTAAAATTAACGGGTGTATCTTATGATATGGCGTTAAGCGGAGATGGATTTTTCGTAGTATCAAATACAAGAGCAGGTGGGACAACGGAAGCATATTATACAAGAGCTGGAAATTTTAGAATGGGTGACAATGGAACTCTTCAAGATGCAGCTGGGAATGAAGTGCAAGGTTGGGCTATGACTCCTATTGATTCTGGAACAGATGTAGTATCAACAAATCCAAATGTGACAATGTTTACAAATGATTATACAAAACTACTTAGTTCAAAAGTAATCAAACATGACACTTATGTAGAAACAATAACAGCAAAAGCGACAGATTATACAAGTACAGCTAAAACAGATTCAAGTACAGTATTTAGTGGTGCTGGAATGAAAACGAAATCTGCAAAAATATCTGATATAGAAACAGCAATAAGTGATTATGCAAATTGGTTAAGCAAATTGAAAGATGAGCCAGATGGATTATCTGCAACATCAGTTTCTCAAATTACAGAAATAAATTTTAAAACAGGTGATAATGGAATAATATCTAAAGATGGAGATCAAGTTTATGTATATATAAATGGTAATAAAATATCTCAAAATTATTTAGTAACTAGTGCAACAGCTGAACAAATGGCAGAGCTGTATGCTTATGACCAATCATTACCTGCAGCAAGTCAATTTGGATTTGCAGATCCTACAGGAACATTAACATCTTCTGAAATTGCAGATTATGATAAAGCTATAAGTAGAATAGAGACCTATAAAGCCTTAGCAGATAAAATTTCATCAATTTCTGGTTTAGTTGCTTATATGGCTAAAGAGACTAATGCTACAGGAGGACAAGATGATGTTTTAGAAACTAGTGATACTTTCTCTGCTTCAACATCTTTGTCAGATATGTATAAAGGTGTTATTCAGATAAAATCTTTAATTCCAGGAAAAGAGTTTACTGTAACAGAAGTTTCAGAGGTATCTGGTACTACAACAAGTCAGGGGCATTATTTGACAACGACAACTGCAAAAGCAGGAAGTGGAATAGGTGCACTGACATCCTCAAGAGAAGCTTTGGCTAAGTTGATTACAGGTAAGCAACAAGATGTTTATACTGAAGCTGATTTAAAAATGAATGGGACAGATACTATTACATATACTTTTAGTGTAAATATTTTTGATAAAGAATTAAACAAAACTATACCTGTTCCAAATGATAATGCAATAATACCTGTTGAAGATCCTATAACAATAGATGCAAAAAATATTGATGAATTTGTGACTCAGTTTAAAACATTAGGAGATGCTTCTAGTCCTAAACTTACAGATTATTTAGAGGCTGTAAATGTAAATGGTAATTTAGTAATTAGAACTTTAGATTCAAATTATGATGTTGAATTTAGTTCTGGATTAAAAGTTGACCCAAATACAATTGCAGCAACTCCAAGTGCAGCAACAGCCACAGCAACAGATGATATTCCATTAGATAAAAATGCTGATTTCTCTGGGAGAGCAGGAGCAGGAGCTGAATTTATAGAATTAATAAATAAAGTTGATCAAACTGCATCAAAAGGAAGCTTACAATTAAAACTTGATACTTTAGGAATCTCAGAAACGGCATTTGGAGAATTTTCTGTGGATGATACGGGACTTATCTCTATGACACAAGATGGAGCTACATTTGCCATTGGTCAGGTTGCTATTGCATTATTTAACAATAATAGAGGATTAAATCCAGTTGGAGATAACTTACTTGCGAAAACAGATGATTCTGGAGAGCCAATATATAATCTAAACAATGAAAAAACAGCAAAAGTTGAAGGTAAAACTTTGGAACTTAGTACAGCTGATTTAAGTGAGAGTTTAGTAAATCTAATGGTATTTCAAAGGGCATTTGAAGCAAATGCAAAATCAATTACAACTTCTGATGAGTTGTTAAATACTTTAATAAATTTAAAAAGGTAATAATTAAGGAGAATTTTTTCTCCTTAATATTTTTTTGGTGGAATAAATGGAAAGTCTATTTTTAGTTGTGGTTCTTGGAGTTTTGCTATTGTATTTTTTTTCAAGTGCAAATGTATATAAAAGTTTGTATAAAAAAATAAATGAAGAAAAAAATTTGCTTGAAGAAGAGAGACAAAAGTTAAATATAATAATAGAAAGATATGAAAAACAAGTAAAAATAAGTGGTGGAGCTTTAAAAAATAATCAAGACAATTTACAGGTTGCTAGGGATGATTTGCAACAACTTAGATTAGAGAATATGAATTTAAAACATAGAATAGATGATTTAGAGAGAAGAAATGAAGAGTTGTATGCTCAAGTTAATACAATGGTTTAGGATGTATTTTGAAAAAAATTTTAGTATGTAAAATATTAGGTACTTTATTATTTAGTAATATTTTATATGCTAAAAAAGAGCTAACACAATCTCAACCAGAGATACTTTTTTCTTTTGAAAAACTTCAACAAAGTCAAGAAAACTTAGAATTACAAGTAGAGTTTAATAAAGCTGTGTTACTTTTGAATAGGGCTGAATATAAAAAATCTATAGAGATGTTTGAAAATACTTCTAAATATCTTTTTGTTCCTTCTCAACTTAATATCGCAATCGCATATTTCAAACAAGATGATATGGAAAATGCAAAAAAATATTTCAATGTAATTTTTACAAATGAAAATAATATAACAGAACAAACTTATCCTTATATGTCATCTTGTTATTATCTATATCAAATAACAAAAGATAATAAATATCTTGAAAAAATAGTAAAAATATCTAAGAAATTTAAAAATTTGTCAGAACATTCTAAAAGAATGATAGCTGATACTTATGTTATTTTAAAAGATTATGTAAATGCATTACAAGTTTTGGATTCTATGATTTACTCTATGGATTTAAAAAAGGCTTTAATTTATTTAAAAATAGATGATTACGAAAAAGCTACAATGTATCTAAATAGAGCCAAAGAAAAAACATCAAATCCAAAAACAATAGATAAAATATTATGGTTTATGGTTTATGCAAATCTAAAATCTAATAATCTAAAAAATTTGAAAGATATTTTGGAAGAAGTTAATAAAAGAAGAAGTATGTTTCACTCTAATATAGAACTACCTTTGGAAATGTTTTTTAATAAGGATAGATATAGCCCAAAAGATTATTTAAAAAGTGTTTTGAAGTTTGATAAAGAGAGAAGAATTGATTTTGTTTTTTATTTTATTCCATATATTTTCTCCGATTCTCAAGAGATAATTTATGATAGTGTAAAAGGATTTATTTATAGTTCTGACAACAATATAAAAGATTTAGATTATATGCTCAAATATAATCAAGATTTTTTAAATCTAGTTAAATCAGATCCCGTATTGAGAGTTCAAAAATTAAAAGAGTTAATTAATAAAGATTCAAAATCATATATGCACTATAATTTAGGTATTGCAATGACTCAAATAGGAGATTTTAATAATGCTTTTTTGAGTTTTGAAAGAGCATATAAACTAAATCCTGGAAATAAATTATATGCATCAGTTTTATTAATGACAGCAGATAAGATAAAAAATAAGTTGAGAGATAAAGAATATATTGAGACAGCACTAAAAACAAAAGATGGAAGTTATAATTACTACGGGAAAGAGTTATATAAAACATTTTTAAATACAACATATACTTATAAAAGTGAAGATAAATATGAAGAGACTATTTTTTATAAAGCCTTAGATTTTATAAAAAAAATGGATAAGAATGAAGATATTTCTCAGCATGCACTTTTAAATGAGTATCTAAAAGATCCATTGATTTATTTGATTAAATTTGTACAAAGAAATGAAAATGAGAAAGATTATGACTATTTTTCAAGATTGCAAGATACTGTGCCAATGCAATTAAATAATAACTTTTTAGAAGGTCCTTTGATTATTAGTCAATATTATATGGATGTTTTAAGAGGTTTAGGGCTATTTTTGAAGGCTGATTTTGAGATAGAGGGAAATGAAAATCCCTCTTATCTACTTACAAAAGCTCTTAGAGAACTCTATTTTGGTAACTCAAAAGGAACATTAAAGATATTAGAATCTTTGCAAAAAAAGTATAATTTGGAAGATAAATATACTATGTACTTAATGGTTGCTGTATTTCTTGATTTGGGAAAATATAATGAAGCTTCTTTACAATTATCGTTGATTAAAGCTATCTTAAATGATAGTAATTCTGATTTTTTGACTGCTATCCAATTAATTCAAGAATTAAAAATAACCAGTGCAATAGAATTTTTAAAAGAGCCATATACAAATACATTAATTGATTTTAGATTAAAAGGCTTGGATGAATATTTAGATTCATTGTAAATAAAATTGAAAAAACTTTTTTAAAAAATTTGGTTTTTTCTGATATAATGAATACAAACAATTATTAGAAGGAGTTGCTATCATGGAAATAGGTAGAATTGCTGAAATTGATAATGCTAAAGTAAATAACTTAGAAAAGTTACAAAAGATATCAAATGTTGATGAAAATAAAAAAATTGTCGATAATGAACAGTATAAAAAAGCTTTAGGTAGCGAAGCAGAAATAAAGAATGAAGTTATATTAGATAATGTTAGGTTTGGATATAACAGAACATCTAAAGATTTTTTTGTAAAAGTTACTAGAGGTGAAGCTGAGTATAAATATCCAACTGAAGATATGATGAAAGTGAAAGCTTATATACTTCAAGAGTTAGAATCTCAACAAAATAATAATTAGAAAGGTTGATTGATTGGCTTCAGATTTATCAAATATTTTAAAAGAAGAGTTAGCAAATACACTAGAACAATTACTTTCAAAGAGTTCGAGAGTTAAAAAATCAAAAAATTTTGATTTTGAATCTTTAAATTCTTCTCAACTTGTAGAAAGTGATGCAAAATTTGAAGTAAAAGGTGTCTCTTCTATTTTAAAATTTTTTATTCCAACAGTAAGTTCAACGAAGTTTGAATATTTTATGTTAGGTGGAATGGGTGATTTAAAAGAACATATTGATGATGAAGTAGTTGATGCAGTTAATGAAATAATTTCAAATATTTGTGGAAGTTTTTCAACATCAGTTAATGCTCAAGGTTTTTCAGATGTTGGAAATGTAAAATTTGAAATTAAAAGTAGTTCAATTATTGAAAAAAATATTTTGGGAAATCTAAAAAATTGTTATGACTTTGAACTCTCTTTAGACAATGAAGATTTACCTTTAATAGTTCAGTTTGATGAAATATTATTACCATTTTTTAGTTCAATTACTGGAGTTGAAGCCTCTTCCTCTTCTGTTGAAAAACAGCAAGTAGAAAAAAAAGAGCCTGTTGTATCACATGCTCATGTAAGTCCCACAGTTAATACTCCAAAAAATCTTGATTTACTTTATAATGTAAAATTAAAATTAAGTGTTAGATTAGGAACTAAAGTTTTGCTTTTAAAAGATATTTTAAGGTGGGATGTTGGTGAAATTATTGAATTGGAACAAATGGTAAGTGAACCTTTAGAAGTTTTGGTTAATGGTATTAAAATAGGTGAAGGCGAAGCAGTTATTGTTGAAGGTAAGTTTGGTTTAAAAATCAAAAAAATTGGTAATGAAGATTTAAGATTAAGTCAAATAGGATTATAAAATATGGATAAGGGTACAGCTGGTGGATTTGGTGGTGCATGGGTACTTGTAGCTATTGCAATTATTTTAGGTGGGGTTGGTTTTGGACCTTACATTGATATTCCTTCAGTTGTTATAGTTATTGGAGGTACTATTGCAGTTACTGCAGCACAATTTGAGGGAGATGATTTAAAAAGAATTTCTCCAGCAATGAAAGTTGCTTTCAATGAACTAAAAGTTGAGCCTTTACCTGAACTTGTTGAAAAAATAACATTTTATGCAACTGAAATAAAGAAGCATGGTGTTATGCAGATTGAACAAAAAATCCAAGAAGAACAAAATCCATTTTTTAAAGAAGCTTTTCAACTTTTAGTTGATGGTGCAAAAGTAGAAACAATTCAACCTTTACTGGAAGCAAAATTAGATCATATGGGTAGAAGACATATTGTTATGCATGGTATTTTTGGAAATATTGGTGGAACAGCTGGAGCTATGGGTATGATTGGAACACTTGTTGGACTTGTTGCTATGCTTGCAAATCTTTCAGATCCTGCTGCTGTTGGTCCAGCTATGGCTGTTGCCTTGCTTACTACTTTGTATGGGGCGTTACTAGGAACTTTGTTTGCTGGGATTTTTGAAAATAAATTAGCAAAAAAACACGAAAAAGAAGTGACCGCGTGTGAAGTTATTATTATGGGTGTATCAATGATAGCAGCTGAAGAGTCTATAGGTAATATAAAAATGCAACTAAATGCTATATTAGCACAACCAAACGAATAAGAAAGTATTTTAATGGGTAAAGATAAATGTCCTGAATGTCCAAAATGTTTACCAGGTTGGTTGGTACAATTTGGAGATTTGATGTCACTATTACTGACATTTTTTATTCTTTTATTATCTATGGCCGTTATGGACAAAAAGAAAGTTGAAGAGTATTTTACCATAATGAAAAAAGCTATGGGATTTTTGGATCAAAATACAGATGTAGAACAGCAGACAGAAAAAAATTCTACGGAAGATAGTAATTCACAAAGTGATGATAATAAATCAACTGATGAACAAATGTCTGAAACAACAGAACAAATTTCTGAAATTGTAAGTGATGTTAATTCTACTCAATCGACAGAAAGTGATCAAATAACAATTGAAAAAGGTAAAAATGAGTTTGTTCTTGATATTCCTGCGACAATAATGTTTGAAGAGGGTGAGTATGATCTAAAAAATCCTGCTGCAAAAAGATTTATTTCTAAAATAGCAAGAGTTATTAGAACAATGCCTCAAACTTTTAATATAGAGATAATTGGGCATACTGATACGGATAGATTAAAAAATGATACTATACCAAGAGATGCTTGGGATATTTCAGCATTGAGGTCTATTTCGGTGGTTAAGGAATTGATTAAAAATCAAATAGATCCAGCTGTTTTAAAAGTAGCAGCCTATGCTTCTTACCATCCTAAAAGTGATGTTGCAACTGATAATAGAAGGGTTGAAATTAGATTTTTCTCTCAAGATAATCAAAAAGATATTTTGAGTCAAGAGAATTTCTTTGATAGGTTGGAGTAATGGAATTAAATAGTAATAATTTAGTAAATTTAGATGTTTCTTCTTTGAAGAAGTTCGATAAAATAGATACAAAAAGTCTTAAAGAAACAGAGTTAAAAAAAGTTTGTGATGATTTTGAATCTTTTTTTTTAAATCAGATTTTAGAGGTCTCTTTAAAAGATACCAATATAGCAGGAGAAGGTGCAGGTTCTGATGTTATAAAAGGTATGTATACAACTACTGTAGCGGATAGTTCTTCTGGTAGATTGGGAATCAGCAGTATGCTTTATGAGTTTTTGACTCAAAATAATAAATAGGAAATTTTATGATAAATGCTATTATTGAGAAAATGTCAACCTTAGTAAAAGAATTGCAAGATTGTATAAAACAAGATATTGAAGATACAAAACAAGCTAAGCATGAAGAATTATTAAAAAGAAATGATAGAAAACATTTTATGATAGATGAAATAACCTCTTTAAAAGAGGAATTAAACCATCAGTTAGTTGTTGAAATGAAAGAAGGTATAGATATTAATATTTATAGAACAAGAGTAGATTTACTTGAAATAGAATTGAAAGAATTATATAAACTAAATAGAAAATTAGCAGCGATTGTATTACCTATTCAAAAAATGTACAAAGAGTTAGTTGATGAAATTACTCTTGCAAATGGAGGTCAATTTTTTGATGTTAAGGCTTAGTGTAGTTTTTTTTATTTTTTTATCAAATGTTTTTTCTCAAACAGTAGTTGTTGCAAAAGAATCTATTAGATTTGGGGAAGAATTAGAAAGTGAAAAATTAGTACAAAAGGATGTTAATTCTATAAAAAAGAGTTGCGTACCTCTTTTGATGGATGAAATAAATAATAATAAATATGTAACAACTCATTTTATAAATAAAAATAGTATTATTTGTCAAAAGGATATTAAAAAAGGTGGAGAAGAGACGGTAATATTTAATTTTGGTGGTTTACAAATTGAAAAAAAAGGTACTGTTATATATGAAAATGATGAATTTATAAGAATTAAAAATCAAGATGGTACAATTGAAAAAATATATAAAGATGGAAAATTAAGATGAATATGCTCTCTTTTTTAGGGGAAACTCCTACTATGGCTTTGAGAATTGCACAAGAAGAGTGTGGTGAAGATGCTATTGTGATATCTACAAAAAAAGTTTCAAATGCTAAAGAAAATGGTAAAGATATGTATGAGGTTGTAGTGGGAGTAGAAGATGATAATAAAAAACCATCAAATTTCACAAAACAGGCTCTAATAAAAGAGACACCCACCTCTGAGCCAATACAGGCAAATTTATACGATTTCAAAGAAGAAATTTTAAAAATGCAAAGGGCATTGGAACAGGTTCAAAAAACTTTATGGAATCCTAAAAGCCAACTTTATGATTTGACTATTCCACCTGAATTTGTGACAATTTATAATCTTTTTGAGCAAAATGAGTTTGATCAAGAGATGACATATATTATTATGAAAAAAACTATAAAGCAATTACCAATTCCAATGAAATCTAATCCTGTAAAAGTTTTGGATTTTTTCAAACTAATTTTAAGAAGGGTAATTCCCATAAAATTGGAAGTTCCTCTAAGAAGACATCAAAGAAAAATTATAATGATGGTTGGTCCAACAGGTGTTGGGAAAACAACTACAATTTCAAAATTAGCAGCTAGATATGCTTATAAATTAGGGCAGAATTATAAGGTTGGAATTATAACTTTGGATTCATTTAGAGTTGGGGCAATCGAGCAATTACAAGCATATACAAATATTATGAGATTACCTTTGGAAGTTGTAAGAAAACCAGAAAATCTAACAGAAGCTCTTTTGAGACTTAGAGATTGTAATTATATTTTTATAGACACGGCAGGTTCTAGCCAATATGATGTTGATAAAATTGAATTAATTAATGAGTATCAAAAGAAAGTTGAAGATTTACATATTGAAAAAATATTAGTTTTACCAGCAAATGTTAAGCAGAGTGATTTATTAGAAATATATAAAAATTATTCTAGATTAAATATTGATTATTTAACATTTACAAAATTGGATGAAACAAAAAGTTTTGGAAATTTAATCTCTTTTGCACATAAAACGAAAAAATCTATTACATATTTTTCTATAGGACAAAATGTTCCTGATGATTTAATAGTTTCTGATTCATCATTTTTGATTGATTGTTTTATGAATAGACATTGTGAAAGGAGATAATTTTGTTTGATTTAATATCTTCTCAAGCTAGTAAACTAATAAAACTTACAAGTAGAATGAATAAAAATAATGATTCTAAAACAAAAGTGCTAACTGTAACGTCAGGAAAAGGTGGAGTTGGAAAATCAACATTTACAGCAAATATGTCTTATTTGATGTCAAAAAAAGGTTTAAAAATAGTTGTTATTGATGCAGATATAGGGCTTGCAAATATGCAAGTTTTATTTGATATGAAACCTGAAAATACACTTTTTGAATATATTGATGGAGTAAAAGATTTAGAAGATGTTATTCTTCCTACACCATATGAAAATATACATTTAGTTGCTGGAAAAAGTGGTTATCAATATGCAAATATATCAAATAGTTTTGTTTTATCAAGAATTGTAAGAGAGATTATTTCTTTAAATAGATTTGATCTTATAGTTGTAGATACAGGAGCAGGTATAAATGATTATGTTAAAGAATTTTTAACAGTTTCAGATAATATTTTAGCTATTACAACTACGGATCCTAGTGCTTTGACAGATGTTTATTCTCTTATTAAAATGTTATCTGTCGATAGAGACAAAATAATGCTTTGTTTTAATCATACGAAAAATTATCAGATTGGATTAACCATCTCAAATTCTCTTTTAAATTTGGCAAAAAAAAATAGGTTAAACGAAAATTTTATGATAGAATACATAGGTAATGTTTCAACTTCGGAAAGTATATCGACAACTGGTAGATTGCGGAAGTTATTTTCAAAAGAGTTTTATAGTGATGACTCAACAAAGCAATTACAGTTGGTTGTTGATTATATTTTGAAAAGTATAAAATAGTTTAGGTGTTAATATGATAGTAGAAAAGTTCACACAAAATTTTTTAAATACGGGTTTATTTAGACTTTATATTGCTACTGGTTTTTTCGCATCATTGATATTTTTTACTCTTAATGCGGATTATTTTACTGCAATGGAGATGATAATAGGAATAATGGGTGTGACAATATTTCTAAAAGCAATAAGTAATATTATGCTTTCTATGATAGTCTCTTTATTTAGTTTAGATAATAAAAGAGAAGAAATCGAATTTAAATATAATGAAGAGAGAATAACATCTCTTCTAAATGAATTAAATGTTCAAGAAATAGCAAATACAAATGAAAAAGTTGCTAAAGCATAAAAATATTAGGAGCATAAAATGAATATCTCTTCAATAACAGATAAAATTTCTTTATCAAATTTAGGTTCTTCTAATTTAAAAAATGAAGATGGAAATAGTAGTTTTAAAGATATGTTAAATAATGCAATTTCCGAAGTAAATAAAGAACAAGTAGAAGGTTATAATGCAATGGAAGGTATTGCAACTGGAAAAGTACCAAATCTTCAAGAAGCTGTTAAGCAAATAGAAGAAGCAGAACTATCTTTGAAATTAGCATTAGAAGTTAAGAATAAGGCTTTAATGGCATATAAAGAAGTAATGAATATGCAAATTTAATAAGGATTTACAATGGGTTTTTTTGATGGTTATAATGTATCTTCTATGGGTATGAGTGCTCAAAGAACTAGAATAAATGTAGTAAGTTCAAATATTGCTAATGCTAAAACAACACATACAACAGAGGGTGGTCCTTATAAAAAACAACAAGTTGTTTTCAATGATGTTCTTTTAAACAAAGAGAACAATACAACTCAATTTTCTAATCTTGACACTACAAATAAAGCACATCTTCAAAATCAAATATCATCAATTTCAGATGCATCTTTAAGAGGAGTTGGAGTTAAATCTATTATTGAATCTGATGCAAAACCTGTTATGAGATATGAACCTTCACATCCAGATGCTAATGCAGAAGGGTATGTCGCTTATCCAGATATAAATCCAGTAGTTGAAATGGTTGATTTAATAGAAGCTATGAGATCTTATGAAGCTAATGTTGCTTCATTTAATACTCATAAAAATATTGATTCTAAAACAATAGATATATTGAATGGTTAATAATGGCTACTTTATTTGATACTCTACTCGTAGATACTACAAAAACAGTAGCTACTTCAACGGGTGATTTAAAAACAGAAAAGAGTGAACCTTCTTTATTTGATTCTATTTTGAATAGCACTTTAGAATCTTCGAAAGAGAGTGAAATATTAACTTCTCCAACTCTAAAAAATACTTCTACTACATCTGTTGTTGAAGAAAATATTTCTTCAACAACTACTGAAACACAAATTAATTCTGCAGAGATAACTAATCTTGATGATTCAAAACTTGAACAATCTTTGAGTGAACTTGAAGTTTTAACAGAGGGATTATCTGAAGAAAACTCAGTAGAAAATAATGAAAAATATTTAGATAATAAACAAATAATGAATAGTAATAATTTATTAGATAGATTGGTATTAAATGCCAAAATATCTTCTAAAAATGAAAAAGTATCTCTACTAGATAATTTATCTAAAGAAAATTTGGTAAGTGAAGTTAAATCTTTTGTGGATGAAGATAATTTATTGAATGTTGAAACTTTAACAATTCCAAAACTTACAGCAAATGAAAATGAAATGAGTGATGGGAATCAAATTTCTTTTTCAATAGATGATAAAACTATTTTGGAATCAGGAACAAATTTAGAAGATAAAGAATTATTATCTACTCCTAATCAAGATACTATTGAAATAGATAAAATTGTAGTTCAAAAAGATGCTATTTCTGTTGAAAATAAGTTAGATAATCAAACATCTATTAAAATTAAAACAGAAGCTACTCCTAATATTGATATTGAACAAAAACAAAATCTTATATTAGAAAGTGATAAAAAAGAAGTAAATCTACAAAATAGTCTAATTAATAATGAAATTACAAATTCTTTCTTAGAAATGGAAAATGTAGTTTCTTCTACGATTATAGAAAATCCTGAAAATATAGTAGAAAATAGTGTAAAACCTAAATCTTTAATGGATATGTTGATAGAAAAAAATTCTTTATTAGTTACTACTAATAGTAGTAAAGTTGAATCTGTTGAAACTCAACAGAGTGATGAAAATATCGAAATTTTAAAAGAAAATATTACGCCTATTTTGGGTGAAAATAAAGAGAATATAGTTCAAAATAGAAAAGATGAACTGGTAGTAGATACTATAAAAAGTAAAGAAGAAAAAAATGATTTCAACGCTAATCAAATTGTTTTAGCAACTGAAAATAAAAGTAATATTATTTTAGAGAATACTCAAAATTTAACACAAAATAGTGTTTCAATTAATAATGAAACAAAAAAAGATTTTCCTTTAAGTACTCTAGAAAGTGTGAATGTTGCAGAAAATCTAAATTCAAGTGATGATTTGAAAACGGAAATAATCAATAAAGAATTAAATGTTCAGAATAATTTAAAAGATGATAATTTAGAAAATGTAGTTATTGAAGAATCTAAAAGTGACGATAAAATTATTGAAAAAGTGATTAAAAATAATGATGTGGTTGATGTTTTAATAAAAACGCAAGTACCTGTAGATACAAAAGATATAATAACAAATATCTATCTGAGTTCTCAAAAAAATAATTTAAATAACCAAATATTATCTGTAAAAAAAGAAGCTCTTTCAACTGTTAAAGAAGCTAATTCTATGAGTGATGTTGAAGTTGGAGCTAATCTTTTAGATTTAGGATTAGAAAATATAGAAGTTGAAAAAGTAGAAGATAATTTTGATAATAAGATAAATGATGTTTTATTGCAAGATAAAAAAGTGAATTTAGATAAATTAGCATTTAATAAAAATATTATCTCAGAAGATTTAAAGCAGTTGGTTACAAAATCAGTTGAAGCAAGTAAAGCATTAATAGAAGATACTATAACAAAAGCTGACGATTTAACATTGAATTTAAATTTACCAACAACACAAAATAATATTTCTTTAAAAATTGTGGAGGCAAGACAGCATTTATCTACAATGATGTCAGATATTGCTAAACATATGTATGAAAATTATAAGCCTCCTGTTACAGTTTTTAGAATAAATCTAAATCCTTTACAGCTTGGAAGTATAGCTATTATGATGAAAAGTGAGAAAGATAATGGAATCTCAATAAGTATGAGTGTTTCAAATGAATCAACACTACAAGCTTTGAGTGATAATCAAACCATATTAAGAAATTCATTGAATAAAAATTTTGATGATAATACTAAATTTAATTTAGATTTCACATCTTCAAATAACAATCAAAATAGTGGTAATTCATCAAATAGTAATAATCAACAATCATCTAACCAAAATAGTTTTATGAATGAAGATAGGGTAGACACTCAAACTCTTTTAGAAAATCGAGGGGATAATTTAGAATCTGAAGATCGACGCTTAGATTATATGTAGTAATGGAAGCTTTTTTATCACTATTAAAAGAGGATATTGTTTATGAATTTCTTCTTTTACTTGCAAGAATTATCTCTTTTGTAGCTTTTATGCCAATTTTTGGTCATGCAGCAGTTAGTGGTAGAATTAGAATTGCTTTGGCTTTTTATATAACAGTTTTTCTTTTCCCTTTAATAGACACTAAAAATTTTTTAATAACTCAAGAGAATTTTATATTGTCTCTTTTTTCTGAAATTACATTAGGTCTTATCGCTTCAATGTTTGTAAATATAATATTTTCTGCAGTGAGAATAATAGGAGAGTTTGTTGAGTATGCTACTTCCTTGTCTATGGCTATGATGTTTGATCCTTCAACAGGCGGGCAACAAGGTCTAATTTCTAAAATGTTGTATTGGATATCTATAGTTTTGTTTTTTCAAACGGGAATGTATGAAACAACATTGATAATTTTAGCAAAAAGTTTTTCAATGGTACATTTAGGTACATTTAATCCTTTTTCCTATGATGGAATGATAATAGTGATGGATGAAATAAAAAGAATGTTTGCTTTTGCTTTTGCCTTTGCACTTCCTTTATTTTTTATAGGTTTAATAATGGATATTTATTATGGTTATGGAACTCGTTCAATGCCATCTTTTTCACCTTTCGTTGTTACTTTCCAACTAAAATTTGCACTAATTTTTATATTTCTAATTTTTGGTATGGAACTTTTTAGTGAAACTTTTACTCAATATTTTATAGATAAATTTCAGTAGGTACTTTATATGGCTGATGACGAAGAAAAAACAGAAGAACCCACCTCCAAAAAGATTGAAGATGCAAAAAAAGAGGGAAATGTTCCAAAATCAATGGAAGTTGCTGGTGCTGCTGTATTAACATTTGGTACTATGTATTTGCTCTTTTTTTCATCTTTCACTATAAATGAAATCAAGAAGTTGATGTTATTTTCATATAGTTTTATAGGTCAAGAATTAGATGGACCATTGTTTTATAGTATTACAAGTAGTATAGTAAAAACATTTTTAGTTGCATTGACACCCATTTTTGCTTTAGTGTTTATATTGGTTTTAATTTTTAATTGGATTCAATTTGGAATGATTAGTGTTCCTTTGAAATTTGACTTACAAAAACTAGATCCTATAAAAGGAATAAAAGGAGTTTTTTCTTTTAAAAAATTGATAGAAGCTTTTAAATTAACAGCAAAGTTATTGGTTATTATGGCTGTTATGTGTATGTTATTTTTAATTACAAATAAACAGTTTCTAGCAATGATGAATCAAGAAGTACAAGCCTCAATAGAATCTATTATTATGTTAATAAGTTATTTTTTAGGTTCTATACTTTTAATTATTATAATTTTTGCTATAATCGATTTTTATTTCACAAGGTTTTATTATATGAAATCTTTGAGAATGAGTAAGCAAGAGATAAAAGATGAATACAAAAATATGGAAGGGGATCCTCTTGTAAAGGGTAGAATTAGAAGAATACAAATGCAAATGGCACAAAAAAGAATGATGTCTTCAGTACCAAAAGCAGATGTAGTTATTACAAATCCTACCCATTATGCAGTTGCTTTAAAATATGATAGTAAATTGAATTCAGCACCTATTATGGTGGCAAAAGGTGTTGATTTCTTGGCTATAAAAATAAAAGATATTGCTAATGAAAATAGAATTCCCATAATAGAAAATCCTGCATTAGCTAGAGCTTTATATGACCAAATAGATGTGGAAAGAGAGATACCAAGAGATTTTTATAAAGCAATTGCTGAGATTTTTTCATATATTTATGAGCTAAAAAGAAAAAGGTAAAAATTGAAAATATTATTATTTATAACTTTACTTCTAAGTATGGGGTATGCAAAAAAAGATTTTTATTATAACTTCATAGACTCTTCTGGTAATCAAATTTCTGAAGAGAGAAAACAACAAATTAGTGATGGTTTTGATATCATACAAAATGCTAGAACTTTAGCTAAAGATGGAAGAATTGATGAAGCTTACACACAAATAAAAGATTTTAAAGAAAAAAATAAAGATAAAGTATTAGTTTCTGATATAAATATTTTATATGCTGAATTATCATTAAAAAAAGTTTCAAAAAGGTTTATGTTAGATGCTACAAAGGTTTTGGAAGAAGCTATAAATACATCACAAATAAATGAGTATGATTTGCCAACTGCTTATAGATTACTTGTTGATTTGAAACTAGAAATAAATAAAGTTGAAGATGCAAAGTATTTTGCAAATATTATCATAAATAATTTTGATGATGAATTGGTAAAAACATATGGAAAAATATCTTTGGCAAAGGTTTATAAACATCAAAAAGATTATCCAAGAGCCATCAAAACATTATATGAAGTTTTAGCCCACACAAATAATAAAAATATTGCAACAATAGTTGCAGATGAGTTATTTGAATTATATTTTTTAAATGAACAAATAGATAAAGCAAAAGAGTTAATGGGGCAAATTTTAAAAAATAATATTGACTATTATGCAAATGATTCGTTTTTAGCTAATAAAAAAATAAATAAATTGATAAATTTTGGAATGCCAGAGTTTGCTAGTGAAATTTTGTTGGAATTGTTAGCAAGAACAAAAAAAGATGAATCAATAGAAGATTTTAAATTTAAATTAGCAAATACTTATATGCTAATGTTTGATAGAACAAATAAGTATTTAGATAAGGCAGAAGAGTTATATAAAGATGTTATAAATGATTATCCTCAAGGGGAATATGCAAAAAAAGCTAAAATGTTTTTAGATGAAATTTTAATGAGAAAAGGTTCTTTAAAACCTTCTGTTGTGGCTAATAAATATATGGATTCTGAAGCTATGCAACAAAAAGCTCTTTTACAAGAGTTGATGAATGATAAAATGGATAAAAAATATGAACTTGTAATTAAAGCGGAGAGAGTTTACAGAAAGATATCAAGAGATACTGCAAAAAGATTTGGTTACGACTCTATGGATGCCATTTTTGATGAAGTAAATATTGAGATGATAACTCAGTATTTAAATGAAGGTAAATGTATAGAATTGGGAGATATTTTAAAAACATCAAGAAAAGAGACTTTGGAAAAATTAATATTAAATGAAGATACAAAATATAAGTTTTTTGAGTGTTTAATTGAAGTTCCTTATGAAAAAGCTTATTTGCAAGTAAAAGAGACTTTTAATACAAATAGGGATGCGAATTTATATTTTTATTTAGAAAAAATGGCTTTTGCTTTGGGATTATTTGATGAAGCTTTAGACTATTCCTATAAAGTTGAAATGGTTAATGATACAGATGTTTTAATGAAAGAATTTTTATATAGATACCAAATATTAAAAAATAAAAATGATGAATTAATGTTGGATAAATTCTTTCTTTATGTTTCTATGAATGAAAAATATATAGAAGCAAATAAAAATAATCCAGTAATAATTGATTTTTATCACGACTATTATTTATATTTATTAAGAAATAATAAGAAAGATAAATCAGTTGAAATACTGAATAAATTGTATGACAAACAAAAAGAGTTAAAAGCTTATATTTATTCTCCATTTGTTGAAAATGAAATGGCAACTTTTGCGAAGGAAAGAAATCAACTTGATAAATCTTTAGATTATCTTTTAGAGAGTATACAAAATAGTAGAAAATTACTTCCAAATGATGAGGTAAAAATTTATTATGATTTGTATAAATTGTATGATAATAAAGGGAATAAAACAAAAAGAGATGAGTATTTACAAAAGTGTAGAGATGTAAAAAATAGTAAAGATAGTTTTTATAAAAAAATGTGTGATGAAACAAAATGAATATAGAAGATTTTATAAAAAAAATAGATGAAACAAATTTATCAATAGCCTTTGGAAGAATAACACATATATCCTCAACTACATTAAGTGCAGTAGGTTTGGAAGTGGCTGTTGGAGATATTGTAAGAATAGAGTCTGCACATCATTTTTACTCTGTTTTGGGAATGGTAGCGACTATTGATGGAGATAAATTTACAGTTGTTCCTTTCTCTTTTATAGAAGGTTTTAGAATACACGATAAGGTTTTTTTACAAAAAGATGGATTGAGTGTTAAATGTGGATATGGTCTTTTGGGAAGAGTTGTTAATGCTTTAGGTGAGCCAATAGATGGACAAGATAAAATAAAAAATTTAGATGAAAATTCTGCAATTAATAAAGTTTCTATTTCTGCCCTTGAGAGGGGTATTATTGACCAAAAATTTGCAACAGGAGTCAAATCCATAGACTCTATGTTAACTTGTGGGAAAGGTCAAAAAGTTGGTATTTTTGCAGGGTCAGGAGTTGGAAAATCAACCCTAATGGGAATGATTGTAAAAGGTTGTGAAGCACAAATAAAAGTAGTTGCACTTATTGGAGAGAGGGGAAGGGAGATTCCTGAATTTATTCATTACAATCTTGATAATAATTTGGAAAATACAGTAATTGTAGCCGCAACTAGTGATGAATCTGCTTTGATGAGAAAATATGGTGCTTTTACAGCAATGGCAATAGCAGAGTATTTTAGAGATAGAGGTCATGATGTTTTACTTATGATGGATTCTGTAACAAGATTTGCCATGGCTCAAAGGGAAATAGGATTAAGTACGGGAGAACCACCTGTAAGCCGTGGATATCCTCCATCTGTTTTTGCTCTTTTACCACAATTAATGGAGAGAGCAGGGAATAACTCTAAGGGTTCTATTACTGCATTTTTTACAGTTTTGGTGGATGGAGATGATATGAATGATCCTATTGCAGATCAAAGTAGGTCTATTTTGGATGGACATATTGTATTAACAAGAGATTTAACAGAACAGGGTTTTTATCCTCCAATTAATCTTCTAAAGTCCGCTTCTAGGGTAATAGATAAGGTAGTTAACAAAGAACATTATAATGATTTCTTAAAGTTAAAAAGAGTATTATCGCTCATAAAAGAGAATGAAGTTTTGGTAAGGGTTGGGGCTTATAAACCTGGTATGGACCCAGAACTTGATGGTGCTATGGCTAAGAAAGAAAAAATTAGAGATTTTTTGATTCAAGGCACTCAAGAGAGAGTTGATTTTAATGAAACTGTAAGTACATTAAGAAAGGTATTACAATGATAATTCAAACAGAACAAACACTATATAGACTAGATAAGTTAAATGCTGAACAAAGAAGAATTTCTTATCAAACAAGTACAGGAAAAGTATTAGAAAAAGGTAGTGATAATGCAGTATTATTCGCTAGAGAGCTTTATATAGATGATAAAATCAGAATATATACAGGTTTGAAAACTCAAATTGAAAAAACAACTGCTGCAAATCAGGTTTCTGATTCTTCTATGGTTGAAGCAAAAAATATTTTAGAATACTCAAAAACAGAACTTCTAAAAGCAAGTACAGCTACAACAACAGACGAAGGTAAAAAATCTATAGCAATAACTTTGAAAAATATGAAACAAAATTTGTTGGATTTATCAAACACAAGAGTTGGTGGAGAGTATATCTTTTCTGGTTCTGATGGTTCAGTTCAACCTTTTTTAGAAGATGCTAATGGAAAAGTTTCTTATGTTGGAGATAATCAATTAAAAGAAGCAGCAATAGAGTATGGTTCATATAGAGAAAGGGGAATAAATGGTATTGCTATGATGTATTATGCAACAGATATAGCAACAAAAAGTGATACTACATTAACTTTCAATGAAGAGCAAAGAATATTTGACCAAGAAGGAAATGAATGGAAATTAGATGCTGGAAAAACAGCTTTGGTAAAATATGATTATAATGGAAATGCAACTTCAGAAACAGGAGCTGTAACAAGTACAGGAACACCTCCTGTTTATACTTTGGATTTAATAAATATTTATTCCCCAAGTGCTGTTCCAGATGGTACTAAGTTTGAAGCAAAACAGAGTATATTTGATATGTTTGATAATGTAATAAATGCTTTAAATGGTGTAGATTCAACAGGAGCTTCTATAACATCAACTCAAGCAACAGATATTATTAACTCTGGAATAACTGAAATGTCTGATGCTTTTGATGCAGCAAACATTGCCCATGCGGAATTGGGGGCTAGAAATAGAGCTTTTGAAATTTCATTGGAATCTGTATCTTCAAAATTGACTCAATATAATATTTTGTCACAAGAAGTTGGAGCAGTTGATTTATCAAAAGTTGCGGTTGAAGCAAAGGCTTTGGAATTAACATATACAGCTTTATATTCTACTATTAATAAAACTAATCAGTTATCTTTAGTAAATTTTCTTAATTAATAGTTTTTCTGGTTTATGAATTTAAAAAAGGTATTCTCAAAAGATTTATTTATGGTCGCACTTTTTGTTGCGATCTTAATGATTATTATTGTCCCTTTGCCACAAGGGATGTTGGATTTCTTTTTGGTAGTATCTTTGTCTTTATCATTATTGATTTTATTAATTTCTTTATACATTCAAAAACCAGCTGATTTAACGACTTTTCCCACTATAATACTTATTTTGGCACTTTTCAGACTAGCATTAAATATTGCTACTACAAGGTCTATTTTAAGTGAAGGACATAATGGTCCCGAAGCTGTAAGTACAATAATTTCTGCTTTTGGAGAGTTTGTTGTTGGTGGAAATATGGTAATTGGTATTATTGTATTTATTATTTTGGTTCTTATAAATTTTATGGTTGTAACAAAAGGTGCTACAAGGGTTGCTGAGGTTACAGCTAGATTTACACTTGATTCTATGCCTGGTAAGCAAATGGCTATTGATGCAGACTTGAATGCTGGATTTATTGATGATAAAGAGGCTCAAGCTAGAAGAAAAGCATTAATTTCTGAAGCAAATTTTTATGGAGCGATGGATGGGTCTTCAAAGTTTGTAAAGGGAGATGCAGTTGCTGGTATTATTATTACTATTGTTAACTTAGTTGGTGGAATTTTAATTGGATTATTTCAACATGATATGACAGTTGCTCAATCAGGAGAAGTATATACTATTTTGACAATAGGAGATGGTTTAGTAGCTCAAATTCCTGCACTTATTTTATCAACAGCCACAGCAATTATAATAACTCGTTCAAATATGGATGAAGATAAATTTGCTAGTCAATCAATTTCTCAATTAGTTAAAGATAGTAAATCTTTAATTTTAGTTGGTATGGGATTGGTTTTATTCTCTTTAGTTCCAGGTTTCCCAACGGGTATTTTAATGTTAATGGGTCTATTGTTAATAGGAATAGGTTACACAATAAATATGATAGAAAAAGGTGTTGATAACTCAGTTACTAGATTCTTTAAACCAAGTGTTGTAAAACCAAAAATAGAAGAAAATTTAGAATCTCTAAAAGAGAAGAAAAAACAAGCTACAGTTGCAAATGAAACACAAACAA
>JBBITK010000007.1:41631-54945 GCA_037440805.1 Arcobacter sp. | reverse complement strand
TCATCTTTTATATTATCAACAATGGCTTTTTCAAAAGCTTCCAAAAGCATTTCATAGGCTTTTGTTTCATTTATTCCCCTTGATTGAAGATATAAAAGTTGCTCTTTGTTTAGTGTTCCTGTGGTTGTTCCATGACTTGCTTGAAGTTCATCTATATAAATCTCAAGATGAGGTTGAGCAAAAATTGTTGCATCATCACTTAATAAAATCGTATTGCAGTTTTGAAAAGCCTTTGAAAAAAGTGCGGTTTCATTTACAATAGATTTGATTTTTACCACAGCTTTTGAGCTGTCTTTTAGGGTATTTTTATAGTTTATGTTACTTATTGATGATGGTTGGTTATGAATAGTTTTTATAAGATTTGCATTTGTTGTCTCATCTTGTAACTTCACTAAACCATTTAATTCATAATTGCAATTTTGTTCATCTATGATATTTTCATAGTTGTTTACCACAAAACCATTTCCATATTCAAAGTTTGAAATTTCCAAATTTGAATTCTCATTTTGGTTTATCTTTAGATTAAAAATAGAAGAGTTTGAGAAACCTATATTTTCTATTTTTGCATACTCCAAAGAGGCATTTTTTTCCAAAACTATATTTCTATTTACCAAATAAGCACTATTTTCACAACTACTTTCAAAAACTTCAACAACACTCGCTTTTATACCTTCTAAAACCTCTATTTTTATAGAGTTTGTATAAAGTGTTTCATTTTCATCTATTTTATGAATTATAAAAATAGGCTCTTTTGGGCTTTTATCTATGGTAATAATTCTTTGTTTATTATCAAATTTTTTTACAATATCAAACAAAATTGAGTGATAATTATTGGAGTCTTCAATGGTTTTTAATCCTCTAATATCAAGTTCATAATCTTTGATTTGTTTAAAATCAAATGCAAAAAGAGTTTCAAAATTGATTTTCAAAAACTCTTCATCACTCTTTTTTGGAAGATTTAGATTTGAAATTTCATTTATTCTCATTTTTTATTCCTATTCCTTCAAAACCTTTCTCATCAAGTTCTAAAGCAAGGTTGTAATCTCCTGTTTTTACAATCTTTCCATTGTGTAAAATATGCACAAAATCAGGTTTTATCAACTCCAAAAGTCTATCATAGTGAGTTATCATCAAAATAGATTTTTTACCATCAAGCATTGAATTTATCACATTTGCCACAGTTTTTATAGCGTCCACATCAAGTCCTGAATCTATCTCATCAAGAAGTATTAAATCAGGATTTAACATCATAAGTTGGATTAATTCATTTCGTTTTTTCTCACCACCACTAAACCCATCATTTAAATCCCTTTGTAGAAGTTTTCTATCTATTTCAAACTTTGCAGTTTGCTCTTTTGTAAGTTTCAAAAACTCCATAGTATCAAGCTCTTCCAAACCTTGATAGGCTCTTTTTTCATTCAAAGCTGTTCTTAAAAAATAGCTATTATTAACCCCTGCAACTTCCACAGGATTTTGAAAACTCATAAAAATTCCCTCATTTGCCCTTTGTGCAACATCCATTTCCAATAAATCTTTATTTTTATAAGTTATATTTCCACCATTTACAACACAATCATAATGCCCACTCAATGTTTTTGCCAAAGTAGATTTTCCAGCACCATTTGTTCCCATAAGTGCGTGAATCTCTCCCTCTTTGATTTCCAAATTTAAACCTTTTAAAATCTCATTTTCGTTTATACTTACACTTAAATTTTCTATTTTTAATATATTATTCATAATTTATCCCACACTTCCCTCTAAAGATATATTCAATAACTCTTTTGCTTCAGCAGCAAACTCCATAGGTAACTCTTTTAATACCTCTTTACAAAAACCATTTACAATCATAGCTATTGCATTTTCTTCGCTAATTCCCCTTTGATTTAGGTAAAAAAGTTGCTCATCGGAGATTTTTGAAGTTGTTGCTTCATGCTCTATATTGGAACTCATATTTTTTATTTCATGATATGGATAGGTATGTGCGTGGCATTTGTTTCCTATAAGCAAGGAATCACATTGGGAGATATTTCTAGCATTTGAGGCACTTTTCCCAACTCGAACCAATCCTCTATATGCGTTTATTCCTCTCATCGCTGAAATGCCTTTTGAAATAATTGTTGATTTAGTATTTTTTCCTAAATGAACCATTTTTGTTCCCGTATCTGCTTGTTGGGCTTTTGAAGCAATAGCCACAGAATAAAACTCTCCTACGCTATTATCCCCTTGCAAAATACAAGATGGATATTTCCAAGTTATAGCACTTCCCGTTTCCACTTGTGTCCACGAGATTTTTGAGTTTTCACCTTTGCATATTCCTCTTTTGGTAACAAAGTTTAGAATCCCACCTTTTCCATTTTCATCACCTGAAAACCAGTTTTGAATAGTTGAATATTTTATTTGAGCATTTTTTAAAGCTACCAATTCCACAACAGCTGCATGAAGTTGTCTCTCATCTCTACTTGGAGCAGAACAACCCTCATTATAGGATACATAACTTCCCTCATCACATATAATCAAAGTTCTCTCAAACTGTCCTGTATTTAGTGCATTTATCCTAAAATAAGTTGATAATTCCATTGGACATCTTGTATTTGGTGGAATATATACAAAGCTTCCATCTGTGAAAACAGCACAATTAAGTGTTGCAAAGTAGTTATCCACCATAGGAACAACACTTGCTAAATACTCTTGTACAAGTTGCGGATATTTGTGTGAAGCCTCACTAATTGAGCAAAATATTATTCCTAGTTTTTCTAACTCTTCTTGATATGTGGTTTTTACTGAAACCGAATCAAATACAGCATCAACTGCCACAGTTTTAACTCCAGCTAACTGTTTTTGCTCTTCTAGTGGAATCCCCAATTTTTCATAGGTTTTTAATATTTCTGGATCCACTTCATCAAGGGAATCTAAAGCCTTTTTTGGTGCTGAAAAATATGAAATATCTTGATAATCTATTTTTGGATAATTAAGATTTGCCCAAGAAGGTTCTTCCATTTTTAGCCATTTTTTATAGGCTTTTAGTCTAAAATCAAGTAACCAAGATGGTTCATCTTTTTTTGCACTAATAGCTTTGATTACATCTTCATTTAAACCTTTTTCAAATGTTTCACTCTGAATTAATGTCTCAAAACCAAGTTTATATTCTTTGTTTATAATGTCATGTATTTGTTTGTTATCTGCCATGACTAACTCCTAAAAATTAAATAGGATATTTTTTGTCCTAATTGTATTTTATCACAATAAAATGAAAAAAAATAGGGTAAAAAAGTCTCTTTGTATGATATTCCAATCCTATTATTTATAAACATTTTACTATAATATAAATATATATATTAGGCTTTTTTCAAGAGTTTTGTAACTTTTTGAAAATAAATTTTATATAAAAATCTAATTAAGACAAATTTTATCCTATTTAATTTACAATACGAAAAATTTTTAATAATTATTAGTTTTTATATATAAATTTAGATTAAATTTTTAGGAAAAGATATGGAAGTTTATTTAGATAACAATGCTACTACAGTTGTTGATCCAAAAGTTTATGAAGAGATGAAACCATTTTTCTGTGATATTTACGGAAATCCAAACTCTTTACATAAATTTGGAGCAGGAACACATCCAAAAATGGTAGAGGCATTAAATTTTTTATACGAAGGTATAAATGCAAGTGATGAGGATGATGTTATTGTTACAGCAAATGCAACAGAGAGTAACAATACAGTTTTAAAAGGTATTTGGATTGATAAAATCCTAAAAGGTGATAAAAATCATATTATTACTTCAGAAGTTGAACACCCTTCAATTACTGCGGTTTGTAGATTTTTGGAAGAGCAAGGTGTGGAAGTTACTTATTTAAAAGTAAATGAAGAGGGTGTTTTAAATGCAGAAGATGTAAAAAACGCTATCAAAGATACAACTGCTTTGGTTTCTATTATGTGGGCAAATAATGAAACAGGAAAAATTTTCCCAATCAAAGAAATAGGTGCTATTTGTAAAGAAGCTGGAGTTGCTTTTCATACAGACGGAACTCAAGCTATTGGAAAATTACCAGTTGATGTTCAAGATTGTAATGTGGATTATTTATCATTTTCAGCACACAAATTTCACGGACCAAAAGGTGTTGGTGGATTGTATGTTAGAAAAGGTTTCTCATTAACTCCTCTTTTACATGGTGGTGAACAAATGGGTGGAAATAGAGCAGGTACAGTTGATGTGGCTTCGATGGTTGGAATGGGATGGGCTATGAAATTGGCTACTTCTACTATGGCTTTGGCTTATGAAAAAAACCATGTTTCAAAACTAAGAGATAAATTAGAAAATGCGATTTTAGAGTTACCTGAAACAGTGGTTATTGGAGGAAAAGAGAATAGAACTCCAAACACAACTTTAATCTCTATTAGAGGTGTTGAGGGTGAATCAATGCTTTGGGATTTAAATCAAAATGGAGTAGGTGCAAGTACAGGAAGTGCGTGTGCATCTGAAGATTTGGAAGCAAATCCAGTAATGAATGCCTTTGGAAGTGATAGCGAGTTGGCTCATACGGGAGTTAGATTTAGTTTAAGTAGATTTAACACAGAAGAGCAAATTGATTATGCAATCAAAGTTATACAAAATGCAGTTACTAGACTTAGAGGAATTTCAAGTTCTTATGCTTACACTCCTTCATGTCATAAGTCTGGTTTATAATAAAAAATAAAGAATAAATAAAAGGAAATTTTTATGGCAAAAAATAGTTTAATAAGCGGTTCAATTTGGGATGAATACTCAAATCAAGTTGTAAACAGAATGAACAATCCAAAACACCAAGGGGAAATTACAGAGGAAAGAGCAAGTGAATTAGGTGCAAAACTTATCGTTGCTGATTTTGGAGCTGAGTCATGTGGTGATGCTGTAAGACTTTATTGGGCAGTTGATGAAACTACTGATAGAATTTTAGAGTCAAAATTTAAATCTTTTGGATGTGGTACTGCTATTGCATCAAGTGATGTTATGGCTGAATTATGTATTGGAAAAACAGTTGATGAAGCTGTAAAAATTACAAATATCGATGTTGAATTTGCTCTAAGAGATAATCCAGAAACTCCAGCTGTTCCACCTCAAAAAATGCACTGTTCAGTTATGGCTTATGATGTTATCAAAAAAGCAGCAGCTGAGTATAAAGGTGTTGATATGGAATCTTTTGAAGAAGAACAAATCATTTGTGAGTGTGCAAGGGTTTCATTGGCTACTTTAAAAGAAGTTATTAGAATCAACAACTTAACAACTGTTGAGCAAATCACAGATTATACAAAAGCAGGAGCTTTCTGTAAATCATGTATCAAACCAGGTGGTCACGAAGCAAAAGATATTTATTTAGTTGATGTTTTAAAAGATGTAAGAGCTGAAATGGAACAAGAAAAACTAAAAACTGCTGCTGATGCAAGTGCTACTGGGACATTATCATTTGACAAAATGACTTTAGTTCAAAGAATCAAAGCTATTGATTCTGTACTTGATTCTGATATTAGACCAATGCTTGTTATGGATGGTGGAAATATGGAAATTATTGATATTAAAGAAAATATCCCATTCTACGATTTATATATTAGATATTTAGGTTCTTGTTCTGGATGTGCGTCTGGAAGCACTGGAACACTATTTGCTATTGAGTCTGTGTTACAACAAAAGGTTGATGAAAACATCAGAGTTTTACCTATCTGATAATTTACTGTTTTGAGTTTAGAAAAGGGGAGTTGTTTTTTGTTTTTGTAGTTTATTAAATTTTTTGTATTTTATATGATAGAATCTAAGTAAAGTATATTTTATAAGGATTAAATAAATGTTAAATTTTATAAAAAATCTATTTATTAAACCAAAACAAAAGTCATTTATAAATAGTGGAAAAACTTTAGGTGATATGCAAAATAAATCTCTTGAAAATTGGGGAGATGAAGATATTATTGATGGGTTAGAATTTGTGGCAACTTTACAGCTAAGAACTCCTCTTGAAATATTACTACATCATGGTGAAATTTTTAGAGGAAAAAATCAAACTCCACCAAATTATGTAAAAGAAGAGTGGCAAGGAAATTGGATACCAAAAACAAAATCATATAAAGATTTGGGATTGGATATAGAAGAAATAGAAAATAGTAGTTGTTCTTCAGAAATTGGTTATGTGAACTCTTCTGAATATGTAAATTTTTTAATTGATTTTAGAAAAATTGTTGAAAGTGATAGTTCAAATGAAAAAATGATAAATGAACTTTATTTTTTAGCTGAAAGAAATCAAAAGTATAAATCTTTTTGGAATAGACATATTGAAACTGACTATGATTTTCCCCACTCTTTTTTTTATAAACAATTTACAATAATTGATGGAATAGGAACTAAAACTGCAAAATTATTGTATGAAAATGGTTTTAAAACAATAAATGACTTGCAAAATGCACCAGATGAAGAATTATTGAAAATTAAAGGCATTGGAAATATACAGTTACAAAAGATTAAAGAATACTTTAATTTACCTTTGACTTTTTAACTATAATAAGTTTAGATGAAAAAAGAATCATTATCTATTAAAACAAAAATAGTATAAGAATATGATGTAAAAGTTATTTAAAAAATATAAAAATTAGGATATCTCAATGTATAAATTCACAATTAGTAATCTTATTTTAGATAATCCATTTATTTCTGAAATTAATGAAGATGAATTTAATAATATAAAAGAAAATAAAGAAGTGTTATCAACTATTTTTTCAAAAGAAAACAAATATGCCGTTATTTTAAAGAATTATTTGAGATAATTTTGGAAAATGAAATATCTAAAAAAGTAATTTATTATTCTGAAGCAAATGAATATAAATTAAGAATTGAACAAAAATTTTTAAATCTTTTTTCTGCTATAACTTTTTACAAAGATTCTTATAATAGTGGAGATTTAAAAAAATATCCTTCTTTAATTAAATTAGAAATAAATAATATAAAAAAAACAATAAATGATACAATGAATAAAAAACAAGAATATAGAATAATGCAATATTTAAGAAATCATTTACAACATAACAGTTTTTTAATAGATACATTTAGTTTACCAAATAATACACTTGCTAACGGATTGAGAGAAATTACAATAGATATGATTGTATCAAAAACAGATATTAAAGCAAAAAATTTCAAATTAGATGATTTTTCAAATATTCCAAATGAAATAAATATGAAAGATTATATTAGAAATTATGTTGATTTTATTGGAGATATTCACAAAGAGTTTAGAGAATTAACTTTAGAAAAAATTAATAAATCAAGAGAATATATTCAAAATTTGTTAAATAAATATAATACTAGTTATTTATTAGTTAAAAAAATTTGTGATGATGTTGATTTAGAAGAATTCCAAATTTTATTAAATTGGGATGATGTCAGAATAAAATTGCAAGAAGAAAATAAAGTTCCAACATTTTTTAAAAAAAGTCTAATTAATACTAAGTAATCAAAGTATAAGAAATTTTATTAATTTTTTTTTCGTTCTAATGTATTTATTAGAAATTCAGATAAATAGCAAAAATCTTTTTTTTTCTTTGATACTTTTTTATAAAAGTATCCAAAAAGCATGGCACGGATGATTTTTTAAGGATTTTTATTCATAAATTTTTAAAATTGTAAAACTCACTTCGTTCAAACAGTTACAATTTTTTAACAAAATTCATTCAAAAAATCTGATTCTTAAAAAAACAAAGTGCCACATTTAACAGCCGTTTTCGGGTTGTTCTGAATTTTAGGGGATAAGCTCTTTTTATTTTTCTTCTTATTATTGATACTTTTTTTATTATAAAATGATTCGAAAAACAGCGTTAGATAGATACTATAAAAGATTTGCCTAATCCTATAAATTTTGATAATAGTTTTAAAGTTTGTAGAATTAGGCAAGTATAATATAGAATTATTTTAGTTGTTTTTTGAGATTTGTAAGTATAATTATTACTCCACTGATAAATAATATAATGTATGAACCTTCACTTTGTGTAATATTACAAGGGGAAAAAGCGGTAGGATTTGGAGATGAAACACTAAGTTATAATACAAAAGAGTATTTGATAGCTTCCACTTATTTACCTGCTAAAATGAAAATCACAAAAGCTTCTCAAGAGTTTCCATATATTTCCCTTAGAATAAAATTTGAACTAGAAGATATTTATGATTTATTAAAACACACAAAACTGCAAGATGAAAAATTGGATAAACATGCCCAAAGTGGTTTATATTTTGGAGATATGAATTTGGAACTTTATGAATCTATTCATAGACTTGTGAATCTTCTAAAAAGACCAAAGGAAGATATAAAATATTTATCTTCTTTGTTTACTAGGGAAGTATTGTACAATCTTGTAAAGTGTAAAGGCGGTTCATTTTTGAAGAAATTTTCTCAAATAGGAACAAATTCAAATAAAATAACCCATGTGATAACTCAAATCAAAGAGAATTTCAATGAAAAATTAAATATTAAAGAGTTAGCAAATAGTGTAGATATGAGTGAATCATCTTTATACAATCACTTCAAAACCATAACAACAATGTCTCCAATACAATTCCAAAAAAATCTACGACTCGAAGAAGCCAAACAGTTATTGATATATAAAAATATTGAAGTAAGTGAAGTAGCATATCAAGTTGGGTATGAATCTCCATCTCAATTTAGTAGAGAATTTTCCCGAATGTTTGGAATGTCCCCTAAAGTATTTGTACAAAATGTAAAATAGAATTTTAAATATTTTTGAGAAGTTGAAATCAGAAAATATTGAATAAAGAGTGATTTTATGGTGCGGATGGGGGGATTTGAACCCCCACACACGTAATGCACTACCACCTCAAGACGGAGATTTTCTCCATTAAATAGGGACTTTGACTACTACTGTGCAATATGTGTGCAGTAGAATTATGCTAGTTTTAGTTGAAAATTTTCACTTTCAACTTTAACCATCATATTAAAAATATTTTGTTGTTTCTGTGCATTAAGTTTATCGTGTTCAAGTTTTAAAATTCTTGGGTCGATATAGTGTTTTTCAGTAATTTTAGAACCTTTTGAATGTCCCATTACTTTTTGAATATCTTCCAAGTTTTCACCACCATAACTCATAACTGAAGCATAAGACCTTCTTGTTGCATATAATGTTTTATATTCAACATTTATTTCTTTTAGTAATGGTTTTAAATGATAATCTACAATAGTTTTTGACTCTCTGTAATATCTACCATCTTTATTAATAAAAAGCCATTCATTAGATGGTCTTACTTCGTAATAGGTTTTTAGTAGTTTTACTAATTCTGGAAAAAGTTGGATTTTTCTAAAATGATTTTTAGTACTTAATGACTTTTCATTTTGTTCTGAAATTATACCTTTTGTAATACTTCTTTTAAGTGATAGTTTTTCTGTTTCAAAATCAAAATCACTCCATTTTAAAGCCATACACTCACCAGTTCTAAGTCCTAATTTAAAAGATAGTTCCATAAAAATTTTAAACCAACCTTTTGCATTACTTAGAATAAGAGATATTTCTTCTGTTGTATAAGCTTGTGTATTTTTTGGTACATAAGATAAATCTATTGATTTTACACTTCTTGATTGAACAGGATTTTTTTCAACTAAATCATTATCGTAAGCATAATCAAATATAATATTTAAAAGATTTTTAATTCTTTTAATTCTATCGTTACATACTTCTTTTTTTTGTTTTTCTAAGAGATTTACAATATCTAATGGTTTAATGTCTTCTAGTGTAAATTGTTTAAAAGTTGGTAATATTCTGTTTCTAAAAAGTCTTTCAAGTTCTTCCTGACTTGATTTTTGTCTTCTTGAACTTGTAAGTTCCAATACCATATTACCAAACTGCTCAAAGTTATTTGTTACAATAACATTTTTTTCTTTATCTAGTATAGAATGTAAAACATCTAAAGGTTTATTTTTTTTCATCCATTGTTTTGTAGTAGGACTAATTTTTTTACCAGTTGATAATCTATATAGTTTACCATTTATAGAACCGTGCACATAAATAACATTATTTCTAATTTTAAAGACCCCATCACCTTTTATTAAAATATTACTCATTTTGAACTCCTCATCAAAATAGTAATTGCTGCTTTTTGTGATGTGTACATTTTACCACCATCAATGTAATAATCTACTTCAGGTTCAAAGTTATTTATTAAAAATTGTCTGATAGATTGTCTACTCTTACCCGTTGTTTCAGATAGATAACTCACACTTGCTTTTTGAGGAATTAACATTTTAATCATACGTTTTAATTCAGATAACATACCTTTTAGTTCAAGATATTCTGTTGTGTTTGATATAGTATTCATTGTATTTTATCTCCATTCTTATTTTTTAAGAAACTTTTCTTATTTCTATTGGTTTAAAATTAAAAATATTCATAGATTTAAAATTTTCTTCAACTCTATTTTTGAACATAAGAATTTCAACACATTTTTTTCCAACAGTTCCATTTTTGTAAATTACATCTTTTTTTATATAGTTATAATTTTCATCTTTTGCAAGATTTTCAAGGTGAGGGTTGTGATTGTTGTAGTAAATAAATGAATATTTACTATTTTTTATTTTGTTTAAAAGTTTTCTATGATTAAAATCGTTGATACCATAGTTATATGAACAATTTGTAAAATCTTTAGAACTAGAAACCTCTTCATAATTAACATAAGGAGGGTCAAATAAAACAAGTGCAGTAGAGTCATTTTTTATTTTATTAAGAACTGTTTCATATTTTTTGATTGAAAATTTAATATTTCCCAAATTAAAGATTTTATTATATATCTCCACTTTATTAATAATTAATGGTATTAGTCTTAATTTGTTTTGACAATAACAAAATGTAAATGTATTAGTTTTGTTATGTATATTAAAAGATAACATTCCTCCTTGTGTATTATGAATTAAATATAGAAATAATGAAGCTCTTCTTGGGTTCATTCTTTTTTTAATTTCTAGTTCTTTGAATTCACTATTAAGTTTTTCAAATAATTTTTTACCCTCATCTTTTGTTGTTGGATAGAATTTTCCATAAGTTTTAAAATAATCTAATTCAATTGAAGCTAAATGTCTTTGAACTTGTTTTGGATTTTTTTGAACTTGTTTGTAAGCATTAACTAAAGATGGATTTATATCACTCAAATATATATTTTCAATTCCATTTTCTATTAATAGTGGTTGTGAATTATAAGCAGAACCAAATCCACCTAAAAATGGTTCATAATATGATTTGAATTGTTTAGGATTTTTTAATAGCATTGAAGTAAGAATACTTTGTTGTATTGTTTTGTGTTTTTGTTTTCCTCCTCCATAAGGTAAAAATGCAAATCTTTTAGTATCTGTATCATCTGAGAAAGAAGATGTATTGATAATCTCTTTATATTTATTTCTTAAAAAATCATATAAATATACTTTGTCACTAAGTTTGTTTAGCTCTTTAATTTTCTTGTGTAATAAATTATCTTTGCTATATTTAACTAAAGATGACATTCTATATATCCAAGCAGAAATATGAGGTTTATTTATATTTCTTTTTAACATATTTAATATAATTTCTTCCGACTCATTTTGAACTTTTTTAAATTTTTCAGTCATAATTTCTATTTCTTCTGTAATTTGATTTTGAGATACCATTTTTAAAACTGATGAACATAAATTTAACTTTGTCATAATAGATTCCTTTTTGATTTAAATTGCAGAAGTAAAACAAATGGAGTTTTTTAAAAGTAGATTTCTGTTATAATCTCCTTTTTAATGGAGTATTCAATGACACAAGAAAGATTTCAAGAATTACTAAAAAGTGATGAATTTAAAAGCTTTAAGAAAAGAGTTGATAGTGGGAAATATGATTTTATTGATTGGTTTAATCTTGAAAATGAAATAGAAAAAATTGCCGATTTAGAAAATAAATCTTATGAATATTATAAAATTTATGAGTATTTTTTGGAAAATAGATTTGCTCAAATAAAAAAATATGTAGTAAAACCAACTGATTTAAATGTTGTTTTTGAAGAGATACTTAATGAACTTATTTATAATTTAGATACTTTTCTAAAAGTAAGTGATTTTTATAATGCAAATTATCAAATTGAATCTACTATAAAAAATCAAGTAACTAAAACTATAAATTATTTACTTGATTACAATGTAATAGAAAAAGCTAAAAAAGGTGATGGTGTTGAATATAAAACTAATAGTGATTTTTGGCATAAACAAGTAAATAATTACATAATAAATGATACAGATATACTTCAAGAATTGACTCCAATTATCGCTAGTTATATTAAAAATGGAAACATAAAAACTTACAATATTCAAAAACTTTTTTATAAATTTTCAAAAATTATTGAATATGCAATAATTCCTGCAATTGAACATAATCCATTATTAGATACAGAATTTAACATCCAAATTGCTTGTGAAAATCAAGATACAATAGAAGTTATTTTCAATGATAAAAAAGTTGAAATTACACCTTTAAGAATAGTAATTAAAAATGATAGTAAAAAATATATTCAAATCAAAGATGGTAATAAAACTGATTATATTCCTATAAATGAGATAAAAATTTATGAAGAACCAATATTAAATACAAATTCTAAATCATCAATAAAATCAACTATATTATCTACGCCAACAACAAACTTATCACTAAATTTAGATAGTGATACTATTCAAGAACAAGAAGAATATATAGATGTGATTTTGGAATGCAATTCCTTAATTTATGAGTATTTTGAAATGAAACCATTAAAAAATATGAAAGTATTTGATACAGAAAATAAGTTAAAAGAGTTCCAAATAAGTTATGAAATTAAACCACAAGATAATAAATTTTATATTGTTGCGACTGATAGAAAAGAAATGATTATTAGCACTGTATTACATACTTTACCACACGCAAAAATTATCAATAATAATGAACTAAATGATGAAATAATTTCAAGATTTAAAAAATATGCAAAAGATATTGGATTTAAAATTTGTAATGAAACACCACCAAATGACCCTAATAATCAAAATCCTAAAGAAGACTCTTCAAAAAATGAAGATATAAAAACAAAAAAGATTGTAAAAACTGATATTTCAAATGATTTAGTAGATATGTTAAAAGATATAAACAAAAGCCCCTTATAATGAGGGATTTGTTTAATTTGATTAAAAGATTTAAACTATTTTTTTTCTGATAATTCTTCTGAATGACATTTTTTAATGGTAATTAACATTTGATTTTCATCAAAATTATTGAGCTCCATTATAATTTTCAATGGATTTAAATAAATACC
>JBBITK010000007.1:32477-41621 GCA_037440805.1 Arcobacter sp. | reverse complement strand
TTTTTTAAACTAGGTGCCTGTTTTATTTCTATTAGTGATTTACACACTCTACATACTCTTACAGAACCCCAAATAATATCACCTATATTTTTCTGACAACAATAACATTTAATTGCATTTTTCATATTTTTTCCTTTTTAGTAAATTTGTGAAATTATAAAATTAAAGGTTTCTTATAAGTAGATTTTGTTGTATATGAGAAAAAAAATTAATTAATAACTGAAAAAAAATCCCTTATAAACTTAAATTATAGTCTGCTTTAATAGATACAGATTTATCCTCAATTAGAGTGTCTAAATAAACTTTTGTTAATTCTTGTCTTTTAAATTCTTTCTCAAAAATCTCCTTAAAATCAATAGTTTTAAAGACCTCTTTTGAAGCTCTAACAATACTCTCTAGATGCTCTTTCATATTTGAAGCATTTCTATCCCAAGATTTTAAATAAAGTTCTGATTTTTGTTCAATATCTAAGAATTTTGAAATAATATAGGAAACACTTTCTCGTTCTCCCTCTTTTTGTCCAGTATCTAAATGTATATCTTTGTAGTTATCTTGACCGTGTAATAAATGATGACCTAATTCGTGGAATAGGGTGCCAACTCTTGAATTTGTTGATTTTAAACTATGGTTATTTATAACTATAAGATTTTTATTTTTTTGATAATAACCTCCAAGTGAGGGTTCTAATTTTTTCTCTTCAATTTTGATGTTGTATTTATCTTGAACCTCTTTGTATAAATCATTTAACATTTCATTTGAGATAGTTTCATCTTGATTTCTATATGTTAGGGTTTTTATTTTCCCATTTTCTAGTGCGTTTGTTTGTGTTGCATCAAATACGGGGACTAATATAAATGATACAGAGGTTTTAATCTTTTGATTATTTTCATCTAATACATATTGATATTTTCCATCTATTATAATTGGTTTGTTTTCTTCATCTCTTTTAATCTCATAATTTTGTTTTGGAGCGAAAATATTTAAAGCTTTTCGTCCTTTATTAACCATAACTTCTATTTGTGACCATTCTTTAAAACTTGCCACATAAGATAGATTAATTCCTCTTTGTTTAGCTTGTGAGTTAAGTAACCATATATTGTTAAATGAATAGTTATTGAATTTTGCGACTGATTTATAAAACTCTTTAACTATATTTTCCGTTTCTTTATCATCTAACTTTGAGATTAACTCTTCCATATCTTTTTCAATATTTAAAATCTCTTTTGATTCCTCTTTTTTTACCATTTAATGCTCCCTTTTTAGTTTTTATTATAAAAAATATGGATAATTTTTATAAATCTATATTGTTTTGAAAATCATTGTTTTTATAGTTTAGTGACTGTTTTTTATATTTAATATTTTCATTAATGTATGAAATGTAGTTGTTATATAGGTCTAACTTCTTTGAAAAAATCTCATCTGTTGTTTTTAAATGTAGATTATTTTCCTTACTTAGATACTTTTGTATATTAAGTTTTGAACCTAAAAAATCTTCAATTTCTTGCTGTTTGTCCTTATTTTGGAATAATGATAATAATTGATTTTCAATACTTATAATTTTTTTTTGAAACTCTATTTGTCTATTTTTAATCTCATACTCAATATGTCTTCTTTTTATAGTTTCTTGACTTTCCCAAAAAAGCTTATTTCTGCAAATTGAAGTTAAAAAATCCTCTTGGGTTATAACTTTGTCTTTTAGCTTTTGTTGTTGTAGTCTTTTAAAAAAACTATGTTCATATTTTGTATATAAACTAAAATCATTTAGTTCATTTGAACTTCTTTGTTGATATGAAGTTAAATCACTTAAAAATTGATTACTTAAAACACCTTTTATTTTTGATAGATTTTTTACACTATCATTAATCGTTTTTAAGTGTTCATTTGAGTCTTTAATTGAACTATTAAGTGAAGACATCTCTTTAAATATATTTTCTCTCTGTGCTAAAATATAGTGTTTTTGAAGTCTTGAAAGGTTCATAGTTTCATTTTTATTTTTGAAAATAGTTTTTGATAGTTGGTGTAAAGTTGATATTTCATCTTTAATGATAATTGATTTTAGTTTTTCTTGATGAAAGTTTTTTAATTTATCAATTTTTTGTTCTTTCATCTCTGAAAAGGTTTTAATTCCTAACTTTTCTCTTGTTTCTTTTAATGAAAAATTTTCTACATAATTGTTCATTAGGGATTTTTTATAGTTAATTTTAAATACTTTACCCGTAGGCGTTTTATTACTAACTATCAAGTGAAAATGCTCCATTAATACAGTATCATTACCACTTACTCTAGCTTTTTCTTCAATAGCTAATAAATAGTTCTGATTTTTAAAATCAAATTGTATTTTAGAAATAAATGACTCTCTTAAAACTAATCTCTCATTCTCATCCATTTGTTCCCACCGACTAATTTTACACGCCGAAACGATGACGTGTTTCAATCCCTCTTCCTCCTCAATAGTTCCATTTTCATATAATTTGATGCTTCCAGTCTTATTTTGTGTTCTCAAATAGTTTAATAAAGCATATTTAGACTGATTAAAGTAGTGTTTGTCGTCTTTGTTCTCTTGCATAACTTTCACTATAGGTTGTAAAATTTCTTCATTAATTGATTTCTTTAATTTAAATTTTTTCATCTGATACCTCTATTTTAGAGTTGATTTAATTTTATTTATAAATGAACCCAACAGAAAAATTTTCTGTTTTAGTTCCTTTTCTTGATTTACTTCTTGGATAAGTTTGTTGATGTTTGGAATACTTACAAGTCTAAATAAATTATCATAGTCCTTTTCTATATCTCTTTGAAATTTCAATTTTTTGTTATTTATAGCTTTTAGGTTTCCAACAAAAATTGCTGATGAAGTGATGTTTTTAATAGTATCTTCATTGATTTTTGTTTTATCTATATTGTTTTGAGAGATTAATAAATATAATAAATCCTCAAATTGTCTTAGTATGTGATTTCTTAAAAAATCTTCATTTGTAGATGATTGAATAACAGAAAATATCTTTTCTTTACAATATGCAGTTAAGGTCTTATTTGAATTTATGACACTTTGTAAAAGAGTGTCATATTCTTTATTTGTCATATAAACGGCAATTTTCTTTTTATTTTCCATTTTTAAGTCCTAAAATCCACGCAAAAAAACAGAATTAATAGATGAAGACAGTGATTGAGTAAATAGCTTTGAATTGTTTTTTAAATATATCATCCAATCTTCAAGATTGAAATTGTTTATCTCCCCAGCTTTTTTTGCGATATATTCTTTCTCACTTGAAGATAAATTTTTATCTTTGAATAACTCTTTTAACTTTTGGACTTCATCTTTGTATCTTATAATTTCCTCTGTTCTTTTTATCTCTAAAAGTTCATCATAAACAGATTTGAGTTTTGAATGAGCTTGTTTTAATAGATAATCTTTAGAGTTTTTTGTAGAACTCTTTAGTGCATTTTCTTTTAATTGTTTTACTTCACTAAATGTTTCTGTAAATCTTTTTCTATCTATTGGTTCAAGAGGTGTGTTTTTAAATAGTTCATAAGTTGCTTCATATAGCTCTTTTAAATTTTGAAGTGATGCCATAGTGTTTCCTTTTTTATTTATTTTTTTTATCTAAATATTTGTCAAAGTCTTTTATATGATTTGATTTTGGTTTATTCGTATTTTTTTCTATATATTTTTTTGAGAGTATTTTTAAAACTATAAATTCATCTTTAGTAAAATTGATAGTAAATTCTTTTTCTTCTAGTGAAAGTAAACAAATTTTTAATTTGTTTTTGATACTTACAATTATTAATATATCAATATTTTTTGTATCTAAAGTTTCAAGACTATTAAATACTTCACTAAATTTTTCAACACTATTTCTTGTTAGGTTTAAAGATATTGTTTGTTCCATTTAAAAATCCTTTTTCAAATAATTAGATATTAGTATTATAAAAAAGGTGATGAATATAAAAAGTTTTTGAATTTATTTGCCTATTTTTGGTGATTTTACTTTTTTAAATACTCGACCCATACCTTGTTGAAACAAGTATGTCTATCCTGCTAATAGAAGTTTTAGAAAATTTCTTGAATTGCCAACTTGTTTTATTAAAATGTAGTAAATTGCAAAGATAGGTTTGAAACAAATATGAAAATAAATAACTATATAAAAGAAGCAGAAGAGCTATATTATGAGAAAAAAATAAAACAATTACAAGATGCTAAAAAAATTATTCTTAAAAGTAGAAATAAAACTTCTACATTAGAAAATATTAATGATTATAATGAAAAAATAAAACCGGCACTTATTGAAAATGAAATTAATTCTATTTACAGAACTTTAGATAAAAAAATAGCTATATTTAAAACTACAACTTTAAATCCAAACTATAATATTTCTAGTGAACAATCAAACAAAGAGATTGATAAACAATTAAAAATTCAGTACAAACAACTTAAAGATTATCATCAATTTAAAAACCAATTTAAAGTTGGTGATAAAAGATTGAAAAATCAAGGTGTAAAAATTTACGATTTAACAGAAGCTTTAAATATACATACACATAGTATAGATATTTTAAAATCTAAAGAAGATTTAGAACACTATATTAAATCAGTTATATATGCCAAAAAGAAATTTGATATTGGAAGAATTGAATTATGTATCACAAAATACACATTAAAATATATAGAAAAGCTATTTAAAGATTTTAAAATTAGAGTAAAAAATAGATATATAACTTTAAATTTAAAAAGATTGAAAAAAGGTATTTATATTATTGAAGAACAAGGGAAAATAGAAGAGGGTAATTATATATATTTTAAATTACTTGATAACAAAAAGAATAGCAAAAAAAATATGATTAGATATTTTTATAAGAATATCTTACAAGAGCGATATACTACACCAACTGAAGAACACTTTATATTTTCAAAATTGGGAATAAGAGTAAAACAGTTTACAAAAGATTATTTTAATCGGAAAGTCCAAAAACACATACTTTACAGAACAAATAACAAACTATTTTTAATGGTTAAAAGTAAAAAAAACAAAGAAATACAACTTTCTCCAACCACTAAAGATTTAAAATCATTTTTATTTTATACAGCATCACTATTTAGAAAAGATACTTTATTTTTATTTGATAAGCAATTTGTTTTTTATTCTAAAAATAAAAATCCAATTACAAAATGGGTTCAAATTGTAGATTTAAAAACTTATGAAAAAGAGGGTTATGATGAGTTTTGCAATAACAATGATATTCAAATTATAAAAGGAAAAGATAAAAAATTACTCTATTTTTATCAAGAATTGGAAGTTAAAAGAATTTTTATAAAAGGTAAGTTTATTGAAGAGTTTGAGAAAAAAGAGTTTTTTGATAAAGATAGAGTTTCTGAAATTTGGAAAGAGTATTTAATGAAGTTGTATTATGAAAGAAGTAAGATAAATATTCATAAATATATGGAAGAACTTATCTCGGATTATTATGATGAACCAAGTTATAAAGTTGCTGTTTATTGGCATTTTTAATAACTTGGTTAAAATAAAGGGATATTATCTGTTTAATATTTCTTTCATATACGCAGTTTTAAAAGAAAAGGCTCTTTGTTTTGCTAAGATATGATTATTGGGTTGAGTTCTTAATGAAGTAGCTGCTGTCGCTCCTTTTGTACAAGCTCCTAGATATTTTGTATCACTTTCTGAAAGTTGGTGAGCTTTCCCTTCTCTAATTTTATTTACAATGATGTTCCAATCTTTTTCAAATTGTTCAGCATCTTCATCTAAAATATTATGTATTCTAACATCAACAATTTTATAATCAAGTTGACTTATGTTTTTATTCATTGGATCTATATATTTTATAATTAACATTTCTTTATTTTTATTTAAAAAAGTCGATGTTTCCCATTGTTCATTAATAATATTTTCAAAGTTTATAATATTGCAAACAAGTCTTTCTTTTGGAGAAATAGAACCATTCTTATTAACTTTTAAAGGAGTTACTTTTAATTCTAATCCACAAGGAAAATCAGGAAGTGAATCTGAATTACATTCATAACCAAAAAAATATCTTTCAATTTTTTGACCAAGTCTTCCTTTATTTCCTTGTTCATCTTCTTTCATAGTTTCAATTATTTCATTTGGCAAAATTTCTTTTAATGTTTTACCCTCTAATTGTTTAGCATATTTAACTATTGAATTTTTATCATTTTCATCATATTTTTTTTTCATAATTATCCTTTTGCAAAATTGACTATGCCATAAATTAAATTATTAAGCAACTTATTTAAAAATTGATAATAATGTTTTATTATCAATAGGGGATACACCTCTTTTCCTTGAAATATCATCTAGTAAACTAGAAAGTTTTTGTTTATTAAGAGTCCAAGCTAAAAAATTTATATGAGTTAAAAAAGTATTAATTCTTCCAGTTGTTGCTTCCCAAGAACAATTCTTAAATTCTTTGTAAGTTGAATATTTAAAAATATTTTTTGGTTCTTTTCCCTCTTTAATATTTTTTAAATAAAAATATTTGCAATCTTCATTAGCACAAAGTAAATCGTTATAAATTAGAAATGATTCCATTGAAATTGTCATTGTATTTTCTTTATTATCTTTTACAGTTATATCTTTCATTAAGATATATTGTTCTTCTTTTGTTAGTAATGTTTTATCGAAAGTGTAAAAAATCTTTTCCGAAACATCTAATGTAGTTTCTTCAAATATTTTAGAATCATTAATTAGTTTATGTGCATTATAAAATGCCATTTTGTAAAGTATAGAAATTAGATTTTTTATTTCATTTTCTGTTAGTCTTTTATAATCAAAAATTTCTTGATATAAAGATTCCCAAATATCGCCAAATGATAAGTTTTTCATTTCAATATTTTTTTTTGTTAAAATTGGACGAAAATCCCAGGGTTTTGGAGTAGAAGATGCAGATTCTTTACCTGGATATATAATTTTAACAATTTCATTAGTAGTTCTATATATTTCTAATGATTTTGTATTATTTGTCTTAAAACATAAATTGTCTCTTTTTAATGAAGCAAAGAATTTAATATTTAATATTCTTTTTAAGAAATTTTCTTCCGTATTTTTTCCTGCTTTTTGTATCTGTATCATAAATAACCTTGTAATGATTTTTATAAGATTTTAATAAAAAATATTACAAATAGCAAGTAAAACTTGATCTTTATAAATTTTTTTACTATAATTCCAACTAATTAAAAAGTAGAATGAAAAGGTAATAGATTTGGAATATACATTTATGGATTTCTTTTGTGGTGCAGGTGGTTTCTCTGAAGGATTTAGGCAACAAGGTTTTAAACCAGTTAGAGGAATTGATGTATGGCAACCAGCAATAAATACTCATAATTTAAATTTTGGACTTAATGATAAAACAAAAAGTGTTTTGGATTTTGAAAAAGATGAAGAAATTGAAGAATTAGAGGATACTGATATAATTATTGGAAGCCCTCCTTGTGTATCTTTTTCTATGGCAAATAAAGCAGGAAAAGCTGATAAAAGCTTAGGGATTAGATTAATTGAAGCATTTTTGAGAGTAGTTGCAGTAAAAAAACATAAAAAAGATTCTATTTTAAAAGCTTGGTATATGGAAAATGTTCCAAATTCTAAAAAATATGTTCAAAAAACTTATACATTTGAAGATTTGAATTTATCAATTTGGGCAGAAAAAAATGGTATTGAAAAAACAAAAATAGCATTAAATGTACAAGATAATGGAGAAGTATTAAATTCAAATGATTATGGTTCACCACAAAAAAGAGAAAGATTTATATGTGGTGAATTTATACAAAGAAATAGTAAAAATAATATCATTAGTGAAGAATTTATAAAACCAATTAAAACACATAATTCAAATACTCAAATAGTTTTAGGGAATATTAGAGCTAATATTCCAAGTCCTGTACAGAATAAAGATAAAAAAGAACAAATTGTAGACCCAAATTATCCAAGTTTAAAATTTCCTATATCTGAATTAACAGATCATTTTTATGATAGTGGATTATATGAAATGGAATGGGAACAAGCACAAAGAGCAAAACAAAATCATCCTTTTATGGGAACAATGTCTTTCCCTGAGAATGAGAATAAACCTAGTAGAACAGTAATGGCAACAAGGGGTGGAAGTACTAGAGAATCTTTAATATTTAAGAGTGAATATAAAAGAAGTGGAAATGGAGAATATAGGCTTCCTACTATTAGAGAAATTGCTACATTAATGGGGTTTCCTTATGTATTTAATTTTACAGGTACAGAAAGTACCAAGTGGAAACAAATAGGAAATGCAGTTTGTCCACATATGAGTTTTGCTTTAGCAAAAGCACTTAAAACTAAATTAGATAAAAATAGTGTTGTTGAACATAATAATATTGATTTTAGTTTATTAATAGAGAATAATCATAAAGGAAATTTGAAGAAATATAAATTTAATGATTTAAATACATATAAAGAAAAAGAATTTAATAAACCTCCCACAAGAAATGCAGGTTCTAAATTCAGGAATATGACTGTTACATTAATGAATCACTCTGCTGTAGATAAATCAATTAATGCAGGTGAAGATTGGTTTATTTATGTATTCTTAGGTTCAGGAAAAGAATTCAAAGAAATTTTAATTAGAAAAGATATATTTAAAGATATAGAAACTTTTATAAATAACAAATTACCAAATGAATATCATAACTTTTTGAAAGAATGCAAAGAATTATGCCAAAATATACCTTCTTCAAGTTTATTGCAGAAGTTATTTGAAGATAATAATAGAAATTCTGAATATTTAGATGTAGAAACTTTTTTTAAAAAAGGAAGTAATTTAATTCAAAAGTATAGAGATAATTTTAATGCAGATAGTTTAGTAAGTCAAAATATATTGAAAGAAAAAGAAAATATCCCTTTATTTCAATTATTATCGATGTATTTAATAAGTTATTATAGAAGTAAAATATATTCTTAAAGATTTTAAATATGTGGGGATTAAAGTAACAATTTTTATATTATTTTAGTCCCCTATATTTCTTATACATCAATTATTTCTTCTTTTCTTTCAATTAATCGCTGAGGAGAATTATTAGCTGATTGATGAAAATTATCAAGATGTTTTTCAATATAAATGGTCTTGGGAGGAACTAAATATTTCTTG
>JBBITK010000007.1:18997-32467 GCA_037440805.1 Arcobacter sp. | reverse complement strand
TAAATTTTTGCCCACCTTCAGCTAAAGAATTTATACTTTTATTTAAAAGTTTAATATCTTCATTTAATTCAAGTAAAAAATTTTGTGCTGTATCAATAACATTTGAAAGCCTTTTATCTACTGCTTTAATCAAAATATCTTGCATTCTTTCATTATCAGGAAATTTTTCTAGTATTTTTTCCAAATCCTCTCCTGCTTCGTGTATAGCTTTATCTTGTAATTCTTTGTATCTTATTGTCTTATTGTAAACTAAATCTTGAGCTTTTTCTCTTAACTCTAACTGCATAGTTCCGATTGCATTTATAGCATTAACATTTAAAGTTGTAAGTTCTTTTTGATATTTCATTATTGATTCAGAAACAAGTTTCATTCTTTGGAAATCTTTGTCTTTTTGAAGTTCGTCTATTTCAGAGATAATTCTATGAACTTCAGTCTCTTTTTTTATACTTAAATTGGCTTGTAATTCAAGTTCTTGATTTCTCAAATTAGATTCTAACTCTAATTTTTCTCGTTCAAGTTTAGCATTAGTATTTATTATATTAGTTTCTCTTTCTAAATCTCTATTGTGTTCTCTTGTTTTTAAAGGTTCTCTAGCCCAATCTGTAATTAATTTTATTGGTTCATAGATTATGTCATCAAGTTTATCAAACATATCAAAAAATGCCATTTATATTCCTTTTTTATTTCTCTATCAATTTTTTTATTTCTCTATCAAAAAGAGTTTTATCTTTTTGATAAGAATATATTAATTTGTTTTGTTTATTTACATCATTATTTGATAATGAAATTATATCTTTAAGAAAAGTTAATTTTTGGTCAATTATCTTAGTAAATAAATCACTACCTGTTGTTAAATTCTTATTATCAATTTTAACATCAAAACTTTTTAAGAAAAGAAACATTGCTTTACTAAATTCTTCACTTAAATCATCAAATTTTACAAGTTCTTGAAAATGGTAATTTATGTATTCAGTAAAATATTTTTCTATACATAACCTCATTAACTGATGATTCTCTTCATATTCAAACATCGATGAATAAATATCTGGATTTTCATTAATAAAATCATCTGTTAATTTTTTTCTTGAATTTTTAAAAAGACTTAATAATTCAAGAAGTTTTTCTTTATTCATTTTCTTTTAATTCTGATTGTTTAACTGATAATTTAGCATCTTTTCTTAGTTTTCCTATTGTTTCTAAAGTATGTTCTTCAATAAGTCCACTACTTAAATCTAAGCTTTTTGTGTAACTATTAACAAGTTCTTCTATCCATTTTGAAGCAACTTCTGATGAAACTTCAGATTTTTTTAATGTATCAGAAACTTCTTTTAATGTTTCTGCAAAAAATTTTGCTCTTTCTTTTCTTAAATCTTCTTGTATGGCACTTGCAAATTTTATCTCTTCTTTAAATTCTTTAACTAGCATTAAATAATTTTTTTCATAATTATATAAAACATCTAATTTTTCTTTTAGTGAAGATAAATCAACTTTTTCTTTAATTGATAATTCTAAACTTCTTATTAGTAGTTTCTTTGCATTTTCATCCATTTCTACATTACTTAAAATATTGTATATTGATGTAGTTATATTTTCCATTTAATAGCCTTTCTTTTTTATGTATTCTACTAAAAACAACTTATATTTTTTGTTTAATATAAAATTTTATTAAAAATTTCTCAAATTATAGAGATTTATAATATTGAGTAAAATTCAATTATCGACTCAAAAATCTACATAAATTATTAATTAAAATAGTTATAGTTGTATAAGATTGATATGTATGGTTGTATATAAAAGCTAATTTAAATAAAATAAAATCCTAATATAAAGCATTTATAAATATATAATGTTTAGAGGATATGTATTAAAAGTAATTAAAGAATTGAATATTGCTCCAGTACCCTTAAAAATACAACAAAAAATAGTTTCATACCTAGATGAGATTTCACAAAAGATGGAAAAATAAAACAAATCCAAAAAGAAAAAATACAAAGCCTAAAAGCACTAAAAGTTTTTATTTTAGACCAAGCATTTAAAGGTGAGTTGTAAAAGAATTTCTACCCTTAAAGACATCAGGATAGAAATAGGGTAGAAAAGTATTTTTTATGATTCTCCTTTTAAACCTTTTCTCATTGCTTTAACTAAGCTATCATCGGCTTTTGTTGAAGTAAAAAGTTCAAATGCTAAGACACCTTGAAATAAAAGCATATCTTTCTTATTAATTCTAATATTAAATTCAACTTAAAAAAGTGTGCAGTAAATATTATCAAATTTATATGAATGTGTGCACTAAGGTGTGCAATAAAGCTAACAAGATTAATACATTTTGACAATATAGAATTAAAGTAAGATTTTGAAAGTAAGAAGAATTATATAAAAATCACAAGCAACAATTACATTTTTCTTTTAAAAAGAAAATTGTCAATTAAATTAGAATACCCATAAAATGGTGCGGATAACTGGATTTGAACCAGCACAAGTTTCCTTATGAGCACCTCAAGCCCACGTGTCTACCATTCCACCATATCCGCAATTCTAAATTTAACACCACGCCTTTAAAAGTCACCTCAAGGTAGCGTGTCTACCGTTCCACCACATCCGCAATGTGCAATAAAAAAGGTCGAAAGAAAACTTTCGACCTTTAATTATTAAATTCTGTAGATTTAATTATGCTAAGAATGGGTTTGCATATAATGCAATCATAGCAACAACAAGTGCATAAATAACTTGTGCTTCGATCATCGCTAAAGCAATGAACATTGTTGTCATTAATTTTCCACCTAAACCTGGGTTTCTAGCAGTTCCAGCAATAGTTGCAGCAGCAGTGTTACCCATACCAATAGCACCACCTAAAGCAGCTAAACCTAAACCAATACCAGCAGCTACTACAGAGTAAGCTTTTAAAGTTTCATTTACAACCGCTTCATCAGCAGCGAATACTACACCAGCGATAGCTAGCATTAAAAGAACGATTTTTTTCATTCTGAAATCCTTTTTAAAATATCTCAAAGTCTTTTCGGCTTGCGTATCCCTACTAAATACTTTGTTAGGCGGGATTATATAAAAGTTAAGATAAAAAATAAATAAAAGAAAATTTAATTTTTTACTAAAATTGGATATAATCCATATATAACATATCTAATTATTTACTTTAGAGGATAGAAATATGAAAAAAATAGCTATTTTTTTGATGATACTTATAATTTTGGGTGTCTCTTTGGTTTATGGAGTTTTATTTACAAAAAGTGGAAATGAGTATATTGCTTCATATATAAAAGAGAAAATTGATAATAAAGATAAAAATATTTTTCTAACAATCAATAAATTTGAATTAACAACAAGCAATTTGATTTTTGATGCTTTTATAAATGATAACTCTTTGGTAAAAATAGATGGAGCAATATCTATATTTGGTGCTAATACAGATTTGAAATATGAGATAAAAATAAAAAATTTAGAGAATTTGGAAAAATTACTAAACCAAAAATTGAGTGGGGAACTAAACACCAACGGTAAAATAAAAACAGATGGAGATATTACTTTGGTTGAAGGTAAAAGTGATATTGCCAAAAGTGAAACCTATTATAACTTGGGGTTAGAGGGTTTGACTCTTAAAAATGGAACTTTCTTGATAAAAAATGCAAAAGTTGAAGAGTTATTGGGTAGTTTTAATCAACCAAAATATATATCAGGTTTAGCAACCATCAAAGGCGATATCAAAAGTTTTGAAGAGTCAAACCTAGATGGAAAGATAGATATATCTTATGATAAAGGTTTGATTCAAAATAGTGTTGTAAATAAAGAGTTTAATCAAAATTTACAAACTTTGATTCCTTTAAAAAGCGTGATTAATGTATTACTTAATGGTGAAAATGTAGAGATAAAATCAAATCTAATCTCTCCAATAGTTGAATTTTTTACAAACAAAACCATATACAATTTAAATGAAAATCAACTCAAAAGTGATTATAAAATAGAAGTTAAAAATCTTAATGTATTAGAGCAAATAATAAATAAAAAACTCAATGGAAACCTTTTGACACAAGGTAATGTTGAGTATAAAAATGAAATTCTAAATGTGACTGGAAATTCCGATATTGCAATGGGAAAAACAAAATATGAGTTTGTTTATGAAAATTCAAAAATCCATGATTTAAATTTTTATGGTGAGAATATAAAAATAGACAAACTATTGGCAATGTTAAATGAACCTGTATTTGTAAGTGGTGATTTGAATATAGATGGGAAAATAGTCTCTTTAGATAAAGAGAGTTTAGATGGTAGTATAAAAACCAAAATAGACAATGGTAAAAGTATAAATGAAGTTTTAAACACTGTATATAATCAGAAATTGAGTGATGAGGTAAATTTTAGTTTGGATATTAATTCTAAATTGGTGCCAAATCAAATAATTTCTAAAGTGGTAAATAAAAGTAATTTAGCAAATTTGAGTATGTCTGAATTTATATATGATTTCAAAGAGAAGATGTTTGGAGGAGATTATCTTTTGAATATTCTTGATTTGTCAAAATTCAACTATTTAACCTCTTCTAAAATGAGTGGTTCTTTGGATATTGGGGGAAAAATCAAGAGTAAAGAGGGTTCTTTGAGCATTGAAGGTATTACAAAAATAGCTCAAGGAGTGGTTGAATTTAATCTTAAAAATGATAATTTAAATAGTAGTTTCAAAGATATAAGTTCAAAATCTTTGTGTTTGATGTTGGGTTATCCACAGTTTTTTGATTCAAAGGTAAATGGAAGGGTTGAATACAATCTTTTGCTAAAAAAAGGAGATATTGATTCAACTTTTGAAGAGGGGCATTTTGTGGAAAATGATTTTACAAAGTTGATAAATCAATTTTCAAAATATGATGTTTCAAAGGATATTTTTAAAAATTTCAACATCAAAGCTAAAATTGACCAAAAAGTGTTAAGTTCTACTTTCAATCTAAAAAATGACAATCTTGAAATCAATGCTTTAAAATCTAATATAGATTTTGAGAATCATACAATAGATGCAAATATCAAGATTAAAACCAAAAATAAAGAGTTTGGAATAGGAATCTTGGATAGTTTGGATAATCCAACAGTTATTTTGGATACCAAAGATTTTTTCAAAAGTAAACTTGATAGAACTCAACAAAAAATAGAGGATAAATTAAATAGTCTTTTAGATAAATTGTAATTAAATTTATTATGATAATTGTTATCATAATTAAGTAAAAAAAAAGGTTTATTTTGTTTTAATACGATTAATGATAATCGATATTAAAATAAAAGGTAAATCTTATGTTTAACTCTACAAAAAAAGTTTTTGTTGGTCTATCTGTTGTAACTACTCTGTTTTTAACTGGATGTGCTACAAAAAATAGTTCAACTCAAACTCAAAATATAGAAATTTCAAACTCTACAATTCTTGAAACTTACTCAAAAATAGCAACGGCAACTTATAGTGATGCTTTAAAAGATGCAAAAAATCTACAAATAGCTATAAATAATTTTGCAAAAAATCCTACAAATGAGAGTTTAGTTGAGGCTAAAAAAGCATGGTTAATCTCAAGGGAAACTTATGGACAAACTGAAGCTTTTAGGCTTTCAAATGGTCCTATTGATGCAGAAGATGGATGGGTTGCTGATACTTATGGTGCTTTAGAAGGGCAGATTAATGCTTGGCCATTGGATGAAAATATGATTGATTATACTATTGATGCAGATGGGAAAAAAACATCTGGAAATATAATTGATACAGTTGGAGCATTTACTCCATCAGGGGAAAAACCACAAAGTGTAGATGTGAGCAAAATCACTTCTGAAGCAATTAGTGCTTTAAATGAAAATGGAGGAGAAGCAAATGTTGCAAGTGGTTATCACGCAATAGAGTTTTTACTTTGGGGGCAAGACCAAGATTATTCAAACTTCTTAAAAGATGAGATTACAAAAGGTGCTTTAGTTGCAGGACAAAGGGCTTTAAGTGATTTTACAACAGATAAAAATGCACAAAGAAGATTGGATTATTTAGTTGCAGTTACAAATAAATTGGTTGATGATTTAGATATGGTTTCTCAAGCTTGGGAAGATAAAATCGATGGTAATAGGGGTTTATATAAAGGTGCATTGTTAGGTAAATTATCTGGAGAGAATGCTTCTAAAAACATAGATTCAAAGGAAGCTTTAAAAACTATTATTTCAGGTCTTGGGGTATTTATAAAATCAGAACTTGCAAATGAAAGAATTGCTGTTGCGGTTTTAACTCCTTCTGAAGAGGACGAACACTCTTGTTTTTCAGATAATACACACAGAGATATTTTGGCTAACTACTTAGGATTTAGAAATATTTTAACAGCCACTTATAATGGGAAAAAATATGGAGTTTCTTTACTTGATTCTTTAGATAATGACTCTAAAAAAAGAGTTAAAGAGTTGATGGCTTCAATAGAGTCAAAAATAAATAGTATAGATGAAATTGCAAAAAATAAAGAGCATTTTGATTATCAAATCAAACCAGAAAGCACACAATCAAAAGTTATTGTAAAACTAAAAAATGAGATGAGAAAACTTGGTGATGAGATGGTAAATGTAGCAAAAGCAAATGGAATAAATTTAAGTACAGATGATGTTACAGACCCTGAAGAAACAAAACTATAATTTTTCATTTTTTAATAAATTTATTTTAACCAAAAGTCTTGTGGCAATTTTTGCTACAGGACTTTTTGCTGTTGATATAAATAGTTATTTATCCCATGAAAAAGAGCAAAAACTTCTACTAAAACCCATAAAAAATCTAAATGATGAAGAGTATGATAGATTTATTTTGGGGCGAAGTTTTTTTACAATTCCTTGGGTTGAAGCTCCAAGTGCAACAACAGCTAGGGATGGTTTGGGACCACTTTTTAATGCAAATAGTTGTGTTAGTTGTCATACTTCAAATGGTAGGGGAAATTTGCTTGAAAAAGATGGGGGAGTTTCAAGGGCATTATTGGCAAAACTAAGTTTAGATGAAAATAATCCCCATAAAAATAGAGCTTTTATAAGTGAGCCAAATTATGGAAATCAAATAGCTACAAATGGTAATTCAAAGGTGCCTTATGAGGGAAAAATAGATATAAAATTTGAAAAAATAAAAGTCATATTTGCTGATAAAAAAGAGGTGATTTTAGAAAAACCAAATTATGAACTTTATGATTTACAGTATGGAAAACTAGACAAAAAAGCGATAATTTCATATAGATTGGCTCCTAGTTTAAATGGAATGGCACTTATTTCAATGGTTGAAGATAGTGAGATTTTAAAAAATGTTGATGAGTTTGATAAAAATAGTGATGGAATTAGCGGAAAAGCAAATATGGTTTACTCTTTGGAGAATCAAAAATTTGAGCTTGGAAGATATGGTTGGAAAGCCTCTATATCATCTTTAAAACAACAAATTGCCGATGCTAGTTTTAATGATATGGGTATTACAACAACACTTTTTCCCTATGAAAACTGCACCTCTACACAAAAAGAGTGTTTAGACTCTCCAAAGGCTAGAGATAAGATAGATTTACCAAATCAAAGGCTTGAAGCTTTGGAGTTTTATTTGAAAAATATAAAAACATATAGTGCAAAAAAAGATGAAAACTATAAAAAAGGTTTGAAGATTTTTGAAGAGATTAGTTGTTCAAAGTGTCATTTAGTGGAGATAAAAACTAAATATGATTTTGAAATAAATCCATTTAGTGATTTTTTACTCCATGATATGGGAGATGATTTAGGCGATAGGGTAGAGTTTGAAGCACAAAAAAATGAGTTTAGAACAGCACCTTTGTGGGGATTGGCTTTGCATGAAAAGATAAATAATCAAAAGCCAAGATTATTACATGATGGAAGGGCTAAAAGTTTTGAAGAGGCTATTTTGTGGCATGGTGGAGAGGCAAAAAAATCAAAAATTGCCTATATGAATCTTGAAAAAAGTAAAAGAGAAGAGTTGATTAAATTTTTGGAGGAGTTATGATGAAAAGAGTTTTTATGATGTTGTTTTTGAGTTTTGGATTGTTGTTTGCAAATGATACGGTTTTAAACTCAATATTAAAAAATGTATCTTTACCAAATACAAATAGAGCCATAAGTGATGCACAAAATTTACAACAAAATTTAACCAAAGAGAATTTTGCAAAGTTTGTGGCTTCTTGGAAAAAGGTTGAGGATTTGTATTTTGCTGGAGAATTGGATGAGGATTATGCTGATACTACAAGATATGTGGATGTTTTTCATAATCTAAAAGAGGATTTAAATGCCCAAATAAAAAATGTTATTGCTTCAAATGATGAGTCAAAAATTGCTTTGTTTAAAAACTCATTCAAAACCATAAATGCTTTGGAATATGTGATGTTTAATGATAAGGTTATTTCTGTAAGGGAAGAGGCTTTATCAAAAGAGATTTTAAATTCGATTATTTCAAAACTTCAAGATATAAAAGGTGTTTATGAATCTTATATAAAGACTCCCACAAAAGATGAAAAATGGGAAAATGCAATGATAGTAAATAGTTTGATTGCAAGTTCTTATAGATTAAAAGAGTGGAGAATAGGAGATGTTAGCGGGAACTCTTCAAAATATAAAAGTGATGCAAAAAATGAAAGAGCAGAATATTTTTTGAGTCAAAACTCTTTTGGTGCGATTAAATCTATTTTGGAAGCCCACGAAGAGATAATGGGAGATAAAAACTACAAAAATTTTGGAACAGTGGCAAAAACTGAAGCTAATAAAGAGGTTTTGGATATTCAAAAAGCTATCAAAAATCTTGAGATAGAGCTTTTGAAACTAAAAAATGATGATTTTACAAAAGCTTCAAATCTCTATGAAGCTTCAAAAGTTTTGCATAATGCCTACTATTTATCTTTGGTTGAGCAGTTACAAGTTACAGCAAAAATACTAGATGCTGATGGAGATTGATTTTGAATGAACTTTTGATGTTTGATAGCTTTATAAATCCAAATAAAAGGCTTTTTTGGATTTATATTTTATCTTCAATATTTCTAGCAATTTGCTATTTTTATTTTACAAAAAAGAGTTCAAAGCTGATTTTATCTTCAAAACTTTGGCTTCATCCAAGTGCGAAGCTTGATTATTACTATTTTGTTTTATCGGGAGTTATAAATATCTTTTTATTAATTCCTTTTATTGTGAGTGCAAAAACAATAGCCTTTGAGGTTAGTGGGTTTTTGCGTAACCATTTTGAATATTTTGACAATAATTATTTATCCTATGAAATGGTAGTTTTTTTATATACCTTAACTTTGTTTGTTGTGAGTGATTTTAGTAGATATTGGTTGCATAGATTTTTTCACACAATCCCTTTTTTATGGGAATTCCACAAGGTTCATCATAGTGCAAAGGTACTTACTCCAATAACATTTTATAGGGTTCACCCAGTTGAAAATATACTTTTTGGTTTGAGATACTCTTTTAGTATTGGTTTGGTTACGGGAATTTTTATCTATTTTTTTGGTGCAATGATAGATATTTATACTATTTTGGGAACAAATATATTTTTATTTATTTTTGCTCTATTGGGGTCAAATTTGCGTCATTCACAAGTTCCTTTTGCTTATCCAAGATTTTTAGAGAAGTGGTTTATCTCTCCCAAACAGCATCAAATTCATCATAGTAAAAAGCATTTTGATAAAAATTATGGGGGATATTTGGCTATTTGGGATAGATTTTTTGGTAGTTTAAAACTATCTTGTGAGGTTAAAGTGTTGAAATATGGGCTTAGAAAAAATCAAATGAATGATTATTTGACTTTGAACTCTTTGATTTTTAGACCATTTATAAATTTATTAAAAAAATAAGGGGCATTTTGTGAATTATAAAAATATTTTGTTTTTAGCAACATTTGGGATTTTATTTGTTGGCTGTAATTCAACAAGTAGTTTAAATAAAGAGGATATTGCAGTTTTGAAAAAAGAGCAAGAGTCTTTGGGGCAAGTTTTGTATTTTGATAAGAATTTATCAAAAAATAGAACTCAAAGTTGTGCTACTTGCCACAATCCAAATGGTGGTTTTGTAGATAATAGGGATAATGGAGTAAAAAAAATGGCATCACTTGGAGATGATGGAAAATCACTTGGAGATAGGGAAGCTCCAACTGCTTCTTATGCTAAATACTCTCCAGATTTTCACTTTGATGAAAAAAAACAAAAATATATTGGTGGACAGTTTTGGGATGGAAGAGCCAAAACTTTGGAAGAACAAGCAGGTGGTCCTCCCTTAAATCCAATAGAGATGGGTATGACATCAAAAGATGAGGTTATAAATAGAATCAAAGAGAATAGTTTTTATGTGGATAGTTTCAAAAAACTTTATGGGGAAAATGTTTTTGAAGACTCTTCAAAAGCCTATGAATCAATGACCAAAGCCATAGCAAGTTATGAAAGAAGTGAGGAGTTCTCAACATTTGACTCAAAATATGATAGATACTTAAAAGGAGAATATGACTTAACACCTCTTGAAGATTTGGGAAAATCTATATTTTTCTCAAACAACAACAACTCTTGTGCAACTTGTCATGTTTTAAAGGGAGAGGATAAAGTAGGGGAGACCTTTACAAATTATGAGTTTCATAATATTGGAGTTCCAGCAAACAAAGAGTTAAGAGCCAAAAATGGAGTAAAAGAGAGTGATAAAGGGCTTTTGAATAATCCTTTGGTAAAAGATGAAAAGCAGAGGGGAAAATACAAAGTTCCAACCTTGAGAAATGTAGCTGTTACTTCTCCATATATGCACAATGGCGTTTTTACGGACTTGAGAACAGTTGTTGAATTTTATGATAAATATAATAACCCAAATAGAAAAATAAACAAAGAGACAAAAAAGCCTTGGGATGAGCCAGAAGTGAAAGGGACAATTTCATTAAAAGAGCTAAAAGCCAAAGAGTTAAATGATAGAAAAATTGAGGCATTAGTAGCTTTTATGAAAACTTTGACAGATAAAAGGTATGAGTATTTATTAGATTAAAGTAATTTGCTATATTATTCTTTTTCGTAAAAGGATAAAAAATGCAAAGAAGAAATTTTATAAAAAACTCATTTTTAGGTTTACCAATACTATTTAATAGCTCTTTGTTTGGAGATATTTCAAAAGAAAATAAAAAGATAAATAGAAGAGTTGTGGTTGTGGGTGCTGGAATTTCAGGATTGATAGCCTCTTTGATATTGAAAAAAAAAGGTTTTGATGTTGTTATTTTGGAGGCTCAAAATAGAGTTGGTGGGCGTCTAAGAACCAATAGAAATTTAGGTGTTGCTTTTGATGAGGGTGCTAGTTGGATTCATGGAATAGAGAAAAATCCTATAACAAAACTTGCTTTAGAATCTGATATGAAAACATTTTTTACTGATGATGAGAGTATTTTATCTTATGATATTGGTGGAGTATTGAGAAATGATAGTGATTATGCTACCACTGAAGAGGATTTTTATGAAATACTTCAAACTATGATGGATAGGGGAGAAGAGGGAAGAAGTTTTGAAGAGGTTTTTAACTCTTTGTATCCCATAGAAGCCAATGATAGATTGTATAAATTTTTGTTATCTACTTATGTAACTTTTGATTGTGGAGATTTGGATAAACTCTCATCTTTGTATTACAATGAAGGGGATGAGTTTGAAGGAGTTGAAAAAATCTCAACAAATGGCTTTGATACCATAGCAAAATATTTAGCAAGAAATCTAAAAATCCATCTCAATCAAAGGGTTTCAAAGATAGATTATTCAAATGACAAAATAGCAATTACTCACAATCAAAAGGTAACTTTGGCTGATTTTGTTTTGGTTACGGCTCCTTTGGGTGTCTTAAAATCAAACAAAATAGAGTTTATTCCAAAACTTCCTTTCAAAAAACAAAATGCCATCAACAAAGTAGGTATGAATTGTGTTAATAAGTTTTTATTGACTTGGGATAAAGCCTTTTGGGATGATGTTCAATATATCTCATATACTCCCGAACAAAGGGATAAATTTAACTATTTTGTCAATGTAAAAAAATTTCATCCAAATACCAATGCTTTGATGACATTTGCCTATGCGGATTATGGAAGAAAAACAGAAACCATGAAAGATTATGAAGTTATTGATGAAATAATGAGCCATTTAAGGGATATTTACGGAGATAATATTCCTTTGCCAACTCATTTTTTGAGAACAAAATGGAGTACAAATAAAAACTCTTTTGGTTCATACTCTTATACTTCTGTAGATACAAAAATGGAATATTTTGATGACTTAGCCGAAGAGATAGATGATAAACTATTTTTTGCGGGAGAGCATACAAATATTGACTATTTTTCAACGGCTCATGGAGCATATTTAAGTGGAGTTAGGGAAGCTAATAAAATAATAAAGGCTTTATGAGAGGGAATTTAGTATAAATGCATTATTTTATACTATTTCCCCAATTTTTTTATATTTTTTAGTAAATTATTTGAGAAATCTCTAAAATAATATCCACTTAATTGTCCATTTCTTTCAAGACTTAAAATTTCTAATTTTGTTTTTAATTTATTTAAAAATTCTTTTTCATCAATTAGTTCATTATTATTAAAATCATATCTTTTATCCAAAATATGAAAAAATTTTCTGATAGTTCTATTATCACTATTTTTTAATGTATTTATCAATTCATCTATACTCAAATATTTTAAAATAGGTTTATCATCATAAGGAACATATTTGTTAGTTGTATAAATTAATAGAGAATTCAAATCATCAACTTTATTATCCAATATTGCTTTGATTACTAATCCAGAATCTCTTTTTAGTTTCTCTTCAAGTTTAATTTTCAATTTATCATCAATATATTCATTGATTTCATTCATTTTATTTGATTCCATAAATTCATAATTTTCATAAGAATTAGATTCTAACTTTTTTATTGGTAAAATTGTTTCATCATCAATTAAATTATTATCAAATAAATAATTAATTTGTTTTTTTGTTTCATATTCTAAACAAAAATCATTTTTATTTATCAAATTTTTTTCTTTAAATGACAATAATATTGATGCTACCATTTTTACTTCTTTGAGTATTTTATACTCCAAATTATAAATTTTAAAATAAATTTCATTTGTAAGTTTTTCAAATTTATTATCATCCAAATTATAATAGTTATACAACAATTTCCAAGAATTAGTTTCTTCCGTAGCATAATATTCACTATTTTTTAAAGCTAAATCTATCTCTTCCTTTTGAATATTTGAATTTAACAATATCTCTTTCCATAAATCAAAAGAGATAATTACGTGCCAATTATTATCAAGATTATATTTATTAAAAAAGCATTTATATTTTGTTTTTTCTGCTTCTACATTTTTTTTATCAAAATATAAAGAATAATATTCTTCTCTCAGATTTGATAGATTTAATATATCACTATTTCCTTGTCTAATTTCAAATGAAAATAGAAAGAACCAATATAAAATGTCTTTTATTAACT
>JBBITK010000007.1:0-18920 GCA_037440805.1 Arcobacter sp. | reverse complement strand
TCTGATTTATCAAAAAGTTCTAATATATTTGATTTTTCTTTTTCTAAAACTTCTTCTTTTACATTATTTGTATTTTTTAGTTCGCTTAAGAAACTATCATAAGCTAAATTAGCATCAGAAATTAACTCAAAGGTTTTTCCAATAAGTTTTTCTTTTATTCGTGTATATTTTTCTGTTTTTTCAAGTTCTTCTTCATTTGCAATTAAAATTACTTTATATGATTGATGTTCAACAAAAAAGTTAATATATCCCAATAAATTGATTATATTTATAGAACATCTTTCCAAATCATCGAAAATTAAAACATAATCCTTTGTATTTAATAAATCTTCAAGCTTTAAATCAGGAATATTTACTTCTACTTCAGCATTTTCCTGACCATTATCGTTCCAATCTATTTTTAATGTTGCTTTTAAAAGTTGCTTAGCAATTTTTCCAGCAAAGATTGTTTTTTTATTATAAAGTCTAGGATAAATTGCTTCTAAAAATTTTGTTTCAATTTCATCATAAGAATTAACACCATATAAACTTACATAAATATATTTTTGTTCATTTTCATCTAATTGTTTTCTATATTTATTTATAAAATGAGTTTTTCCGCTTCCCCATTTTCCTTTTAGTAAAACTGCATATTGTGGATTTAAAAGTTTTTCACTACAATAATAATCTAAAAAATCATTTATTTGTTTATTTTGCATTTTTACTCCTTTTATATTACGGATCATATCTAATATTATTTATCACTTTTTCTCAACCCTAAATCCCATAACTTTATCTTCACTATGTTTACTATCTTCAAGAATTTGAGAAAGTATTTCAAAGGCTGTTTTTATATGTTGGCTATTTTCTTTGGTTTGATTTTGAGTTATTTGTATATCATCTTTTAGATTTTTTAATTCGATTATCATATCTTTGTAAGATAAAGCAAACTCCCTTAATTTTGTAAAAGTTCGCATTATATTTATGGTTACTTCTGTCGCAACTTTACTTTTTAGAACGGTTGCTAGCATATATACACCTTGTTCTGTAAATACTTTTACATTATATTTTCTACTATTTAAGCTATTTTCAAAGGTCGAAAATTTCGACCTTAAAATTTTGCTCTCTTCTTCTGTTAATTCAAAATAAAAATCCTCTGGAAATTTATTTGGATTGTTTTTTACAGCTTCATTTATTCTTTTGGTTTCCACTTCATAAAGTTTTGCCAAATCGCTATCTAACATTACTTTTAAATTACGAATTTCATAAATACTATTTTGTATGATTTTTTGAGGTAGATTTTCCATAAACTTTTCCTAAGTAGATTTTTGAAAAGTTTATCAAAAAGATTTATTAATAATTAAAAATATTACAAATTGCAATATTTTTAGTTATTTCAGATTATTTATAATTTAGTTCTTACACCAACAATCGTTTTCATGGTCATTTACCATTCCACAAGCTTGCATAAAAGCATATAGAGTAACACTTCCCACAAACTTAAAACCTCTTTTTTTTAACTCTTTTGCTAAAGAGTCTGAAATCTCACTTTTAGTACAAGATAGTTTATAATCAGCTACATCATTTATGATGGTTTTGTGATTTACCTTACTCCAAAAGTAGTTATCAAGTGAGCCAAACTCCTTTTGAATTTCCAAAAAAAGTTTTGCATTATTTATAATAGCTTCTATTTTTGGACGACTTTTGATGACAAGATTACTTTCAAAGATTCTTTCCACATCATCTTTTGTATATGAAGCCACATTTTTTAAATCAAAATTTTCAAAAACTTCTCTATATCCTTCTCTTTTTCTTAGAACTGTAAGCCAACTAAGTCCTGAACTTTGGGTTTCTAGGCAAAAGAGTTCAAACAGTTCATTATCATCGTGGATAGGTTTTCCCCATTCATTGTTGTGATAATCCACATATAATGTGTCACTCTCTTTTACCCATCCACATATTTTTGTGTTCATAAAAATCCTTCTAATTTTAAAAATGGTTTTGAGTTTTTATTATATTTTTTTTTGACTAAATAGCTAACTTTGTGTTACATTTGGTTGGAAAATAAAAGAGACAAAAAAGGAGAGAAAATGCCATATATCAACATCAAGTTAAACGCACCAAAGAGTGAAGAGTTAAAAAAATCAATAGTAGAAACAGTTTTAGAAAATAGTGAAAAAGTATTGAAAAGAAAAAGAGAATTTACCTCTATTTTGGTGGAGTTTGTGCCGTTTGAAGATTGGTTTATCAATGACCAAAATTGCACAACTTTTTATTTGGATATTAAAATCACAAAAAACACCTCAAACAAAGAAGAGAAAGCGGAGTTTATAAAAAATATTTATGAACAATTTGGAAAATTATTGGGAAATATTTCAAATGTTAGTTATGTAACAATAGATGAAGTAGAGGGTGATGCTTGGGGGTTTGAAGGAACTACTCAAGAGTTTAAATATTCTCAAAATAGTTAATATTTATTTAGAAAAAAGTAAAATAGAAATATCAAAAAATATGGAGATTTTATATGTCAAAAAGAGTTTTAGTAACAGGTGGAAATAAAGGAATAGGGCTTTGTGTTTCAAGGGCTATGTTGGAGTTTGGTTATGAAGTTATAATAGTTGCTAGAAATTTTGAAACTTGTCCTTTGGTTGGAGTTGAGAAAGTAACTTGTATAGAGTATGATTTATCAAATGTGGAAGATTTACCAAGTTTAGCAAAAGAGGTTGGAAATATTGATATTTTGATAAACAATGCTGGATATATGCAACCAAAATATACATATAACAACTATCCAAAAGAGGCAAAAGAGCATTTGATGAATGTAGATTTACATACTCCTGTTGAGTTGATGAATCTATTTAGTGAACATATGAAAAAACAAAAATATGGAAGAATAGTAAACACAGCTTCTATTGCTGGACAAATCGGACATCCTGATGTTTGGTATGGTATTGCAAAAGCAGGGCTTATAAATGCTACAAAAATCTATGCAAAACTTTTGGGAACTCATGGAATAACGGTAAATTGTGTGGCACCAAGTGCCGCTGAAACTGATATGCAAAAGGATAATGATGAGGCTAGAAAAGCATCATTTAAAGCAGCGGTTGTGACTAATAGATTTGCTGAACCTGAAGAGGTTGCAAAAGCTATTGTTTGGTTAGCAACAGATTGTCCTGAGTATATAAATGGAATAACAATAGATATTAATAACTGTTTTTATCCAAGATAAGAAGATACTAAAAAAGCTAAATAGCTTTTTTAGTCATAAGTATAAATAGTATCCCAATTACTGCAGCAGCAATAGAAGCTATGAAAATTCCTAACTTAACAGCAGAGATAATAGCCTCATCAGCAAAAGCAAGATGTGTTATAAATATAGACATTGTAAATCCAATTCCACCCATAAATCCAACAGCTAGAACTTCCATCCAAGTAAGATTATTTGGTTTTTGAGCTATTTTTAATTTACAAGCTAAATATGTAAATAAAAATATTCCAATAGGTTTTCCAACCAAAAGCCCTAACATTACACCTAAAACAATAGTTAAATTAGCAGTTACAGAATCAAAATCAATGATAACACCCGCATTTGAAAATGCAAACAAAGGCATAATAATAAATGCTGATAAGCCATGAAGATTGTGTTCAAGTCTTAAAAGAGGGTTTTGAACCTTGTCGTAGTTGTGAGCCATATTTTCTAAAGCATCCATTTGATGATGATTTAGAAGTGGAATATCATCTATATGTTTTTCAAATTCTGCAACATCTCTTCTTGTTTGTTGAATAAAATTTTGCTCTTCAATTTTTGATTTTATAGGAATTGCAAAAGCTAGTAATACTCCTGCAATAGTTGCGTGAATACCTATTTCATGAATAAATATCCATAAAAATATTCCAAGTATCAAGTATGGTAAAATCTTTTTTACACCACTTAAATTTAAAGCCCAAATAAGAGCATAAACAACTCCCGCATAAATAAAATATTCTGCTTTGATCTCACTTGTATAAACTGTGGCAACAACCAAAATAGCACCCAAATCATCTACCACAGCAAGAGCAACCAAAAATAGTTTAAGTGCAGGATTAACTCTTGAACCCAAAAGCATTAAAATACCCAAAGCAAAAGCTATATCCGTAGCCATTGGTATTCCAAATCCTAAAGGATTGTTTTGATTTAATGCCACATAAATAAGTGCAGGAACAGCCATTCCACCTATTGCTGCAACTATAGGGAAAGCTGATTTTGAAACACTTGAAAGCTCTCCTACAACCATCTCTCTTTTTATTTCAAGTCCAACCATAAGGAAAAACAGAGCCATAAGCCCATCATCTATCCAATATGTTAAACTCATTGAGATAGTTTTTTCTCCCAAAGTGATTCCCAAAGGAGTATGCCATAAATCATAATAGGCTTGACCATAAGATGAGTTTGCAACAATAACAGCCAAAAGAGTTGCTAAAAATAGCAAGATACCACTAAGTGCCTCTTTATTGACAAAGTTTTGAAAAGAGGTAATCTTTTCTAACATAATTTTCTCCTTTTTATCCAAGACAATTTGGACAAATTCCTTTTATTATGATATTTTCAACCACATATCCATCAAGTTTTAAATCGAAATTTTGATGAATACACTCTATTTTTGAACAAGTTAAACAGATAAAGTGTGAATGGGGTGTTTTTTTGATTTCAAAATATCTTTTTTTGTCATTGGATTCAAAGGAACTTATGATGTTTTCCTCTTCAAATTTTGTTATATTCCTATAAAAAGTCGCCTTATCCATAGAAATTTTGTCTTTTAAATCCTCATAACATAAAGGTTTATTTGACTCAACTAAAAGCCCTAATATGGACTTTCTTGCCTCAGTTAATTTAATATTTGTTAAGTTTGTTAGTTTTTCTATTTTCTCCATCTTTGGATTATATCAATTTAAATTTAAAATTACTTTTTTTATTTACAACTAAGTTGCATTGAAGAATTTTTGTTTTAAAATTCCGCAACCAAGTTGCAAAAAAGGAGTTTTAATTGAAAAAAATAGTTTTATTTTTATTTTGTATTATGGGATTTTTGAGTGCAAAAGAGCAAATAACAGTTAGTATTGCACCTCAAAAATATGTATTAGAAAAAATAGTTGGTGATAAATTTGATATAAATGTGATGGTAAATGCAGGAAGTTCTCCTCATATTTATGAACCAAAAACTTCACAAATGGTAGCTTTATCTAAATCAAAAATATATTTTTATATTGGAATAGAGTTTGAAAATGCGTGGATGGATAAATTTAAAAAGTCTTCTAAAAATACTCTTTTTGTGGATAGTTCAGCAGGAATTGAAAAAATTGCTATGGCTGAACACAAACACGAAGATGAAGAAGATACACATCATGAAGAAAAATCAAATCATAAAGAGCATAATGACCATAAACACGAACATGAGCATGAACACGAAGGTTTAGACCCACATATTTGGTTAGACCCAATTTTAGTAAAAACTATGGCAAAAAATATCTATGAAGCGGTAAACAAAATCGATAATTCAAATGCAGATTTTTATAAAACAAATTATGAAAATTTATTAAAAGAGTTGGATAATTTAGATGCTAAAATCAAAGAGATTTTAAAACCTTATGCTAAAAGAGAGTTTTTGGTATTTCATCCATCGTGGGGATACTTTGCCAAAAGATATGATTTAGAGCAGATAGCTATTGAAGTGGAAGGTAAAGAGCCAAAACCAGCACAAATTGTGAAAATAACCCAAGAAGCAAAAAAACACAACATAAAAGTTATTTTTGTTTCTCCTCAATTTTCGCAAAAAAGTGCGGAGGTAATTGCACAAAATATAAATGGAAGTGTAGTTGCTATTGATACATTAACTGAAAAATGGGATAATGCTATTTTAGAAACCGCAGAAAAGTTGGCAAATAGTTATAAATGATAAAATTTTTATTTTTAATCTTTCTTAGTTTCACCCTCTCTTTTGGGTGTAAACTATGTAGTGTTTATTCCCCAAAAACAGATGTTTTTATAGATATAAAAGCAGATAAAACCCATATTAAAAAAGCAAATATTAAATGGGTTTTTGCACAACCTTTTACCCAAGAGCTAATGAAAATCTATGATATAAATCTTGATGAAAAATTTGATAAAGAAGAGATAGGTTATATAAAAGAGAACCTTTTATCTTATATTCAAGGTTTGAATTATCTAACATTTATCTCATATTCAAGTGATATTCAAAAAAAATCAAATCCAATAGATGTGAAAAAATATGAGTTATATTTCAAAAATGATACTTTATCCTTTGAGTATGAAATAAATCTAAATTATGAAATTATCCATAAAAACACTCTTTATATAAAAATATTTGATGAAGGGCAATATTTTTTGATGGTTTTTGACCCCAAAAAACAACTTCTTCATATTCCTTATAATATTTCAAAAGATATTCAAAATCATAGTGTGAAGTTTTTGATAAATGCACCTATTTTGAATAATGCAGGTAAAAAATTAAATCTAATAAAAGATGAAAAAATAGAAGCTAAAATAGAAGAGAACCCTAAAAAGCTTGTTGAAAAAGAGAATAAAAAAGAAAAAGAAGAGAAAATAGCTTCAAAAAAAGAAGAGAGTTTTTTGGATAAATTAACTTATAAATTAAAAGAGTATTTGTTGAGTATCCAAAAAGATAATAATATTGTCTCTATTATCTTTTTACTTATGGCATCTTTTGTTTATGGAGTTTTTCACGCTTTAGCTCCAGGACATGGTAAAGCTTTGGCATTTTCATATTTTTCATCCCATAAAAAATCATATTTTCAAGCTTTTGTTATCTCTTTTGCTACGGGATTTGTGCATATTATTGGCTCTTTGATATTGGTTTTGGTATCGATTTTTGTTTTAGAGTCAGTTTTGAATAGTTTTTTGGATAACTCTATCAAATATTTAACAGCTTTTTGTTCACTTATTATTATGATTTTGGCTTTATATATTTTGTACAAAAAATTGACCAAAAAATCAAACTCTTGTGGTTGTAGTATGCACTTGGATACTATTTCCTTTTCTACGCAAAAACAAAATATAAATCTTTTAAGACCAAGTAGCAATAAAGTTTTTGTAAAAAAAGATAAAAAACAAGATTTGATTTTTGTTTTAACAGCTGGAATAATTCCTTGTGTAGGGACAGTTTTGCTTTTTGTTTATGCTTTTATTTTAAAGACTTATTTTTGGGCATTTATGGCATCTATTTTTATTAGTTTAGGAATGGGAGTTGTGATTTTTGCCTCTTCATTTTTGGCGGTGAGTTTGCATAAAAGTTCTTTTAAATACGAAAAATTTAAAAACTTTTTGGAGATAATCGCTCCAATTTTTATGTTTATTTTGGCTTTTTTACTTTTGTGGGGAAGCAAAGTTATATAAAATAGCAGTAATTAAAAAAAGAGATTTTAAATCTCTTTTTTATTTTGCGTAATTCAAAATCTCTTTTAAAATCTCTTTTGTATAAATTTGTTCTATTCCAAAATGTTTAGAACAATCCAAAGCATTTTCCACTATCAAATCAATATCACTCTCTTTTATTCCAAATTGACTTAATTTTGTTGGTGTTCCTATTTTGTTAAACCAATTTTCTAAAGATTCTATTGCCTCCGTTGCAGTAGATTTTCCAAAAATTTCTTTTGCAAATCTTTCAAATCTAGCTTCATTTTGTTTATAAAACCATTTCATCCAAGAAGGAATAATAACAGATAATCCAGCTCCATGTGGTACATTAAATAGTGCAGAAACAGAGTGTTCTATCATATGGTTTGGATATGAAAATCCACCAACACCCAAATATGTTGTCCCATTTAAAGCATTTGTTGCAGCCCAAGCAAATTCGGCTCTTGCATCGTAGTCTTGAGAGTTTTGTAACAAAATTTCTGTTGTTTCTATGATTGTTGAGATATTTGATTCTATATATTTTAGAATAATTTTAGGATGAACTGTTGCTGTAAAATATCCTTCAATAGAGTGAGCTATAACATCAGAAGCTGAATAAACTAAATACTCTTTTGTGATAGATTTATGAAGTTCAGGGTTTATAACTGAAACTTTTGGATAGATAAGTGGCGAAAATATTGAGTATTTTTGCTTAGTATTTTCATTTGTAACAACAGCAAAAGAGTTCATTTCACTTCCTGTTGCAGCGATTGTTATAATATCAAAAATAGGAAGAGCATTTTTTATTGTGTTTTTATTTATAAAAAAATCCCAAACATCCCCATCATATAAAGCTCCACAAGCAATAGCTTTTGAACTATCCAAAACAGAACCTCCACCAACACTTAATATAGCATCAACTTTTGTATCTTTAGCAACTTCTATTCCTTTGTAAACTGTTGATAAAATAGGATTACTTTGTATTCCACCAAACTCTACAAATTCAATATCAAACTCTTTTAAACTTTGAATTACAGTATCAAAAAGACCATCTTTTTTGATTCTTTCACTTCCGTATGTTAATAATACTTTTTTGATTCCAAATGAGTTTATATATTGTCCGATATTTTTCTCTTTCTCTTTTCCAAATTCTATTCTTGTTGGATTATAATAACTGAAATTTTCCATTTAATTCTCCTAAATAATTTATTGTTTATTATAGGTAATAAAAGAATTTTTTAATAGAAAGATAGTTTAAAAAGTTTGCCTAATTCTACAAATTATAGAATTTAGTAAATATTTGTTTTGTTTGTAAAGTAATAAAATAGGGAGTTTATAGGGAAGAAAAAGGAATTTTTACTCCTTACTTCTCCACTCTTTATAGAGTTTTTCATGCTCATCAATCTCTTCTTTTGATGGTTTTCTTCTACAACTTAGATATCCAAGTTTTCCATCACAAGTTTCAAAGGGATAAACAGTTGCATAAACCCAATAATACCCACCACTTTTTGTGGCATTTTTTACATATCCTGTCCAGATTTCACCTTTTTTTACCGTATCCCACAAACTTTTAAAAGCAGCCTTTGGCATATCTTTATGTCTTACCATATTGTGAGGTTTCCCAATAAGTTCATCAAGGGAATATTCTGCAATTTTACAAAAGTCTGCATTTGCAAATGTGATTATTCCCCTCTCATCTGTTTCACTAACTAAAAAGCTATATTCATCTAAAATTGTTTCTTTTGACATCTTCTTACTCCCTAATTAGAATTTTTTGTGTTTTGCATCTTCAACAAGATTTTTAGCCATCTCTTGTGTTTGTGAAGATAGAATTGCTACATTACTTGCTTGAGAAGCATTCTCTTGAGTTACTTTATCAAGAAGTGAAACAGCTGAATTTATTTGCTCAATTCCAAGCATTTGTTCCTTACTTGAAGTACTTACATTTTCAATAATCTCTATTGTTTGGTTTATATGTTCATTTAATTGAATATAACCTTTTATCATTTCATCACTAATTTGTTTTCCTTCATTTGCCTTTTGAGTTGCAATAGATACTAGATTTTTTATCTCTTTTGCAGCTTCTGCAGCTCTTGAAGCCAAGCTTCTAACTTCAGCAGCAACAACAGCAAATCCTTTTCCAGCTTCTCCAGCAGTTGCAGCTTCAACAGCGGCATTTAGTGAAAGAATATTTGTTTGGAAAGCAATTTGGTCAATAATAGTAATTGTGTCATTGATAAGTGTTACTTCATGGTTTATTTCATCCATTGCGTGAGTAGTTTTTGAAGCAAGTTTTTGACCTTCGCTTACAGCTATTTTTACAGTATGACCAAGTTGAGACATTCTCATAGTGCTTTCAGCAGTTCCTCTTGTAATACTTGTAATCTCTTCTAAAGAAGCCGCTGTTTCTTCAAGGGAAGCTGCTTGTTCTGTTGCTCTTCTTGCCAAAGTACTAACAGAGTTTGACATACTAACAGAGTTTTGTTCCAAAATAGAACCATTTTCAATATCCCTTTGTGCATTTTTCCCCAAAGCTTCCCCTAGGAAATTAACACTTGTAAGAACTTTTAGCATTTCCCCTTTTACATGTGGTTCAATATGGATTTTTTTTCTAAAATCATCATTTGAGTATGATTCAAGTACACTTACAAGTTCGTTCATATCCTCATCTACCTCATGAAGCATTTTATTTATAGTTTTTCTCAATGTTTCAATCATAGGATTTACTGTTTTTGATTTAACCCTACAACCATAAATTCCTTGTTCAACCCTATCCATAGTGATTACAATCTCACCCAAAACTTTCATATCATCTTTCATTCTTTTATCAATATCTTTTGATACAGAATTAAGTTTTTTATGCAGTTCTGAAACTTCATCATCTCCAGAAACTTCAGTTTGAATATATCTGTTACTTTTCATAGATACAAAATTGAGAAATTCATCAAAAGATTTATCAAACTCTTTTAGTCCTCCAATAATAGATTTTGCAAAAATAATACTAATAGCCCCCATCAAAATCGCAAAAACTACATTTAAAATCACTATTAAGCTAATATCGCCCCCGTAAATACCTACAATTCCAATTAATATAAACCCAACTTGTGCTAATAAAACCATTACCAAAAGTTTTGTTTGTGTTTTTAATTGATTTAAAATTTTCATATTGCCTCCTTTTTTTTAAATCTCTTTTTTTGGAAAGATTATTGTCATTTCCAAACCGTTGTTTATATTTTTGGCAAAAATATCACCTTCAAAATGTTTGTTGATGATAGTTTTTGCCATATATAAACCAAGCCCCGTTCCATTTTTCTCATTTTTAGTTGAAAAATATGGGTCAAAAATTTTGTTTAAATATTCATCCTTTATTCCCCCTGCGTTATCCTCTACTTTTATTATGATTTCGTTTGCTGTTTGACTAAGTGTTATATTTAATATTTTATTATTGATTTTATTCTCTATTAATGCATCTTTTGAGTTGTTTAGTAGGCACAATATTACTTGTGCTAACTCATTTTTAAATCCAAAATGTCTTATTAATTCTGTCGAATTTAAAACAAACTGAATAGAGTTTTTATCAAAGAGTGGTTTTACTAAAGTAAAAGTAGTTAAAATCATCTCCCTCAATAAAAAAGTTTCTCTCTCTTTTCTTGGTTTAAAAAAGTTTTGAAAATCATCTATGGTATTTGACATATATAAAAGTTGAGTTTGAAAATTTAGTTTATATTTTTCAATGCTCTCTTTATCCAAAGTATTCATTCTATGTTTTAGTAAAACATTGTTAAAAATTAAAGAGAGATGATTTAAAGGTTGTCTCCATTGATGAGCAATCATATTTAACATCAATCCATTTTCCGCAAGTTTTCCTTGTTGGAACATTATGGCTTGTTGTTGCTCATTTTTTGAAACTTCCTCTTTTATTTTATCTTGTAACGTTTGATTTAATAAGTGTAGTTTCTCTTGAGTATTTTTTAGTTCAGTAATATCAATAATAGTACTAATTCTTCTGTTTGTCCCCTCTATAGTATGCCCTCTAACTAAAGCATTTATAAATGTTCCATCTCTTTTTACAAAAATTAATTCATAAGGCTCTGTGTTTGATAACTTTAGATTTGGAGTTATTATGTGATGATTTGATGGTGCTATGAAGTCAAAATATGTTTTTCCATAAATCTCTTCAAACTTTTCATATCCCAAAATTTTTAAGAGTTGTCTGTTTGCTTTTATCAATTTCCCATTTTCAAAAAGTGCAACCCCTTCAATAGTTGCATTTATCCACTCATTTAACTCTTTGTTGTGTTTTTTCAAAGTTCTAATAAATAGTAAAATTCCAACCATAATTATCCCAAAAATAGCCAATATTTCCATAATCAATGAGCTATCAACTATGGTTTTATATCTAGCAACTTTATAGGTATCTTTTATTTTTTCTAAATCATTTTGGGAAAATTGGGAGAGTCCTAAATTCAATATTTCAAGAAGTTCTGGCTTATTTTTCAAAACACCAAAACTACTTTGTAAGGTATGTTCATTTGCTAAAAATCCTGAGATTTTAAATTTTTCGTAGCCCATTTTTTCTATGATTCTATCAGCTGTGATATTATTTACAATATAACCATCTATTTGATTTTTCTCAAATTTATCTATGATTTTTTCAAGATTTTCTTCTTTTTGAATATCTATTTTTGAATACAAAGTTTTTAAATGGGATTCATATTTTGTATATTTAGTTACAAATTTTTTGTTCTCTAAATATTTGATATTTTCCATAAATGGTTTGTCTGCTTTTGTAATAATGGCAAAGTTAGTTTCTAAATAAGGTAGAGTTTTTTCCAATACTTCAAATTGCTCATACTCTTTTCTTCCAACAGAGGTTAAGATATCACATTTTTTATTTTCAACATTTGTAAGTAACTCTTCTATGGTTTTGTTTTCTATAATATTTAGTTTGAAATCAAAATCCTTTGCAATTTTGTTTAAAATCTCTCCTGCTATACCAATCAATTTTCCTTCATCCGCTCCTTCAAGTGGATAGGAGTCATTTTTGATACAAACATTAAAACTACTATTTGTTTTTATAAAGGTATTCTTGTAAAAGTTTGTCAAATTTTTATCTGCATCCCAAATAAAATCATCTAAATTTGTATTTCTAAATTTTTGTGGGAAAATCAAAGATATTGTATTTCCAATCTCTTTGATTCTTTCCTTTTCAAACTCCCCAAAATTTTTCCCATAACCACTTAGTTTTTTCAGAACTTCTCCCTCATAAATAAGAGCCTCTATGGATTTTTTTTGAGTATTGTATTTGGTATGGATTAGTTGTGAAGTTTGAGGTATATTTTCAAAGGCATATTCCCAACCTTTTTTTGTAGCTTCAATAAACTTTTTTACTAAAATCGGATTTTGTTGTGCATAGTTTTTTGAGGTAAATACCATATCCCCATAGAAATTAAAACCATAATCTTTTGGTGTAAATTCATTGTAAGAGATATTATGAGATTTAAAGAAAAATGGCTGATTTGAAAGATATCCAACAATCCCATCTGGTTTTTTTTCTTCAAAATCTTTTACATAAAATGTATGTAATTTAGGAGTAACTTTTATATTATGGCTTTTTAATAGGGCATTTATGGAGATATTTGATAATTCATTTGATGAAAATTCAATAGATTTTCCTTCTAAAGACTCCAAAGTATTAAACTCTTTTTGTGTAAATAAACTAATAGGTGAAGATTGGAAAACAGGTAAAAGTCCTACAATATCTGCACCTTGTAGTTTATAGTAGATAGTAGATGAATCATCAATAACAAAATTAACAATTCCATCATTTAAATCTTTTAGAGTATTAAATTTTGTATCAAGTTCTCTAAAATCAACATCCAATCCAGCTTCTTTATAGTATCCAAGTTCCTTTGCTGTATAAAAACCAGCAAATTGGAATTGGTGTTTCCATTTGAGTTGCAAATTTATATGTTGCAAATTTTGAGCTGATAAAAAAGATAAAAAAAACAAAATTAAAACAACTATTTTCAACATAATTCCTAGAGTTATTTAATCATAAGAATTTCTATTATTTAGGTCTTTTCTAAATTATTTACTTATGATATTTATATAATATTGAAATATTACAACTAAAATGTAAGGAAAATAAATGTAAAATCTGAGTATTCTGAGTTTTAAGGTAAATGGTTGATGCAATACGAGGTTTTATTGATTGAAGATGATGAGGGAAGTGCTTTTTTATTAAAAGATTTTTTAGAAGAATTTTCCCTAAAAATAGATGTTGCAACTACAGTTACAGATGCTATTTCAAATATAAAATTTAAAAAATACTCTTTGATATTGTTGGATATAAATCTACCAGATTTCAATGGTTTTGAAGTTCTGAAATTTTTAAATAGAAACAATATCAACATTCCAATAATTGTTTTGAGTGCTTATTCAGACAAAAATACAAAACTACAAGCTTTTAAATTTGGAGTTAATGATTATATGGTAAAGCCATTTGATCCAGATGAGTTGGAAGCTAGAATTTGGGTACAACTAAAAAATAGCACAATATTTGAAGAAAAATTAGAAAAAAAATTATTTTTTATTGAAAATAATGTAATATATTTTGATTCCAAACCTTTGAAACTAACAAAAACAGAGTTTGAAATTTTGAAATATTTTATGGAAAATAAAAATCAAGTTTTAGATAGACAAACTTTGATTAAATTTTTATCTTCTGTAATACAGAATGATAGGGCATTGGATTATCATATCAAAAATATTCGAATCAAAATAGGAGACAACGGTACTACTCAAAGATATTTAGTTACTGAGTATGGTATTGGTTATAAACTAGTCTATTAGAAATATAATTTTATATTTTAAAATAACATTTTTTAGTGATTCTTTAGTTTTATTTGATAAAATCCCTTCTTAGAGCTACCGTTTTAGGAAGAAATATGAACAATATAAAAATACTTATTGTAGAAGACTCAAAAACTTTCAATAATCTTATCTTTAACCTTTTAAAAGAGTACAAATATCAAGTAACTCAAGCTTATACATTAAATGAAGCAAAAGAGTATTTACAAACAGAAAATTTTGATTTTTTATTGCTTGATTTAAATCTGCCAGATGCAGAAGGGGAAACCCTAATAGATACAATAAAAGAGATTTGTAATATTAAAATAATAGTTATGACAGGCGATGAAAATACAAATCATAGGGATGAGTATTTTCAAAAGGGAGTAATTGACTATTTTATTAAAACAACTCCTATTCAAATAATTGCTTCAAATATAAACTCTTTGATTCAAACTATTTATGAATCAAAAAATTCAAATATTTTGACAATAGATGACTCTAGTTTTGTAAGAAATCTTTTGCAAAATGTACTAACTCAAAAGGGTTATAATGTTTATGCTGTTTCAAATGCACAAGATGGAATAGAGGTTCTAAAAAAACATAAAGTTCATTTGATATTACTAGATTTAATTATGCCAGGTATGGATGGAATACATTTTTTGGAAACATTAAAAGAGGATTTGGAATTTTCTGATATTCCTGTAATAGTTGTATCAGGAGATACTTCAAGAAGTCATTATGCAAGGGTTTTGAAAAATGGTGCCAGTGATTTTATAAGAAAACCTTTTGTTATTGAAGAGGTTTTACTTAAATGTGATGTGCATATTAAGTCATATTTGCAAGGTAAAAAAATCATAGAATCTCAAAAAGAGATATCGAAACAAAAATCAATATCAAAGCTTTTGGAAAATATCTCCCACCATTGGAGACAACCTTTGTCAGTTATTAGTGCAAATGCTTCTGTGGCAATTATGGAAAAAGAGTTTTCTTTGGGAGATGATGAATCTTTTAAAAGAAGAATGCAACAAATTGTTGATTTTACAAAGCTTTTATCAAATACTATAGAGGATTTTAAACTTCTTTTCACAAGAGCTTTAGTGAGAAAAGATATTGATGTTGAGAGTTTCTTAAATCTAATTTTGTCTAACTTTAAATCTTATATAGATTCAAATAATATAAGTGTTATCAAAAATATTCAAATCAAAAGTTTTCAAGGTTATGAAGAACAACTAAGACAAATAATAACTCTTTTGATAAACAATATGGAAGAACACGCAAAAAACAACAAATATATTTTTATTACTGTAAAAGAGTTTGAAGATAATATACAATTTATTATAAAAGATAATGGTGGTGGAGTTAGTGATGAGTTGCTAGAGAATATTTTTGAACCATACTTCACAACAAAACATCAATCTTTTGGTAAAGGTGTAGGTTTGTATATTATGTATCAAATAATAACAGAAGAGTTCAAAGGTAATATAAAAGTTAGAAATGCACAATATTTACAAGATAATAAAGCCCATAAAGGCTTGGAATTTACTATAACTATTCCAAAAAAACTAGAGTTTTAAAACTCTAGTTTAGTTTTCACAACTATCATTTTTGCAAGTTGTATTTATTCCAAGTGGTAAATACAATGGACACCATGAAATAAGTGCTGTGAAAATAGGTATAAGTCCAATAGCCCCATAAACAGAGTCATTTACATATCCAAAAACTAGTAAAGCAATACCTATAATCAATCTAATTGTTCTATCCAATCCACCTATATTTTTTCTCATTTTAAATCCTTTTGATTTTTATATAGTGGAATTTTAGATTATTTTCAAAAATTTATCAGTAACATAGGTTACATAACTATAAAAGTTCTATCTTTTTTCTATGGAGTTTGATGAGGTTTTTGTGTTCTAACTCTTTTAAAATTCTGCTTACAACAACCCTTGATGTTCCAAGATTTGAAGCTATCTCTTCGTGGGTTATTTCTATTAGAGATTCATTTTTTTGTTTCAAAAAATCCAAAATTCTTGAATCAAGTCTTTTAAATTTTATATCTTCAATCAGTGTGGTTAATGTACTAAATTTCAATGCAAAAAGTGAAAAAATATATTGTTGATAAGATGGGCATTTTATAATTAACTCTTTTATAACATCTGAAGGAACTAACCAACCACTAATAGCAGTTTTTGTTTGAGCGGTGGCAATAGCTGGAGTTTGTGAGATGGTGCTAGAAGTATTTACAATGCATTGTTCTCCCTCTTTTATCTCATACAAAGGTATCATTTCATCAATTTGTCCATAAACTAAAAGTTGCACAATTCCACTTTTTAGAAGTAAAATATCATTACAAATATCTCCTTGATAAAATAGTGTAAAATCCTTTGGAATTTCCACATATTTTGAATTATCTAAAAGATATTTTTTCTCTTTTTCATCTAAATTTTTGAAAAAAGCATAATTTTCCATAATTTTTATTCATCACCATAAACACAAACATTATATTTTTCCACTAAACCATCGCTATTTAAGCAGTGAGTTTGGAAAAAATCTACAATATAAGGTTTGTTACAATGTTCTTCAAATGCCTCTTTTGAAGCCCAAATTTCATTAAAAACAATAGGGAAACTCTCCCCAGTTGCGTTTGGATGTGAAATATGTTTTGTAACAATATATTGAATACAACCATCTTCTCTTAATGTTTGTGGCTCTAAGGCTTGAAGTGTTTTAAATAACTCTTCTTCTTTTCCCTCTTTTGCTTTGAATGAAGCTATGCAATATAGTTTTTTTGACATGAAAGTACCTTTTGAATTGTTTTAGTTGTTGAAAGTATCTAAATATAGTTTTTCTACTTTTTCCCTTGCCCATGGAGTTTTTCTTAAAAATTTTAGACTTGAATTTATTGATGGCTCAAAATTAAAACATCTAATATTGATTTTATATCCTAGCTCATCCCAACCATAATGTTCAACCAATTTAGTTATTATAGTTTCTAATTTAATACCATGAAAAGGGTTGTTTGGATTGTTGTTCAAGTTCGTTTCCTTTATGAAAAATAAGAGAAGAATATCAAAAGATAGCCAAAAGAGAAGTAAATATTTTATAAAAAACAAAAAGCTAGTATAATAAATAACAAATTTTACTATTTATTTTTGGAGAGAATATGAAAGATACAAAAAAACATTTTTTTGAGTTAGTAATACAAGGTTTTTTTTGGATATTACCAATAGTTGTTATCTCTATGATAGTTATCTGGTTGTATGAAAAAATCAATTTTGTTGTGGATAATATTTTTAATATTATAGGTTTTCATCCTCAAAAACATGAGTTTTTATGGTTGTTGGCAGTTATAGGAATTTTTTTAATTTTACTATATATTACAGGGCATTTTGTGGAAACAAGACTTGCTTTGTGGACACAAAAGATTTTAAATAAAATTCCAGCTTATGGAACTATAAAAGATATTATAGGGATTTTTAACTCTTCAAAAAAGGGTGAGAATAGGGTTTTAGTGGTAATTATCAAAGGTTTTGCAACTCAAGGATATAACATAGGTTTGATGTATTCCCAAAAAGAGAGCATTATAAAAGACCACTATACTGTTACCCTTTCACAATCGCCCATTCCAAATGGTGGATATATGTTTGAAGTTCACAAGGATAATATTTTTGTAATTGAAGAGGCAAATTTTGATGATAATTTACAATACCTTTTATCTATGGGTGTAAAAAGTATTGCTGAAATAGTGGGTAAAAAATCACAAAATATTGAAGATTTTATTAGTTTAGAAGAGTGGATTAAGGCTTCAAAACTTCAAAATAAAGCCTAAAAAAAGTCAATATAGTTTATGATAGATTATTCCAAATAGGAGCATAAAATGTTTGCAGTATATAATAATGGAAGTGTAGGATTTAGAAGTACAGCGGATAATTTATACGAATTAAAAAATGTTGAGAGTATTGCTCCTAGTGAGTTTAAACCTGAAGAGGGATTTATTCAAGAATTTAGGGAAAAAAACAGAAATAAAGAGCAAAAAAATAGTCAAGAAGCTATCAATATCTACAAACAAATGTCAAATATTGATATGTCCCAAGAGGTTTATCACGCAAGTGATATTATGACCAGAGATGTTGCCTATATTGACACAAAATCAACTTTACAAGATGCTTATGATTTATTGAGTGAACATAAAGTAGGGCAATTACCTGTTGTATCTTTTGGTAAAAAAATAGTTGGAATGATAAATAAAAAGATAATATTGAATCTACTTATGGATGATTTAGAAAATAGTAAATCTATTTTAAATAAAAAAATCGAGGATATTTATCTTCAAGAACTTATAACTGCTGACCCAATTACAGATATTAGAAGAATTGCAAAAGTTATGATTGATTTTAAACTTCATGCTGTACCTATTGTGGCTGAAGACGATACTTTGGTGGGAATTATTTCAAAAACAGATATTATAAAAGCAGTTTCAAATATCCCCCATTTACAACTTTGGTCGTAGTTTTATTATGATATAATCCCCAAAATTTAAAATCCACAATTTAATTTAGGGAAGATTATGTCAAATCAAAACAATCAAATTTTAAAAAATACAAATGCTCAAATATTAGATGAGTTTAATGCTTCTATTATGTTTGATAAAGAGCTTTATGCACAAGATATAAGAGGA
>JBBITK010000006.1:313-57319 GCA_037440805.1 Arcobacter sp. | reverse complement strand
GGCAGGATTTAAAATTATGTCTGCACCCTTTACTTTTTCCCATAAAAGAGGAAATCTTAATTCAAAACAAATGAGTGTTGCTATTTTTATTCCATTAATATCGATTATTTTTATATCTTCTTCTTTCCCTGCTTTAAAATGTTCCAATTCATTACCCAAAGGAAAGAGTTTTATTTTGGATTGGGAGTGAATTATAATTTTATTATGAAATATTTTTAATGTATTAAAATATTGGTTATTCTCTTTGGTTATAAAGGTAAGAGCAATAGTTTTATTATTAGATAGTTCTCTAAGCTCTTCTATGGCTTTTAAACTAAAAATAGAAGCTTCTTCCATTCTATCATAACAAAATCCACTCAAAGCAATTTCTGGAGCAACTATGAGTGAATTCTCAGAGCAATCTAAAATTAGCTTTTTTAAATGTTCTAAATTTTGTTGAAAATCTGATGTTGTTTTAATTTGTAGTGCAATTAATTTCATTTGTAACCTCTTCTATAATATTTTCAATAGCTTTTTTGTATCCCATAGCTGTTGCATAAGTTGTAGCTTCATATTTAGTTGTAATTATTGGGTTTGTATTTGAAGCTCTAATTAACGCCCAACCATATTCAAAATAGATTCTTAATCCATCAATATCAATGATTTTTTCTATAATTGGGAAATCTCTAGGTTTTATTTTGAGTCTCTCTTTTATCTTTTTTAATACTTTAAATTTTATTTTATCACTTGTTGGAATTTCGATATTTTCACTTGTATAAACTTTTGGTAGTTTATCAAGTTCTGCATCCAAATCTAAGCCCTCATAAATTAGTTCTAAAACCCTAAATGTTGCATATATTGCATCATCATAACCATAATATCTATCGTTAAAAAATATATGTCCTGATACTTCTGCTGCTAATGAAGCATTTAACTCTTTTAGTTTTAATCTAAGATTTGAGTAGCCTGTTTTATTCATTATGGTTTTTCCATAATGATTTATTTCATCAAAAATATTTTGAGAGTATGTAACTTCTCCAATAATTACAGGATTTTCCATAGTTTTTGAAAATAAAAGGGCTAACATATCCCCTTTTATATTATATTTTTGTGTTAAAACAGCGATTCTATCTGCATCTCCATCATAGGCAAAACCAAGATTATATTTACCTATTAAATGCTCTTTTAACTCTTTTATATTTTTTTCTTTTGATGGGTCTGGATGATGATTTGGAAATTCTCCATTTGGTTCTAAATATAAACCTTTGTAATTTAGATTTAATTTATCCAATATTTCACATAAAACAGTATTTGCAACACCATTCCCACAATCAATCACAAATGGTAAATCAAGATTTTTTAGATGGGAAAATTGATTTAACATATAATCTATATATAGTTTTTTTGCATCAATTTTTATGGAATTTATATTTAAAGGAATATCTATTTGTAGATTATTGATGATTCTTTCATAAAGTGCTAAAAGTTCATCTCCAAAAAAAGGTTCATTATTTATAGTGATTTTAAAACCATTATAGTTTTTTTCATTGTGGCTTCCTGTTATCATAATAGAGGCATCAGGTTTTATCTTTTGTTGGTTTATTTCAAAATTTTGAAATGAAGCAAAATAGTTTACGCCAGTTGCCACAAGTCCAATATCTAAAACTTTACAATTTGTACAGTTTAATCCTGAAATTAAAGCTTCAAACAACATCATAGAGTGAGTTCTTACATCATAACCAACTACGATATGAATTTCTGATTTATTTAGTTTTTCTTTTATTAAATTTCCCAAATGAAAGCCAATAAGCTTACTGTTTTCAAATGTCAATTCTTTATTTACAATACCTCTAATATCATATTGTCTAAAAATATTTTTAGTTACCATTTCTTTCCATATCTATTAAAAACTCTTTTTTTTCAATTCCACCGTTGTAGCCATTTATCTCTGTATTTGATGAAATAACTCTATGGCAAGGAACTAAAATATTTAGCATATTTTGAGAAGAAGCGTTTGCAACTGCTCTATTTGCCTTTGGATTTTGTATGTTTTGTGCTAATTGTTTATAGCTTATAGTTTCTCCAAAAGGTATTTTTAAAATCTCTTTCCAACACTCTATTTGAAAATGGCTTCCAATTAGTTGTAAAGGAATAGTGAACTCTTTTCTTTGATGATTAAAATACTCTTCCAATTCTATTTTTAATTTGTCAAATATTGGAGAGTTTGAAGGAATAATATCCGCATCAAAATGATTTTTTAGGTTCATGATTTTTGCTTCAATATTAAATTGTGAAAAAAAACTAAGCATTATTAAACTATTTTTTGTTGCTGCTGCAAACATTTCTCCAATAGGTGTTGAAATGGTTGTTGTAACAATAACCTCTTTTGTTGGTGCTTTGTATTCTCTCAATATTTACCTTTTTGTTTATAATATTGATTATAAAATAGTTTTGTTGAAAAAAAGTGGTTTTAGTAAGAAATAGAGAATAAATCAAAGCAAAATGCTTTGATTTATTTTAGAAACTTTCCCATTCATCATCTTCTGATGCTTTTGGTGTAAATACTTTTTCCTCTTTTTTAGGTGTAATTACCTTTGGAGTTGATGGTTGAGGAGTTGGTGTATGGTGGGTTGTTGTTTGAGTTTGCATAGGTTTTTTTACAACAGCTACATGGTGCTTCTCAATTATTTTAGGAGTTGCAATAGTTGAAATATTTGTGTTTAGTTGTTTTGCTTTTATTTCATTTTTACCTTCAAAATCTTTTGAATTTGTATCTTCAACAATTAATTTAGCTATTTGATCTGTAAGGGTTGCAACTTCTTGCGTTTGAGTAGCAATTGAAGCATTTTGTTGTGTTTGTTGGTCAAGTTTATTTATAGCATCATTAATTTGCTCAATTCCTAAGAATTGTTCCCTTGAAGATGTTTCAATATCTCTTATGATTGTTGCAGTATTTGCAATATTTTCATTTAATTGTTTATATCCATCAATCATATGATTTGCAATAGTTTTACCTTCATTTGCTTTGCTTGTAGCATTTTCAACAATAGCTTTTATCTCTTTTGCAGCTTCTGCACTTCTACTTGCAAGGTTTCTAACTTCTGAAGCAACAACCGCAAAACCTTTTCCAGCTTCTCCAGCAGTTGCTGCTTCAACAGCAGCATTAAGTGAAAGAATATTTGTTTGGAATGCTATTTGGTCAATTACAGAAATAGCTTCATTTATAGCATTTACTTGAGTATTTATCTCATCCATTGCAACTGTTGTTTGATTTGCAAGTTTCTCACCATGATTTGCAGAAGTTGTTAGATTGTTTGAATAATTGGACATTTTTACTATATTTTCAGTGCTATGTCTAATGTTACTTGTAATCTCTTCAAGGGCAGCAGCTGTCTCTTCAAGTGAAGCAGCAGCTTGATTTGAACTTACATTTAATTTATCAACATTTGTAAGTAAAACAGTTGAACTTTGAGCCAAAGTTAAGCCATTTGCTCTATTTTCACTTAACATCTTTTCTATTGCTTTTTGAAGAGAATTTACACCATTTACTAAAGTTTCAAATACTCCTCCTCTTTCATCATCAGGTCTTAAAGATAGAGTTTTTCTAAAGTTATTATTTGAATATTCATTTAATGTTTCATTTACATTAACTAATCTTTCCCTTGTATTTCTTATCATTGTATTAACATTATTTTTGAACTCTTCTAAACTTCTATTTGAAGTTGATTTTTCAATAAACTGTGAATACCAACCATGATTTACTCTATTCATAACAATTTTTGCATCATCTATCAATGCATTATCTTCAAAAATCATCTTTTGAGTTCTTTCAATATTTTGATTAACAAACAAAGCCATTTCTCCAAATTCATCCCTAGAGTTGATAGCTATTTTATCTGTATTTGAAGACTCTTTGTTTAAGAATGCAAAGAATGAAACAAGACCTGTTTTAAATAGATTTAGTTTTTTTGTAATGTCTGAGATTGTTAAATAGGCTAAGATGATTATAATTAAAACAGAGATGATGATAGTAAAAATTGAGATATATTTACTTTGCTCATAAGTTTTTGTTGAAATAGCTTTCTCTTTTGCAGCCACATCTAATTGCAAAGAGATTAGTGCAGCAATCTTTTCTCCAATAGGGTCAATATTAGGATATAACTCATTTATAGTAATTTTTGTTATATTCTCTAAATCTTTATTTCTACAGGCATCTTCTATTTTTTGAGCTATTTTATCTCCATTTATCATTAGCTCTTTTGTACTATTTGCTAAAGTCTCTTCTTCTGGAGTTAATTTTGTATTTATATATGCATTCCATTGCATAGATATTTTACTTTTTGCAGTATCTAGGTTTTGTAAACATTTTTCAAAAGTAAAATTACCATTTCTTGTTTGATGAGTTGTATCTACAATATTTACAGCATACTCATCTGCAATTATTTTTAATTGTTCCAAAGGTATAACCCTATCTTTAAAAACCGTTTCAAACTTTTCATCAATTTTTGATAGTTGAACAACACCTAAAGTTCCAAGTATTATTAAACTAATAAGTGAAACAATAACTAAAACAGATAGCTTCATTTTAGTAGCTAGATTATTAATCACCATTAACTCCTTTTATAAAATAATGGGATATATAGTAGTTAATAATAGCTTAGGTTAATATTATTTTATTATAAGTTATGAATTTTATTTTTAAGAAAAGATTGTAAAAACGGTCTAAAAATATTATTAAATAGTATGGACAAAAGTTATCTTATTTGTCCATTACCGTATATTTTATATTTAAAAGTTGTTAAATCATTGATTCCCATAGGTCCTCTTGAATGAAGTTTATTTGTAGAAATTCCAACTTCTGCTCCAAGTCCAAAGGCACCACCATCTGTAAATCTTGTACTTGCATTTGCATAAACACAAGCTGCATCAATTTGTGCTAAGAATTTATTTACAGTAGTATAGTTTTCACTTAAAATAGATTCAGAGTGTCCAGAACCATATTTTTCTATATGTGCTATTGCCTCATCTACATTTCTTACAATTTTTATATTTAATGTATTTGATAGATATTCTGTGTGAAAATCTTCTTCAGTTGCATTTATAACTTCAATATATTTTTGAGTTTCGATACATCCCTTTAAAATTGTTCCATTTTCCAAAAAAGCATCTTGTAAACCAGTTAAAATATATGGTGCTATTTCTTCGTGAACTAATAGGGTTTCCATAGCATTACAAGCACTTGGTCTTTGACATTTTGCATTTATTGCAATATCTATAATTTTAGCTGCTGCTGCATCTTTGTCCACATAGATATGGCAAAGTCCTTTGTCGTGTTTTATAACAGGAACAGTTGCATTTTGAGTAACGAATTTAATAAGTGCTTCTCCTCCCCTTGGAACAATTAAATCAACATATTTATCTTCTTTTATAAGTTTTGCAACACCTTCCCTTGAAGAGTCTGGTAAGAGTGATATTGCATTTTCTGGTAAATTATTTTTTGATAATACAGTTCTTAAAATAACAGCTATTGCTTTATTTGAGTGTTCAGCCTCTTTTCCACCTTTTAAAACACACACATTCCCACTTTTAAAACAAAGTGCAGCTGTATCACTTGTTACATTTGGACGGCTTTCATAAATAATTCCAATAACACCAATTGGTATAGACACTTTTTGAATATTTAATCCATCTTTTGTAACCCAACCATCAAGTATTCTTCCAACAGGTTCTTGTTGAGTTGCTATTTGTCTAATAGCATTTGCCATATCTTCTATTCTATCTTTATTAAGATATAACCTATCTATAAGTGCAGAATCAAGATTATTAGCATGGGCTTGATCCATATCTTTCGCATTATTTTCAAGTACAAAATCCATATGATTTTCTAAGGCATTTGCCATATCATTTAGTACTTTATTTTTTATTTTTGTACTAAGGTTTGCAATAGTTCGGCTACACTTCTTTGCCTCTTCTAAAAATGTTTGCATATTTCTTCCTATTTAAATTATGTAAATTGTTAATATTATAACAAATTTATTGATTAATTTTTGATTTTAACCACATATCTTCCCACAGCCTTTCCTTTTAAAAGGTCATCATAGGCTTGTTTTATATTTTCAAGTTCTATCTCATTTGTAATATTAGTCAATGTTGGAATTTTCCATTTTGTCGCTAGTTTTTCCCACGCAGATTGTTTTTTTTCTAATTTACACTCAACAGAATCAATTCCTATAAGTCTAACTCCTCTTAAAATAAAAGGAAAAACATTTACATTTAATTCATGGGATGCAGTTAACCCACAACAAGTTACAACGCCATCATATTTGGTTTGTTTTAGTGCATTCACCAAAATCTCACCACCTACTGTATCCACAACTCCTGCATATTTTTGACTCATTAAAGTTTTACTTGTATGACCTTCGAACTCTTCTCTCAAAATTACACTACTTGCACCAATTCTTTTTAGATAGTCTATTCGGTCACTTTTCCCTGAAATTGCCACAACCGTAAATCCGATTTTACTCAAAATAGAAACAGCAATAGAACCCACACCACCTGTTGCTCCAGTTACTAAAACTTCTCCACTTTCAGGAGTAATACCATTTTCTAGAAGTTCATTTATGCTTAAAGCTGCTGTTAAACCAGCTGTTCCATAGGTCATAATCTCTTTATCTGTTATGGAATCAGGAATTCTAGCAACCCATGAAGCTGGAACTTTTACAAATTCACAATGTCCACCATCTGTATTCATTCCCAAATCATAACCAGTTACTAAAACTTTTTCTCCTTTTTTAAATATGGGAGATTTTGATTCATAAACAACTCCAGCAACATCTATTCCTGTAATATGTGGAAAGTTTCTTGTAACTCCTGGATTTCCAACAGAACTTAGGGCATCTTTATAATTTAATGAAGAGTATGTTGTCTCTATAATAACTTCATTCTCTTCACAAATGGGATTTGGTAACTCTTTAATATTTGATATAAATTTATTATCTTCTAATTTTTCTACCACAAAAGCTTTCATATTTATCCTTTGTTAAAAACTATTTTTGTTGTACTTTATCCAAATTAGATTAAATTTAATATAGATTTTTTGAGGTTTTATTAGTTTTTTAGAAGGTCTTTTAGACTCTCTTGGGGCATTTTACCTTCCAAGATAAATTTTACTTCTTTTGCTATTGGAGTATGAATTTGATGTTTAGTTGATAATTTAAAAATAGCTTCTGATGTTTTTACACCCTCTGCTACTTCTCCAAGTTCTATTAAAATATCTTCTAGTTTTTTGTTTTTTGCAAGTCCCAATCCAACTCTATAATTTCTACTCATAGTTGAACTAGCTGTTAAAAAAAGATCCCCTGCACCGCTTAGACCCAAAAATGATAAATCTTCCGCTCCAAAGAATTTACCAAATCTTTGCATTTCCACTAATCCCCTTGCAATTAGTGAAGCTTGGGCATTTTTACCAAGATTTAATCCTTCACAAATTCCACTTGCTATTGCTAAAACATTTTTATAAGCACCTGCTATTTCTGCACCTATAACATCAGAGCTATAATAGGTTTTTATGAAATTTGGGAAAAAAGGAGCAAATGCGTCATAAAAATCTTGCGATTTTGAGTTTATCATCAAAGCACAAGGAAGCCCTTGTTTAACCTCTGTTGCAAAAGATGGTCCTGAGATAAATCCTATGTTTTCATCAGGAACAAAAGAGGCATAAATTTCATTTAAAAACTCACCACTACTTGCTTCTATTCCTTTTGATGCCACAAGAATTTTTTGTCCTTTAAAAACAAAGTTTCTTTCTAGCCAAGCTCTTATCTCTTGAGCTGGTATTGCTATTACTAAAAATTCACAATCCATCGCCGTTTGTAAATCAACAAAATTTTCAATCTCTTTTTTTGTTCTTGAAGTGATTAGACATTTTTGTTTTTGACTTAGTGCAAAATGAAGAGCTTGTCCCCATTTCCCAGCACCAATAACAGCTATAGATTTTTCAATCATTTTAAGCCAATCTCTCTTTTAGTAAATCATTTACTTTGTTTGGATTTGCACTACCTTTTGATTCTTTCATAGTTTGTCCCACAAAGAAACCAAATAGCTTATCTTTTCCGCTTCTATACTCTGCAACTTTATCAGCATTTGCAGCTAAAATAGCATCAATAATAGCTAATAATGCTCCATCATCACTCACTTGTTTTAGTCCTAATTTTTCGATAACTGTATCTACATCTTCACTATTTTGCATTAAATAATCTAAAACTTCTTTTCCTGCTTTTCCTGAAATTGTATTATCTTCTATTCTTTTTACTAAAGTTGCTAAAGTTTTTGCATTAACAGGAGATTCTTCTATTAAAGTTCCCTCTTTTAATCTTCCTTGTAACTCTACTGTTAGCCAAGTTGTAGCATTTTTTGCACTAATTCCCTCAGCCATCATTTCATCAAAATATTTAGCCATCTCTAAAGAAGCAGTGATAACTGAAGCGTCATACTCTTTTAAACCAAATTCATTTACAAATCTTGCTTTTTTCTCATCTGGTAATTCAGGAATTTTTGAATACTCTGCAATCATTCCATCAGTGATAATTAAAGGTAAAAGGTCTGGATCTGGGAAATATCTATAATCAGCCGCATCCTCTTTTCCTCTCATACTTCTTGTCTCTCCAGTACTTGGGTCAAAAAGTCTTGTTTCTTGAACTATTTCAGTTGAGTGAATACCATCTTCCCACGCTTCAATGTGTCTATTTACTTCATAATGAATCGCTTTTTCAATAAATCTAAAAGAGTTCATATTTTTGATTTCACATCTTGTATAAAGATTTGTGTCACCTTTTGGTCTAATAGATACATTAACATCACATCTAAAACTTCCCTCTTGCATATTTGCATCACTAATACCTAAATATCTAACAATTGAATGAAGTTTTTTTAGATATAAAATAGCCTCTTCAGCACTTCTCATATCAGGTTCTGAAACGATTTCAAGTAATGGTGTTCCAGCTCTATTTAAATCAACTTGTGAATATGAACCTGCGTGGATATTTTTCCCTGCATCATTTTCCAAGTGAGCTCTTGTAACACCTATTTTTTTGCTACTTCCATCTGGAAAATCTATGATTAACTCTCCAAGTCCCACAACTGGAACTTCAAATTGAGATATTTGATAACCACTTGGTAAATCTGGATAAAAGTAGTTTTTTCTATTAAAAACTGATTTTTGATTGATTTGTGCTTTTAGTGCAGTTCCAAGCATAATAGCCTTATGAACAGCCTCTTTGTTTAAAACTGGTAACGCTCCAGGTAATCCTAAACAAGTTGGACATACATTTGTATTTGGCTCTTCTCCAAAACTTGTAGCACAAGAACAAAATAGTTTACTATTTGTATTTAATTGTGCGTGAACTTCTAAACCAATAATTACTTCAAACATACTTGACATCTATTTCCTTTATCTTACTATTTTTATATCTGCTGTTAATCTTTGTTTTTCAAAATAATCTTTTAGATATTTTTTCTCTCTGCTTGTCATTATATCGTTGAAAATTTTCCCTTTTACACTATCAAAATCAAGTGAAGTCTCTCCATCTTTGCTAACTACAAAAATAGCTGTGAATTTTCTATTTGCTATGAATATGGGTGTAAAAGAGTTGGCTGGTGTTTCATTTAGAATATATTGAGTTTGTGCTTCTAAATTACCAGTTTTTAGAACTAAATTCTCTTTTTCAACATCTTGAGGAATTGATAATGGGTTTCTCATGAAATTAATAAGTGCTGTTTTACTTTTTGAACTATATTGAACTATTTGATAACTTTGAGCTGTTGTAAATTTGTTTTTATTGTTTTCATAATATATTTTCAAATCTTCTTCATTTGCAACGGCTAACTGACCTTTTACGATTTTTTGAATCAATTTTTGTCTTACAATAACATCTTTTGCTTCATTTTCAAAAACTGAATAATCTGAATATTTTTGTTTTACTATTGATTTAAAAGTGAAAACATCCATACCATTTTGAGCTGCTAATTTTTCTGTATAATCATTTATATCAAAAAGGTCAGCAGTGATATTTTGGGTTTTAACCATTTGTTCATATAAAATTTTGTCAATAAGTAAATTTACAGCTTCATTTTTTCCAAGGTTATTTTCAACCATTGTTTTGTCAATATCATATAGTGTGATAGGGTCTTCGTTTACTGTTAATGCAACACCATTTACAATTCCTGCAAATGATAGTGAAGAACATAAAAGAAGTGATAAAAAGCTCTTTTTCATAATAATTCCTTTCCATAAAAGTAATATTCTATCAAAAAAATTGTAAAGATATGATTTAGAGGTTTTTAGGGAATATTAAAAGGAGAGAAAGATAAAAAGCAAAAAGTATATTTATACTTTTGCTTTTGTTACTTTGTCTATCAAATAAAAAATTGAGTTGTAATCAATACCTGCTTCATTGCTCAATCCAATTTCGCAAGTTTTTGAAGTACTAAAGGCATATTGTGCGTTGCCTATTTGAGTTTTTAGATTTCTAAGTGCTGATTTGTTGAGTTCTGGGAAATTAAATCCTCTATCTCCTGCAAATCCACAACATTTTACATCTGATGGAATAATAACATTTGAAGAACACATCAAAGCTAATTTTTTGAATTTATCTTCCAAGCCCATTTTTCTTGAACTACAAGTTGTATGTATTGTTATAGGTTCATTTATAGGTGTAAAATCCAAATCCTTTGTCAAAAATTCCAATGCAAACTCTATTGGTTCATAGATTTTTAGTTTATATGAAAAACTCTCCATCATCTTTTTAGTACAAGGGCTTGTATCACATAAAATTGGATATTCACCAAATTCACTAATATTTAAAAGTGCCTCTTCAAGTTGAGTTGATTTTGTGTTTGCAACATCAGAAAAACCTTTTGAAGAAAATGGCATTCCGCAACATAATTCACCCATATTTTGAGGAAATAGTATTTGATAACCAGCTTTTCTTAGTAAATTTACCGTTACTTCAAACAACTCTTTTTCTTCACTACTTACTTCACTCAATCCCATACTTCTATTTATACAAGATGGGAAATAAACAACTTTTTTATCACTCACTTTTTGTTCAAAATTTAGATTTATTTTTGCACTTTTTGGTAGAGAAGTTGTCCATTTTGGGATTTTATTTTTACTCAATTCTCTCAAAGTTTGAGTAAAAGTTTCCATACTTGGAGTTCCCAAAACTTTGTGTGTAAGATGGGCTGCTGTAAGACCAAATTTCATACCTTTAAGAGTTTTTGAGAAATTATTTGCAATAGAGTTTGCAATACTTTTTGAAGTAGAAGATAGTTGCAACTCTCTTAAATGTTTTGTTAAATTTCCCGTGTCAATTTTTACAGGGCATAAAGTAGCACACAAACTACAAGTAGCACAAGTCTCTATTCCATCATATTGATATAAATTTTCAAGCTCTTTTGCCTCTTTTTGTTTTCCTTGTTTTTTAAGGGCTGAAATCTCCCTATTTATAACAATTCTTTGTCTTGGAGTTAGGGTTAATTCATTTGATGGGCAAGTTGGTTCACAAAATCCACACTCAATACATTTATCCACAATTTCATTGGTTTGTGGCATTGCTTTTAGATTTTTTATGTGAGCTTCGTGGTCTTCATTTATGATAACACCTGGGTTTAAAATACCTTTTGTATCAAAAATATTTTTTATTTTTTTCATAATATTATAGGCTTCTATCCCCCACTCTATTTCGATGAATGATGCCATATTTCGCCCTGTTCCATGCTCTGCTTTTAAGCTTCCTTCGTATTTTACAGCTACATTTTCAACAACATCTTTCATAAAATCATCATATCTTTTAACTTCCGTTGGATTTGAAAAATCTTGTGTAAATACAAAGTGAAAGTTTCCTTCTAAAGCATGACCAAAAATCAAAGCTTCATTATAATTGTGTTTTTTGAACAAAGCTTGTAAATCTAAAGTTGCTTGTGCTAAATGCTCGATAGGATAAGCCACATCTTCAATAATTACAGTTGTTCCATTTTCTCTTACTGCTCCAACTGCTGGAAAAAGACCTTTTCTAATCTTCCAATAAAGGTTGTACTCTTTTTCATCTTTTGTAAAATATATTTCCCTTTGAACTTTGAAATCTTCTAATAACGCTAAAATTTGTGAGATTTGAATGTCTAGTTTTTCATCATCTAAAGCTCTAGTTTCAATCAAAAGTGCAGTTACATTTTCATCAAAGCTTTTTATAAAACTTGGCATTGCTGGGTCATTTTCAATACTTCTAAGCCCTGCTCTATCCATAAGCTCCACAGCATCAACTACAATTTTGTTTGACTCTTTTGCTAATTTTAATCTTGTAACAGCTAAACACGCCTCTTTTATATCATTAAAATATATCAAGGCACTTGCTTTATCTTTTAAATCCTCAACAGTGTAATAGGTAATCTCTTCAATAAATGCCAAAGTTCCTTCACTACCAATAATTAAGTGTTGCAGAACTTCAAATTCATCTTCAAAATCAATTAAAGAGTTTATAGAGTAACCACAAGTATTTTTGATTTTATATTTTTTTTCTATTTTGGCTCTTAACTCTTCGCTATTTTTTGTACTAGATGATAACTCTTTTATTTGAGATAACAGCTCCTTATGAGTCTGCCTAAAACTATTTTTACTATTTTCATCAGCGGTATCAAGTTTTGTTCCATCTGCGAAAATTAGTTTCATTGATTTTAGAGTTTTATATGAGTTTTGTGATATTCCACAACACATTCCAGAGGCATTATTTGCTGCAATTCCGCCTATCATAGCTGCATTTATACTAGCTGGGTCTGGACCTATTTTTTTACCATAAACCGATAGGATATTATTTACTTGTTGTCCTGTAAGTGCAGGTTGAAGCGAAATATAACTAATATCAGGAGCAATTTTAAAATTTGTAAAATTTCTTGAAGTAATTATCAAAATAGAGTCACTTATAGCTTGTCCTGAAAGGGAAGTTCCAGCAGCTCTAAATGTAATACTTAAACTCATTTCATAGGCTAATTTAATAATCTCTTGAACTTGAAAAGCATTGTCTGCTTTGATAACTATTTTTGGAATAAGTCTATAAAAAGAGGCATCTGTACCGTAAGCTAAAGTGTGAAGTTTGTCTGTGAAGATTTTTTCTTTTGGGATGGTTTTTATAATTTGATTATAAAAAGATTGATATTTTGCATCTAGCATTTTTTTATCCTTAATTACAAAAGGCAAAAGCCCTTTGTTTTATGAATTTGGGTTTATTCCAAAAATTTCTGGAAAAACAGCTATTAGAATTAGAACAATAACTTGAAGAAGAATAAAAGGTAAAACACCTTTGTATATATCTATAGTTCTTACAACAGCTGGAGCTACACCTTTTAGATAAAAGAGTGCAAATCCAAATGGAGGAGTTAGGAACGATGTTTGTAAATTCATAGCGATTAATATTGCAAACCATAATGGACTAATCCCCAATGCCTCAACAACAGGAACCAAAATAGGAACAATAATATATGAAATCTCAACAAAGTCTATAAAGAAACCTAGAACAAATATAGCCAACATTGTGAATATAATGAATCCCCATTTTTCATCACCTGGTAAACTTCTCATAAACTCTTCAACAATCTCATCTCCACCTGTGTATGAAAATACCATAGAGAAAGCCGTTGCTCCTATTAATATACCAAATACCATAGAAGTAATTTTTACAGATTCAAATGCTGCTTCTTTTATCATTGTTAGATTAAAAGTTTTATATACAACTGCCAACAATACTGCTCCCACACAACCAACTGCTGAAGATTCTGTTGGTGTTGCAATACCTTCAAAAATAGAACCTAAAACTAAAATAATCAATCCCAATGAAGGAATAATTGCTATTAAAGCATCTTTTATTTGCTTAGCTTTTGAACCTCTTGATGGGTCTTTTGGAATAGCTGGTGCTAAATCTTTTTTGATATATGAAGCAATTAATATGAATATTATATAAGCAGCAACCAATGTAAGACCTGGCCAAACAGCTGCTTGAAATAAATCTCCAACAGGAACTTGGAAAACATCTCCCAAAATAATTAAAACAATAGATGGAGGGATAATTTGTCCCAAAGTTCCAGATGCACAGATTGTTCCTGTTGCAAGAGGTATATTGTATTTATATTTCATCATAACAGGAAGAGAAATAACTCCCATAGCAACCACAGAAGCACCAACAACACCCGTTGAAGCTGCTAAAAGTGTTCCAACTAAAACAGTAGATATTGCAACTCCACCTCTAACTTCTCCAAATAAAAATGCCATTGACTCTAAAAGTTTTTCTGCCAATCCTGTTTTTTGTAAAATAATACCCATAAAGATAAACATAGGAATTGACATTAAAATAGTGTTTTGCATAATAGACATAATTCTAAAAGGCATAAAGTCAAACATTCCCATACCTTCATCTAAACCTTCACTTAATCCTTCCCAAAAACCATCTTCAAAACCAATCTCTACAACTCCTGCAATTAAACCAAAAAGTAGTGAAACAGCTGCAAAAGTAAAAGCAACAGGAAACCCAAAAAGCAACATTATTAATGCTGCAAAGAACATTATTATTCCTATCATTTTTCTTCTCCTAAATGACTATATTTGTGTTCATTTAATTCATTTTTGAAATTCTCTATTTCACCTTTTAGGTTATACTCTTCCATATCATGTAAACCTTTGTAGATATTTAGATTTTTAATAAAATATCCAATAGCTGTAATTATCAGTAAGAGAAATGCAATAGGAATCAAAGATTTTACAATCCATCTATAAGGCAATCCACCTGGATCACCACTTCCTTCATTTGAAGTAAATGCTTCCATAACAAAAGGAATAGAATCTAACCCTATTAGTAATGAAACGGGTAAAATAAATAAAACTACCCCAACCATATTTATCATAGCTTTCTTTCTTGTTTCCAATCTATCATAAATAACATCAACCCTAACATGACCATTCTCTTTTAGGGTGTATGATATTCCTATCAAAATAATTACAGAAAATAGATGCCACTCCATCTCTTGCATTGCTATACTTCCTGTATTAAAGAAATACCTCATTACAACATTGTAAGTTACATTTAAAATCATCAGTACCATAATAAAAGCAGTAAAATTACCTATACCATTGGCAAATTTATCAAAGCCCTTTTCCAATTTTAACAACATAATTCAATCCTTTTGAAATTAATACATCAAATAACCATATTAAGTTATGTTTATTTCATATATCTATAGAGTATAAACTCCCAAAAAGGGAGTTTAAATAGTTTTTATAAGTTATCTTTTAAGTATAAATAATCAGACATTTTTGTCCATTCTCTAGCTTTTTTCATATATTGTGCTTGAGAATCAAAAACCTCTTTTACTAAAGGACTATTTTTTGAACTTTCAGCTAATAACTCTTCATTAGCTTTTTTCATAGCATCCATAACAGGTTTTGGGAAAGTTTTAACTTTGATATTTGGGAACTCTTTTAACATATTTGCCCAAGCTTCACTACTCATGTGGTAGTTTTGAATATACATATCATAAGCACTTACTCTCATAGCTGTTAATAAAATTTGTTGTAAATCTTTTGGTAATTTCTCATAAGATTTTTCATTTACTATAAATTGTAATTCAGTAGCTGGTTCATGCCATCCTGTATAATAATAAGGTGCAATTTTGTGGAATCCCATGCTAATATCCATTCCTGGGCCAACCCATTCTAACGCATCAATAGTTCCTCTTTCAAGTGAAGTATATAGTTCACCTGGAGCAATATTTGTAACTGTTAAACCAAGTTTAGCCATAACTTCTCCAGCAAAACCTGGAATTCTCATTTTTAGACCTTTTAAGTCATCAAGAGTATTAATCTCTTTTCTAAACCATCCACCCATTTGGTTTCCTGTATTTCCACCAGGGAAAGATAAAACACCATGTTTTTTGTATGCTTTTTGCATTAACTCTAATCCACCACCATAGTAGAACCATCCATATTGCTCAGCAGTTGTCATTCCAAATGGCATAGTAGTAAATGGTAGAGTATCTATATCTTTACCTTTCCAGTAGTATGATGCAGAGTGACCCATATCATATTGACCACCTTTTACCATATCTAAAATTCCTAAAGGTGCTTTGTGTTTGTTCGCAGCATCTATTCTAATTTTAAATCTTCCATCAGACATCTCTTCTACTAATTTTGACATATTAGTAGGAGCATCAATAAATGGAGTTAAAGTAGAACCCCAAGTAGTAGCTAAAGTCCATTTTACTTTTTCAGCGGCATTTGCAGATACTGCAAGACCTGCAATAAGTGCAGTTGATAAAAGCAATTTTGTTGTTTTTTTAAGCATATTCTCTCCTTGAATTTTTTATCACTTTTGATTTTAACAACAAGAAATGATAAAAATATGATATTTTTAGAGAGTTTTAAAAATATATCCCGTATCCACAACGGTTTGAATATAGTCCTTTTCTAACACTTTTCTAACCCTTCTTATTAGACTTCTAATGGATTCAAGTGATACAAAACTTCCTTCCCAAACATAGTTTTCTATAGTTTCATAGGAGATTAGTTGATTTTTTTTGTTTAAAAAAAGATTTAGCAGTAATTTCTCTTTTTTAGTAAGTCTTATCTCCTCTTCATTTATCAAAAGAAGTGAAGATTTAAAATCAAAATAGCAGTTATCATCAAAACATATTTTATCATCTATAATATTGCAATATTTTTCTATCTTTATCTCTAGTTCATCTATAAAAAATGGCTTTTTCAGAAAATCATTACAACCAAACTCATAGGCTTGTTTTATCACATCTAATTCAACACTTGCACTAATTATAATTACAGGCAAAGAGCTATAAAACTCTCTTATTTTTTTTAATACTTTTATACCATCAATATTTGGGACATTTATATCCAAAACAAAACACGAAAATCCATCACTTATGGATTCATATGCCTCTTGACCATCCAAAAAAGATATTACATTATATCCTTTGAGTTTTAATCTTTTGGTTATGGTTTCATTTAATTTTTTATTATCTTCTAAAAGTAAAATCTTCATCTTAGAACCTTTTATGTGGAAGTTTTATTGTAAATATTACATTTGGATAATCATTCTTAACACTAATAGAACCTCTCATTTTATCTTCAATGATTACCTTTGCCATATAAAGACCTATTCCTGTTCCATCACTTTTTGTTGTGAAGTATGGTTCAAAAACCCTTTCAATAATATTTTCATCAATCTCTCCACCATCATCGATAATCTCTATGGTATTAAAATTGGTGCATCTTTTGATATTAATTGATATTTTACCTTTTATATTTGAGGATTGATTTTTTTCGATTAATTTATCTTTTGCATTATTTATCAAATTTAATAAAACTTGCTTAAACTCATTTTCATATCCATATATTAGAAGCTCTTCATTTTCATTTAATTTATTTATAAAGATTTCAATATTTGAATAAAATATTTGCTTCCCAATTATTTCAAAAATATCATCAAGTGCCTTTGATATAGAAAATAGTCTTTTTTGTGTTGAGGGTTTTAGGAAATTTCTAAAATCACTCACTGTTTTTGACATATATTTTATTTGAATCATTGAATCATTTACAAAATCTTTAACATCACTATCTTTTAATTCATTTAGCAAATATGAAGTTTGAATATCTTGAACAAGTGCAGATAATTCAACCAAAGGTTCGTTCCATTGATGGGCAATGGCTGCAATCATATCCCCCATTTCTGCTAATTTACTTTGTTGGATTAAAAACTGTTTTTGTTGGATTCTTTCTGTTATATCATCCATAATACAAACAATTCCTCCCACACTTCCATCAACATTTTTGTAAACCGCTTTGTTTAAAATGATATGTTTCATCTCATTTGTTGGGGTATGAAATGTAAATTCAGAAGAACTTGTACTAAATGTTTTTAGAAGTTCCCTATCTATTTGGCTATTTTTTGTAGCAATCTCCAAAGGGAAAAAATCAAAGGCAGTTTTTCCTATTACCTCATCTCTACTCTTATTTACAAGTTGAGCAAAACTTGTATTGCAACCCAAGAATTTACCATCAATATTTTTATAATATATTGGATTTGGAATAGTGTCTAATAAAACTTTGTCAAACTCCAATCTATTTGAGAGTTCTATCTCCAATTTTTCCCTTCTTTGGATATTTGCTCTTAGAATAATTACAATAATGCTTAATACCAAGATTATAAGTATAGTTATTACAAAAAATTTAGTATGTTCTTTGTAGATTGTAATTGGCTCATTTATAAGTGTATAGTTCTCAATATATGAAGGAATGATTATGTCAAATCTTTTTAATTCATTGTAATCAAACATATAGATATTTGGAGATTTTTCTAATATTGGTATTTGAGTGATATTTTTCCCATTTAAAACTTCCAACGCCATTTTAGAAACAGCTTCCCCTTGAGCAACTGCTGAAGTTAGTAATCCTCCAACTATTCCATAATTTAGATAAAAATCCCAAAGTCCATAAATAGGTACTTGACTAACTTTTTTTACCTCTTCAAAACTCTGTTTATATGAAAAATATTTGCCAGTTGTATCTTTAAAAAGTAAAACAAACAAAATAGCACTATTTTTTCTATCAAGTTTTGAAACTTTATTTTTTAGATGTTCTATATCTAGGTTATCTACATATTCCACATTAAATCTATTTTTAAATTTCTCAATTACTGGTAATAAATCCCTTTTTACAGCATATCCTGTAACTGAAGTGTCATTTATGATTAATAGATTTTTAACTTCAGGGTGCATTTGTGAAATTAGTCTAAAATTGTTTTCCACATCAACTTGTTCAACAACCCCTGATGTAAAATTTTTCATACTATTTTCATCTAGCAAAGCTTTATCAAAATTGTTTATTCCACAAAATAAAACTGGAATATTTTTGAATAATTGCTCGTGAAATTTGATGATAAAATCAAAAGCATTGTTATCACTAACCATAATCAAATCAAATTTTCTATTTTCAAATTGGTGTTTATATAGCTTTGCTAAAGAGTTTATATACTCTATATTATCTACTTTTTTTGTATCCATATAAACGGTTGTCAACTCTATATCACTATATTTTGAAAAGTTTTTTTCTATGGTTTTTGATATATCATCACTCCACACATAACCTTTATGATAAGAGTGAATTAGTAGTACCTCTTTTTGAGTTGAAGCAAAAGAGATGTTAAAAAACAGTAAGCTAAATAGTAAAAAATACCTCATCTTTTCCCCTATTTAGCAATTATATCAAGATTTAACAAAAATCACATATCCTGATTTTGGACCGTGAGCTCCAATAACCAAAGATTGTTCTATATCTGCTGTTTTAGAAGGTCCAGATACAAACACACCATAACCTTTTTCTTCAAAATCTACCCTTTCATAGGCTTCGTGCATATTATTTACAATATCATTTTCATTCAAAACAATAACAATATTTTGTGCTATAAAATACAAGCTTCTATGTCTATTTTCAAGATTTTTTATCCACACTGCACCATTTTCAGCAACTGCAAAATTTCCTTTTACAATAGCCAAATCAATATCTTTTAAATAATATGGATTTTCACATAAATTTGGATTAAAATTCCCCAAAGAACAACTTTCTATATTTGAAGATATTATTAGTTCTTCCGGATATAAATTTTTGATTGTTTCATCAAGTTTATCTTTTTCAACACTTAATGCTTTTCCTCCCACACTCTCTATCATTTGGGCAAATTTTTCAAATTTATCATCAAATTTTATTCCAAAATTTTCATAAGAAGGTAATTTTATATCGTTTTTTATGATACTTTTTTTTATATTTTCTAGGATTTTTTCTTTGCTAGTCATTTAAATCTCCTTGTGTAAACATCTCTTTAAAACTTTTTTGCGGAAATTTAGGAAGTTCCCTTTGTTTTCCCCAAACATTTTTTTCACTGTATAAAATAGAGTTTGGAAGTTTTGGAACAATAAACCTAGCCATTTTTCCTGCAAGATTAAATAATTTTGGATTTTCCATAAGCCAAGATGTGATTTTCATTGCCATTTTTTTCTTTGAATCAATCAAATTTGCAGATGCTAACTCTTGTCTTAAACTATAAAGTTGTGAATCCAAATCTATTTTAACTGGACAAACATTTGTACAAGAAGCACATAATGTACAAGCAAAAGGCAAACTATTATGTTTTTCTGGCTCTTTTTTAGCTCCCAAAATAGAGCCAATAGGTCCTGGAATTACATACTCATAAGAGTGTCCACCACTTCTTCTATAAACAGGACAAGTATTCATACAAGCACCACATCTAATACAATTTAGGGCTTTTTGATTTTTTGGGGATGATAAAAATTTTGTTCTATTGTTATCAACAATTATTATGTGCATCTCTCCATTTTCAACTGGAGCGTGAAAATGTGAAGTATAAGAGGTAATAGGCTGACCTGTTGCACTTCTTGCTAATAATCTTGTAAAAACACTTAAATCTTCAAGTCTAGGGATGATTTTTTCAATTCCCATTGAAGCAATATGAAGTTTTGGAACACTTGCACCCATATCAGCATTTCCTTCATTTGTACAAACCACAACTCCACCTGTATTTGCTATTGCAAAATTAACTCCCGTAAGTCCTGCTTGAGCTGTTAAAAAATCCTCTCTTAATGCACTTCTTGCAGCCCTTGTTAAATATGTTGGGTCATTATTCCCTTTTTGTGTCCCTAAGTGTTCATGAAAAGTATCACTTACATCTGATTTTTTAAGATGAATAGCTGGTAAAACAATATGAGAAGGGGGTTCATTTCTAAGCTGAACAATTCTCTCTCCCAAATCCGTATCAATAACTTCTATTCCTAAATTCTCCAAATATGGATTTAAGTGGCACTCTTCTGTTAGCATAGATTTTGATTTAACAAGTTTTTTTACATTGTGTTTTTGCAAAATTTCAGCCACAATCTTATTATGTTCTTGAGCATCAAATGCAAAGTGAACATTTATCCCTTTTTTTGTAGCATTCTCTTCAAATTGCAGTAAATATTTATCCAAATTAGCCATTGTGTGGCTTTTGATTTGACTTGCATACTCTCTTAATTTTTCCCATTCAGGTATGGATTTACTTGCCCTATCCCTTTTTTCTCTCACAAACCATAAAGCTTCATCGTGCCAATGCATTCTCTCATCATTTGCTACAAACTTTTGTGCATTTAAACTATGACTACTCATATTTTTTCTCCTGCTAATATTTGAGTTATGTGCATAACTTTTATGGGAGTTTTATCTCTATTTATAATCCCTTCCATGTGCATCAAACAAGACATATCAGCTCCTGTTATAATTTGGGCGTGAGAATTGATATGATCTTTTATCCTATCTTTTCCCATAGCAACAGAAATAGCCTCTTCTTGAACACTAAAAGTTCCACCAAAACCACAACACTCATCCTCTCTTTTTAAAGTTACAAGTTCTATATTATTTATTTTATTTAGTAGATTTTTAAGTTTAGAATCATACGGAATATTTAACTCACTAGGTGTTGCAAGTTTTAAAATTCTGTGTCCATGACAAGAGTTGTGAACTCCTACTTTATGTGGAAAAGATACTTTAAAATCCAAGTTTTCAACTTTTATAACATCATGTAAAAATTCGCATATTTCATAAATAGAGGCTTTTACTTTGTTGTAGTTTTTATCATTGTCAAAAAATGGTGCATAATGCTCTTTTACCATAGTTACACAAGAACCGCTAGGTGCTACAATATAATCATAATCTTTGAATATTTCAACAAATTGTTGAGCCAGTTTTTTTACATCTTTTGCACAACCTGAATTTGCCATAGGCTGACCACAACAGGTTTGATTTAGAGGGTAATCTATTTGTAGATTAAGATTTTTTAGAATTTTATAGGTTGCTTTACAAACATCTGGATATAACTCATTCATAAAGCAAGGTATAAAAAGACCTATTTTCATATTTTCTCCTTATCACTTGATAAGGAATTTTATATTTTTAATATGAGATATTTATGATATTTAATCTTTTATCTGTTCTATTAAAACACCATTATCTTTGATAAATTTAGAGATAACTTCAGAATCTGTATGTTCATATGCTCTTTCGTAAATTATTCTAGTTATTCCACTTGCAATAATATTTTTTGAACACTCACTACAAGGTTCTAAAGTTACATAAATAGTTGCATTTTCTATTGAAATTCCTTTTCTTGCTGCCCAAATAATAGCATTCATTTCCGCATGAATTTCGTAGGTCTTTGACCAATTATGATGTTCTTTTGTATATTCACCATCCCAATGGTCACTACAATTTTTGTAACCAGCTGGTGTTCCATTGTATCCTGTGGATAAGATTCTTCCATCTTTTACAATAACTGCTCCAACTTGTTTTGAAACACATTTTGAAGCCTTTGCAATCTCTTTTGCAATATTTATAAAATTTCTGTCATTTAACATTTTTGCTCTTTGTATTTTATTTCTCAAACTTAAATAGAACTGATTTAAAACAGTAAAAATGCAATTATAATAAAAAATGTGTTATTATCTGCAAAATTTTGACTAAAATTAAAGGGTTAAGTATGGATTTTAAAGATATTAAGGAATTAATAAGAGTATTCGACAAAAGCGAGCTTAATAAATTAAAGGTTAAAGAGGGTGAATTTGAAATCTCTATGCAAAGAGGATTTGAAGGTGGAGTTGTAACTTCTGTTTCTACTGTTGCACCTGTTGTTCAAGCTTCTTCTGTTGCTGTTTCTGCTCCAGTTGCTGTTGCATCTGAAGTGAGTGTTTCTACTCCAAAAGCTGGAGATTCTATAAAAGCTCCAATGGTTGGTACTTTTTATTCTTCTCCATCTCCTGAATCTCCAGCATTTGTTAAAGTTGGTGATACAGTTAAAAAAGGTCAAACATTATGTATCTTAGAAGCTATGAAAATTATGAACGAAGTTGAAGCTGAGTTTGATTGTAAAATCGTAGAAATTTTAGTAACTGATGGTTCTCCTGTTGAATATGATATGCCAATTTTTGCAGTTGAAAAATTATAAGAGATAAATTATGGCAGAAATTAAAAAAATTTTAATAGCTAATAGGGGAGAAATAGTTCAAAGAGCTATTAGAACTATTAGAGAAATGGGTAAAAAATCAGTTGCTGTTTATAGTGCTGGAGATAAAAATGCCTCTTATTTAAAACATGCAGATGAAGCTATTTGTATCGGTGGAGCAAAATCTAGCGAGTCTTATTTAAATATTCCAGCAATTATCACAGCTGCAGAAATCACTGGTTGTGATGCAATTTTTCCAGGTTATGGTTTCTTATCAGAAAATCAAGATTTTGTTGAAATTTGTAGATTACATAATATCAAATTTATTGGTCCATCTGTTGAAGTAATGGAAAAAATGGCTGATAAATCAAAAGCAAAAGAAGAGATGATAAAAGCTGGAGTGCCTGTTGTTCCTGGAAGTAAAGGTGCTGTTCACTCTGTTTCTGAAGGTAAAAAAGTTGCTGCTGAAATTGGTTACCCAATTATGGCTAAAGCTGCTGCTGGTGGTGGTGGAAGAGGAATGAGACTTATTAAAGATGAGTCTGAATTTGACCAATTATTTATGGCAGCATCAAGTGAAGCATTAGCAGCATTTGGTGATGGAACTATGTATTTAGAGAGATTTATCAACAACCCAAGACATATTGAAGTTCAAGTTGTTGGAGATAGTCATGGTAATGCTATTCATATAGGTGAGAGAGATTGTTCACTTCAAAGAAGACATCAAAAAGTTATCGAAGAATCACCTGCAATTTTATTAAATGATGAAACAAGAGCAAAACTTCATGATGTTGCAGTAAAAGCTACTAAATATTTAAAATATGAAGGTGCAGGAACATTTGAATTTTTAGCAGATGACAAACAGAATATCTATTTTATGGAAATGAACACAAGACTTCAAGTTGAACATCCAGTTTCTGAAATGGTTTCAGGAATTGATATTGTTGAGCTTATGATAAAAGTAGCTGAAGGGGAAAAAGTTCCTCCTCAAGAATCTATTAGATTTAGAGGTCATGCAATAGAGTGTAGAATTACAGCAGAAGATCCAAATACATTTTTACCATGTCCTGGAAAAGTAACTCAATGGTTTGTTCCAGGTGGAAGAAATGTAAGAGTTGATTCTCATGTTTATGCAAACTATGTTGTACCTCCATATTATGACTCAATGATTGGAAAACTAATCGTTTGGGGAAGAGATAGAAATAAAGCTATAAATATTATGAAAAGAGCTTTAGCTGAGTTTGAAGTAGAGGGAATTAAAACTACTATTCCATTCCATAAAAAAATGATGGAAAATGATGATTTCCTTTCAAACAACTACGATACTAAATATTTAGAAAACTACAAAGGTTTAGAAGATTTATAGAAAATAGGCATTTGCCTTTTTCTTAATCTTTTCTTTATTAAATTTTAGCTATAATCGGCAAAAATATACACATTAATACGCCCATTTTCTTTGGTTTATCAATTATTCGTTTTATCAAAACCTACTTTACTTACAATATTCACAGAATTTTATTGTACATTTATGGGGAAAGCCGATTTATTTAGTGTGTATTTTTTAAATATATACTAAGGTAAAAATATGACTTTTAACGATTTTAATTTTAAAGAACTATTGCAAAAAGCAATAGATGAGGCTGGATTTAAAGAACCAAGTCCAATTCAAGAACAAGCTATTCCTGTTATTTTAGAGGGAAAAGATATGGTTGGACAAGCACATACAGGTACAGGAAAAACTGCTGCATTTGGTTTACCTATTTTAAACAAATTAAAGGGAAATTGTGGAATTGAAGCAGTTGTTATCGTTCCTACAAGAGAACTTGCAATGCAAGTATCAGATGAACTTTACAAATTTGGTAGATTATTAAATCTAAATACTGCAACTGTTTATGGTGGACAAGCTTACGCAAGACAAATTAGATTAATAGAAAATTCAAATATTATAATTGCAACACCAGGAAGATTTTTGGATCTTTTAAGAGGTGAAAAAATTGATATTAAACCAAATTATGTAATCTTAGATGAAGCAGATGAAATGCTTGATATGGGATTTTTAGATGATATTCAAGAAATCTTTACTTTCTTACCAAAAGAGAGACAAACTTTATTATTCTCTGCAACAATGCCAACAGCTATTAAAAATTTGGCAAAAACTATATTAAATGAACCAGAATTTGTAACTTTGACAAAATCTGATGTAACTAATTCAAAAATTACTCAAACTTTTTATGTTGTTGATGAAAGAGAAAGAGATGATGCTTTAATTAGATTATATGATTTTAAAAATCCTAAAAAATCTATAATCTTCTGTAGAACAAAAAAAGAGGTTGATAGACTTTCTACTTTCTTAGTTTCTCAAGGATTTATGGCAAAAGGTTTACATGGAGATATGGAACAAAGACAAAGAGAAGAGGCAATTAGAGCATTTAAATCTTCTAAATTAGAGATTTTAATTGCAACAGATGTTGCGGCAAGAGGTCTTGATGTAAATGATGTAACACATGTATTTAACTACCATTTACCATTTGATTCTGAATCTTATGTTCATAGAATTGGAAGAACAGGAAGAGCTGGAAAAGAGGGAATTGCAATTTCAATAGTTACTCCACATGAGTTTAGAACTTTACAAAAAATTGAAAAAACAATAGGTGCTAAACTTGAAGCAAAAATTATTCCAAATATTGATTCTGTAAAACAAAAGAAAATAACTGATTTAAAAAATGAAATTATTTCTCAAGAAATAAAAGATTATGCTTTAGAATTAATTGAAGATTTAAAAGAGGATTATGATATTTCAACAATAGCATTTAAATTAGCTTCTATGATTTCAGCTTCTACATATGTACAAGGTCAAAATCATATTGGAAAATCTGAATCAGATATCAAAAGACTTATTGAAAACTCAAATAGAGGTGGAGATAGAGACTCTAATAATGGTAGAGGTGGAAGAAGAAGATCAAGAAGTGGTTCTGGAAGCAGAGATAGAGGAGAAAGAAGTTCTGAAAGAAGAGATGACAGAGGTCCTTCATCAAGAGATAGAAATTCTGATAGAAGAGGTGATAGACCATCAGGAAACAGAGATAGAGGAGAAAGAAGCACTGAAAGAAGAGATAGAGCTCCTAGAAGTGATGATTCAAAAAGAACAAGAACTCCAAGAAATAGTGATGGTAACTCATCTTCAAATTCAAGAAGTAGAAAAAGAGATTAATCTCTTTTTTTACAAAAATCAAAAATTAATTCATAAATCTCTATATTTTATAGAGAATCTCCATAAATATTTTAAGCTAAATTAAAGCTTTGATAAGCAAAATTTAAATACAATACTAGCCAAAGAAAATTACAAAATAGTTACACGAAAGGTTACTCTTGGATTTAAAAACCATTAACAAGCTTGACAAAGCTAAAGAAAAAACTCTCTCAAGTTTTGCAAAACTCTCCCTTGCTCTACTTTTTATTGTGATTGTATTTTTATGGTCATACACATCAAATGGTGATGTTCCTAATAATACATTTTTAATCATAGGTGCTGTGTTTGGTGCATATATGGCTATGAATATTGGTGCAAATGATGTTGCAAATAATGTAGGACCAGCTGTTGGTTCAAAAGCTTTAACTATGTTTTGGGCAATTATTATTGCTGCAGTATTTGAAGCATTAGGTTCTTTTATTGCGGGTGGAGATGTTGTTAAGACAATCAAAGATGGAATTATCAATCCTGCATTGTTCCCTAATCCAGAAGTGTTTATTTGGGTAATGACAGCAGCTTTATTATCTGCTGCTTTATGGTTAAATTTTGCAACATCTATAGGAGCTCCTGTTTCTACAACACACTCTATTGTTGGTGGAGTTATGGGTGGTGGAATTGCCGCTGCTGGATTCTCTATTGTTGCTTGGGACAAAATGGGGCAAATAGCTTCTTCATGGATAATTTCTCCTGTTTTAGGTGGTCTTGTTGCTGCTGGTTTTTTATATTTTATTAAAAAACAGATTGTTTACAAAGAGAATATGCTAGAAGCTGCAAAAAAAGTAGTTCCTCTTTTGATTGCAATTATGGTTTGGTCTTTTGGTACATATTTGATATTAAAAGGTTTAAAACAACTTGTTAAAGTGGATTTCTTTACGGCAAGTGTAATTAGTTTGGTTTTAGCGGCTATCTCTTATGTTTGGTCAAAACCATTGATTGCTAAAGCTGCTTTGAGATTAGAAAATAGTAGAAATGGAGTAAATATACTTTTTACAATTCCTTTAATTTTTTCAGCAGCTTTATTATCATTTGCCCATGGTGCAAATGATGTTGCAAATGCAATAGGACCACTAGCTGCTATTAATGATGCTATTATAAATTCAGAAATTTCAGGTAAAGCTTCAATTCCATTTTGGGTTATGGCTGTTGGAGCATTTGGTATAGTTGTAGGTCTTGTATTATATGGACCAAAGCTTATAAAAACAGTAGGAACAGAGATAACAGAACTTGACCAAATGAGAGCATATTCAATTGCTATGGCAGCGGCTTTAACTGTTATTATTGCTAGTCAATTAGGACTTCCTGTTTCTTCAACTCACATAGCAGTTGGTGGTGTATTTGGAGTAGGTTTTTTAAGAGAGTTTTTAGATGCAAATGATGCAAACTTTACAAAAGAGTTAAGAAAGAAATTCAAAAAACATAAAAAAGAGTTAGAGTATTTTACTCTTGAATTACATAAAATTGAAAATCTTGAAGATAAGTCAAAAGAAGATTATATAAGAATTGTTGATTTATATAAAAAGATTGACGAAAAAGAGCATGTAGTAAAATACGAAAAGAAAAGCTTCAAAGAGGCAAAAAGAACAAAATATGTGAAAAGAGAAGCTGTAAATAAAATCATAGCAGCTTGGCTTATAACGGTTCCTGCTGCAGCTATATTATCAGCAGCAATATTCTTTATGATAAAAGGTATTATGGCATAAGTAGTTTTTCTACTTTTGTCTTTACTCTTTTTTATTCCTTTAATGCTAAAATCCTCCAAAAAATTGAGGATTTCCTATCGAAGCTGTTTTATCTGTTTTACCCGTTTATTTTTTTATTCTATTAGGTTTTTTTGCAAAAAAAGTTTTTACAACACAAATTGATGAAAAAACATTGGTTTTACTCTCTTTATATTTTTTTCAACCTATACTTATTTTTTGGGGTTTAACAAAAGCACCAATTAATTATGAATTTATAGCTTCTCCTCTTATTTATTTGGCAATAGTTTTTATAGTTTTACTTTTTTTATTACTTATAAATAAAAGAATATTCAAAGATAGAACAGACCAATCAATCTATTTGGCAACAGCTCTCATAGGAAATACTGGAAATTTAGGAATCCCTTTGGGAATAGCTCTTTTTGGAATAGCATCCGTTCCATATACAAGCATTATTAATATTGCAAATGTTTTATTTATCTACATTTTTACTGTCTATTTTTTTGCAAGGGAGCAATTTTCTTTAAAAGATGCCCTGTTGGCTATTTTAAAAATACCTGGGATTTGGTTTGCTATTTTGGCTTTAGTTGTAAATTATAATGGCATAACTATTGGTAAAAATATCTCAACAGCTTTGGAAATGGGTGCATATACCTCTATGGTTATGCAACTTCTGATTTTTGGAATGTATTTGTGTAGTATAAAGGTCAAATCTATCCCTTGGTATAACTCTTTGCAAATAAGTTTTGTAAAACATCTTTTACTTCCAGCTTTTGGTATTTTGTTTGTTTTGAATTTTACCTCTTTAAACTCTTATGTGGCATCTATTTTGATAATGGAATTAATGGTTCCTTTGGCTGTGAATAATGTAAATCTTGCTGCTTTATACAACTGTAAACCCTCAGATGTTGCAGCAACAATTTTAATATCAAGTTCTTTATTTGTGTTGCTTCTATATTTCTATATTGAAGTAATAAACTATTTTTTTAAATAAGGTTTTTTATGTGTGGAATTTTGGGTAGTAGTTTTATCTCTACAAATTTTAATAAATCATTGGAGATACTCAATAATAGAGGTCCCGATTATCAAGGTAGTTTAAAACTAGAAAACAAAGAGTTTGGGCATACAAGACTTGCAATTATTGATTTAAACGAAGAAGCAAATCAACCTATGGTTTTTGATGATTTGATTTTGGTATTTAATGGTGAAATATATAACTACAAAGAGTTGATTTTATCTGAAAATTTAGAGTGTAAAACTTCTAGTGATAGCGAAGTTTTGATACGGCTTTATCAAAAATATGAGTTTGATTTTTTGGAAAAATTAAATGGTATGTTTGCTTTTTGTATTTATGATATAAAAAAAGATATATATTTTTGTGCTAGGGATAGATATGGTAAAAAGCCATTTTTTTACTATTTAAAAGATGATAAATTTATATTTTCATCTTCTATAAAATCTATTTTAAATCTACTTGATTCAAAACCTCATTTAAATAAAGTTGCTTTATGTAAATATTTACAATATTTTGTTCCTTACGGAGAAGATACCTTTTATCAAGGCATTTTTAAATTAGAGGCTTCAACTTATATGATTTATGATTCAAAATCAAAATTTGAGCCATTTAAAAAGCGTTATTACAAAATAAATACATATAAAAAAATAAAGAGCGAAGAACAAGCTTTAAAGGATTTGGAAGAGCTTATTTTTAATAGTGTAAATTCAAGATTAACAAGTGATGTTCAAATAGGCTCTCTTTTGAGTGGTGGAATTGATAGCTCTTTGATTTCTTCTATTTATTCAAAAATATCAGGAAAAAGAATCGATACTTTTTCCGTTGGGTATGACGAATATAAAAACTACTGTGAATTAAATTATGCACAAATTACAGCCAATCATATAAATTCAAATCATTATCCTATTCAAATTAATCAAAAAGAGTATATTGAAAATTTTAATATAGCTATGGACTCTTTGGAAGAACCACACGGCGATAGTGCAGCTATTCCTTTGTATATTTTGACAAATAAAATTCATCAAATGGGAACAAAAGTTGTTTTGTCTGGTGAGGGAAGTGATGAGCTATTTTTGGGTTATGATAACTATGCAAAATTTTTGAGATATTATCAATTTCAAGATAGTTTATCTTCAAATCAATATGAATTTTTAAATGAGATAATTGGTTCTTTACAAAACAACTCCAAAGAGAGTGAATACTTAAGAAGGATTGTAAAAAAAGAGAATTTATATAACTCTTTTGGTGAAATTTTTACAGATATTCAGAGAAAAAGGCTTTTCAAAAAAGTACCAACTTTCAAAAACGAAGTAGCAAAAAAAGACCCCGTTGATTGGATGAGTTATATAGACCTAAAGATATGGCTAGGAGACTCTTTGTTGAGTAAGGTTGATAGAATCTCTATGGCAAACTCTTTGGAGGTTAGAACGCCTTTTCTGGACTTTAATTTGGTGGATTATGTTTTTGCAATAGATTCCAATATCAAAGTTGGAGATACAAACAAATATTTATTAAAAAAGATAGCTTCAAAATATATTCCAAATGAGATTATAAATAGACCAAAAAAAGGTTTTAATTCCCCTTTTAATGAGTGGTTAAATCAAGAGTACAAAGGTTATATTTTGGAGCTTATTTTAGAAGTAAATAGAGCTACAAAGCTTTTTAATGAAGAGTATCTAAAACATATTTATACACTCTCTCAAGATAGAAAATTTAAACAACATTTATACTCTCTTTTTGTTTTCTCTTTTTGGTATAAAAAAGAATTTTTATCTTAAGATAAAAAATTGTAAAATTTTTTTCGTTTAGAAAAATATAAAAGAGGATTTATGACAATTTTAATACCAGTTGATTCAAAAAATAGACATGAATGTTTGATATCTTCAATGGAAGAGAACAAGGCTTGGGCTTTTGTTACTTTAGATGAGGGTAAAATATCAAATGTTGAATTTTTTGATAGAAGAGAAGATATAAGTTGTTGGATTGATGCAGTTGTTGTTATTAATGATTTAGAGTATGTTTGGCCATTTATGGATGAAGGTATTATTGCACTTGTGGCTCCAACACAAAAAAGTATAGATGAAATTGTAGAAGCATTTTTATTCAAAGATTTACACGATTTTACAGTTTAAAATTTAATTATAATCTCCGCTATTAAGCACAATAATACTCCTAAAAATATATAATTTTTTATATTTTTTTAGGAGAACTAATGAAAAAGATTTTTTCAAAAATAAGTTTAGGATTAATTTCAATCTCTTTATCCACAACACTCTATGCTAGTGATAAGATTTATAAATTATCTATGGCTACCACATGGGGACCTACAGCAACACCACTTATTGATACAGCAAATAATATGGCTAAATTAGCTAAAGATATGTCAGATGGAAGATTACAAATAGAAGTTGATAGTGCAAACAAACATAAATCCCCAATGGGTATTTTAGATATGGTAAAGGGTGGTCAGTATGATATGGGACACTCTGCTTCTTATTATTGGAAAGGTAAAGATATTGAGACTCTACCTTTTACTTCTATGCCATTTGGTTTGACAACTTCTGAGCAATATGCTTGGTTTTATTATGGTGGTGGAATGGAGTATATGAAAAAAGTTTATGATAAGCATGGCCTGCTCTCTTTTCCTGGAGGTAATACAGGTGTTCAAATGGGAGGTTGGTTTAGAAAAGAGATAAATTCTCTTGATGATTTAAAAGGTCTGAAAATGAGAATACCTGGTTTTGCTGGTGAAATTATGGCAAAGTTAGGAGTTCAAGTTACGAATATAGCTCCAGGGGAACTTTATACTTCTTTGGAAAGAAATGCAATAGATGCTTTAGAATGGGTTGGACCTTCTATGGATATAACAATGGGATTTCATAAAATTGCACCATATTATTATACTGGATGGCATGAACCAGCTTCTGAAATGCAGTTTTTAATAAATAAGAAAAAGTTTGAAAAATTACCAAAAGATTTGCAAGAGATAATAGTTGTTGCTATGCGAATAAGTGCATATGATATGTATATTCAAAATTATGATATGAACATAAACGCTTGGCAAGATATGAAGAAATCACATCCTAATATTATGGTAAAAACTTTTCCAAAAAATGTAATGGACGCTATGAAAAATGCAAACAAAGAATTAAGAGAGGAGATGGGTAAAGAGAGTTCTTTGTTAAAAGAGATTTTAGATTCTCAAGATGCTTATATGAAAAAAGCAAGAGAGTGGACCAAAATGTCTGATTATCTGTACCTACAAGATAATTTATAAGTTATTATAACAGTAATAATCCCAACTAAAAAGAGTTGGGATTAAATCCAAAATCATCTCCGAAATCTAAATTTTCAAAATTCATATTAGGATTTTCATATCCATTTTGAAGGCTTATAGTTTGTAATTTTAATATATCCATTTTAGAATCTATATGTTGCGGGCAAACAAATGTGCAATTTGAACAAGATATACAATCCCATATTCCATTAGTTTGTATTGCTTCTAATGTATCTTTTGGATTGATATTTTTATCATCATTTATATATCTCAAAGCTCTTGTAAGGGCAAATGGACCTAAGAACTCTTTATTTGATTCATAAACGGGACATGAGCTATAACAAATATTACATAATATACAATTTGTCATTTTTTCTATATCTTTATTTAATACCTCTTGATTTTTTGTTGATGTTTCTTGAATAAAGGCTTTAGCACTCTTTATCAAGAATGTTTCATGTGAAACATCAACAACTAAATCTTTTATAATAGCCCTATTCTTAAGTGGTTCAACAATATCTCCATCTTTTATGATTGTTTTACATGCCAATTTTTCAACACCATTTACTCTAACAGCACAAGAGCCACAAATACCACTTCTACAACTACTTCTAAAAACTAGACTACTATCTATTTTGTTTTTTATTTCAAAAAGAGTTTGGAGTAAATTTGTATTAGATACTTCATATGAAGAGGTATAAAAATCTTTATCAATACTATATCTATTTATATAAAGTTTCATTTTATTCTCCAAATGAATATTCTAGTTGAGTATCAATTTTTTTGATATAACTATTTTTTTCATATTTATTATCTATGTTTGGAAAATCTTCTCTAATATGACTTCCCCTACTCTCTTCTCTATTTAATGCAGAGTTACAAATCATTTTGGCAATAATAAGACTGTTTTTAAACTCTATAAAATCAACTAAGTTTTTATTATAGATTTTTGATTTGTCTTCTATTCCCATTTGATTGATATTTTTTTCTATTGATTCTAAAATATCAAGGGTCTTTAAAATAGAATTTTTATCTTTTATAACACCTAAATTATCAAAAAGAGTATCTCCTAATTTTGATTTTTCTTCATAAAAATTTATCTTATTTGGTAGTTCAAAAATTCTATTTATATCTTTTATATCATTTTTAAATTGAGTGCTATTTTGATATTTTGTAAAATCTATTGTGCTTTTTTGAAGTTTTTGACCTACAATTTTTCCATATCCAATTACTTCTAACAAAGAGTTTCCACCCAATCTATTTGCACCATGAATATTACTTTGTGCCACTTCACCACAAGCAAAGAGATTTTTAATATTGGTTTGTCCAAAAGAATCTATCAAAATACCACCCATTGTATAGTGTGCAGAAACATTTATTGGTAGAAGTTCATTTTTTATATCAATATTTGCAAACTCTTTTGCCAAATTACTCTCTTGAGGGATTTTTTCATCAATAATTTCTTTATCAAGATGTCTGAAATCAAGATAAACCTCTTCAAGATTTTTATTTTTTAGATAAATTGCTTTTGATACTTTATCTCTTGATTCAAGTTCATCAATAAATCTATTTTTGTTTTTATCAAGTAAATATGCACCCTCTGCTCTAGCACTTTCACTTATAAGAATATTTGAATCTTTAAGTGTTGTTGGATGAAATTGAACAAACTCCATATTACTAATAATTGCTCCATTATTTAAAGCTACAACAATACCATCACCAGTAGAAGAAAAAGAGTTTGTAGTGTGATTGTGATAAATTCCCGCATAACCACCCGTTGCCATAACAATATTTTGAGCAAAAACTTCTATAACTTCACCATTAATAATATCAAGTGCTGTAATACCTATACATTGATTATCTTCAATTATTAGATTCAAAAGTTGATGTTCATGTTTAAAATCAATATTCTCTTTTATGGCTTGGTCAAGTAAAGTCTGCATTATTTTAAGACCTGTATAATCACTTGAATAACAAGTTCTTATACTTTTAGTACCGCCAAATTTTCTTTGACTTATTTTCCCCTCATCTCTAGAAAAAGGAACTCCTATTTTATCAAGCCAGTTGATACTTTCTTTAGCATTTTCACATAAAGTTTTGATATTTTCTTTATTTGCTAGATTATAAGAGGCTTTATATGTATCATTTATATGATTTTCTACACTATCATTATCTTCATATAAAACAGCATTTATTCCACCTTGAGCTTGAACAGATTGGGAGTGAGTTGGATAGGATTTTGATAGAACTAAAACGGAGAGATTTTTATATTTTGCATTCAAGGCTACACTAAGTCCTGCAGCCCCTGAACCTATTACAATAACATCATAATGCACTATTTATCCCAAAAATCTTTTAAAGATTCACTTTTTTCTACTATCTTTTCTTCTTTTGCAAAATTAAAATCCATTTTTTCAATTTGAGCCAGTGCTTCTTCAACATCTTTTTGGTCTAACTCTTCTATTTTTGCTTTTATATTATTTGAAGCTGGTGATGAATGTTCTATTTTTGTCTCTTTAGTAATAGAAGGTTTGTTTGATATTTGATTTTTTAATTGTAGATATTCACTTATAATCTCTTCATACTTATTAAAATCCAAAAGTATAAAACTAGGTTTACCATCTCTTAATACAACAGCTTTTTCTATCTCTTCATAATTTAATTTATCAAATATAATTTTACTTTTTCTGATTAATTCAGTGGAAGAGAACATCTCTTTTGAGGTATATTGCAAAAGATTCATACAAAATTCCTTATATGTATTTTAATATGTATTATATCACAAAGTTCTCAATATTTTTTATGGTCTGTATTATTAATCTATTTCTCGCTTCAACCGATGCCCAAGCTATATGAGGTGTTATTATCACTCTTTCATTATTTAGTATAGTTTTTAGTATGGAGTTAGTTTGAATAGGCTCTTTTTCTACAACATCAAGCCCGATATATAGAGGTTTTTTATTAAAAATATCAACTAAGTCATCTTCATTTATAATACCACCTCTTCCAACATTTATTAAAATTGCATTATCTTTTAGTAAATTTAAATTTGTTTTATTTAGCAAGTTAGAAGTCATATTATTTAAACCACAATGTATTGTAATTATGTCTGAAGTTTTTAATAACTCTTCAAGTGAAATATTATTGTAATTAGTATTATTATTCATTCCTGAAGTAGAATAGTATGATACATTACATCCAAAAGATTTTGCAATATTTGCTACTTTTTCACCAATATTTCCAAGACCAATTATTCCCCAATTTTTGTTTTCTAATTCATAAAATGGTACATCTATATGAGTAAATATTGGCGATTTCTCCCAAAGATTTTCTTTGACATATTTTTTGTAATAATTGAGTTTTTGTACAAATTCCAATACCAAAGATATTGTAACTTGTGCAACACTCGAAGTTGAATAACCTATTGCATTTTTTACTTCAATACCCTTTTCTTTAGCGTATTCCATATCAATATTATTTGTTCCTGTTGCTGTTACACAAATTAATTTTATATTTGAATTATCCATAATATATCTATCTATAACAACTTTATTTGTGATTACAATGTCACTATTTTGAACTCTTTGTTGGGTTTCATTTGGTGTTGTAGTTTGATATTTGATTACCTCTCCAAATTTTTCAAAAGGTGTTAAATCAATATCATTACCAAGGGTTAATGTATCTAAAAAAACAATTTTCATTGCTAAATCCTTTACATATTAAAATATGTAAAGGTAGCTAAAATAGACTTACACTATTTTTATTTTGAGAAAATATGCTCTGCCCATTCAGTAATTGGACCTCTAAGCACTTTTTGTAGTTCAATGGCAAAACTATTTACCAAATGATTTTCTTCCTTTGTAGACTTTAATAGAGTGGTTAATGCGTTTGTATATTTATTCACATAAAAATTGTCAATTTGTTTGTTTGAACCTAATATTACAACTTTACAACTATTATCAACCCTTGATAAAACCATTTGCATAGTTTTATTTGACATATTTTGAGCTTCATCCACAATAATAAAAGCATTAGATAAAGTTCGTCCTCTCATCTCCCCTACCCACATGGTCTCTATTCCATAATTTATCATCATCTGCTCTACTCTAGCAGTAACTTCACTATCATCAAGTTCTGTATAAAGAGTGTCTGGATTTTTTTTATTTCTTTTTTTCTTATATTCACTTCTTATAATATAATCCAAACTATCCATCAAAGGGTGATTATATATTCTAAATTTTTCTTCAAGACCTGGTAAATACCCCACATCTTCACCCTTATCAAGTGATTCAATAGAGTTTCTAATATATATTATTCTTTGAAAGTTTTTTTGTTTTACAAGTTTTAATGCACCACTTAAAGCAAGTAGAGTTTTCCCTGAACCAGCCTTTGCTTCTATAATTAAAACATTGTAAAAATGGCTTAAAATAGCATTGCTAAAAAATAGTTGTTCTTTATTTAAAGGAGTAATTATTTGATTTCTAACTTCCTCTTCATCAAGTATTTTGATTCTTTGATTCTCTATGTTTGCTAAAATTATTTGGTCTGAAGATTTTATTTTAAAGCAATATGAGTAGTTATAAGGTTTATAATCTTCATCATATTTTTTGATATTTTGATTATCTAAAAACTCCATATCTTCAAAATTTATAGTGATAGTTTTGATAAATTCAAAATCAAAAACCTCTTTATTTGAACCAACTAATGAATCAGTTTTTATATCCAAAGAGATAGCTCTAGTTCTTGCCATAATATCCAATGATAAAAACTCTATATTTTTAACATAATAGCTATTTGCAAATTGTGCTATTTCCAATATTTTTCTGTCATTTATGATATTTAAAGAGATATTCTTTGTATTACTTTCATACTCATCTTTTGAGATAATATCCACAACTATATCTTTTTTATCTATAAGCTCAACTCTAATTATTCTATAATTCTCTTCTTTTTTTGAGTAGATAACATTTGAATTTTCAAGTATTCTAGCAAACTCTCTTGCTTGAAAATTTATCTCATCAAAACCGCTTTTTTTACTATCTAATTCGTCTAAAACCGTCTCTGGAATGATAATTAGATTTTTACCTTCTTGGGATAAAGTGAAGATATTTGAAGCATCTTCTAGTAAGATATTTGTGTCAAGAACATAATATTTTTCAAAATTCATATTAACTACTTTTTTTTGGTTTCATAATCATATAAGCAATAAAAATAAAAAATCCTAAAGTTATTAGGGTAAATAGGAGTGAAAATGTTTTTGTTATTACATATCCAACAATTAAAATCGCTAAGATTGTAGGTATTTCATTATACATTCTAAAGAATTTTCCACTTTTATTACAAATATTTTCAGCTAATTGTTTTCTGTATTTTTCTAAAGAAAATGAGTAGTGAATTAAACCTAACAGTGCTGTGAGTTTTGCATACATCCACCCTCCACTCTCAAAGGATAATAAAAAAGGATTTAAATAAAGCATTGTAGTACCACTTAAAATTGTAGCCCACATAGCTGGCATACCTATATATTTATATATTTTATATTCTTGAATTTTTACAACTTCCACAAACTCTTTTTTATCACTATTTTCCACATGATAAACAAACAATCTTGGTAGATAAAAAAGCATTGCCATCCAAGACATAACAGCCATAATGTGAAATGTTAATATCCAAGTATAATATTCCATTTTAATCCTTATTTTTGATTTTTTCTAACCAATCATTTAATGTTTTTTCAAAGCCAATGTTATCACTTTCATATAACTTTAAATCTTTTTCTAAATATTGTTGTTCTATATATCCACCGTAATTATGAGGGTATAAATAGCCTATATGTTGCGAATCCAAATGCTTAGGTATATTGAGTATATTCCCACTTTTTATCTCTTCTAGGGCTTTATTTATAGCTTTATATGCACTATTTGATTTTGGACTGGAAGCTAGATATATAATACATTGAGAGAGTATAATTCTTGATTCTGGATAACCAATTTTATTACAAGCTATCATAGTATTAACTGCAAGATTTAAAGCATTTGGATTTGCATTTCCTATATCTTCACTTGCAAAAATTACCAATCTTCTAGTTATAAAATCAACACTCTCCCCTCCATTTATAAGTCTTGCCATATAATACAAAGAAGCATCAACATCTGAACCTCTCATAGATTTTATCATTGCACTTGCTAAATCATAATGGGTATCAGAAGAAGAAACACCATCTCCAATAACATTTTCTCTCAATTCTTTTAAAGTATTAAACTCAATATCTTCTGAGATTTTATATGAAAAATTTAATAAAGTAAGCATAGCTCTTGCATCACCACTACTCGAAACAATTAGATATTCATAAGCTTCAGAAGATACTTTTGCTTCTAAGTGTTTTATTGCAACATTCAATATTTTTTTCATCTCATCTTTTGTAAATGCTTTAAATTCATACAAAAATGACCTTGACCTTATGGCACTTGTTAGGGTGAAAAATGGATTTTCTGTACTTGCACCAATGATTATTGCATCATAATTCTCCATTATAGGCAACAAAACTTCTTGTTGATTTTTGGATAATCTATGTACTTCATCTATAAAAATAAGAGGTTTTATTAAGCTATCTTTATATCTATCAAAAACTTTTCTTAAATCTTCTATTTTTATAGTTGTTGCATTGAAGTAAAAATAGTCAGTTCCGATCTCTTTTGCAATAATTTTCGCTAAAGTAGTTTTTCCAGTACCTGGTTTTCCATAAAAAAACAGATGGGGAATATCTTTTTGTTTGATTAATTTATAAAGGGGTTTGTCTTTTGATATTATGTGAGATTGACCAACAAAACTATCTAAATTTGTTGGTCGAAGAAGATTTGATAAATCAATCATCTTCATTTAAAAAGAGTCTTAAGTTTTTATACTCTTCTTTACTTAAAAATCTTGTTTTTCCAGTTGGTAGATTATTTAGTGAAATTCCACCATATTCAAGTCTTTTTAAATCCATAACTTTTAAATCAAAATGGGCAAAAAATCTTCTTAACTCTCTATTTTTACCTTCACTTATAACAACTTTAATTTTAGAGTGTTTTGGAGTATTTGTTTGAATATCATAAGCTAAAAATGGAGCAAAAGTCATACTTTTGATTTTACTATCTTTATGTCCTCCTGCTCCAGCATCTTCAACTTCTAAACCTTGTTGCATAGCTGATTCAATTTTAGGAGTTATAAGACCATCAACTTTGATTTTATAAACCCTTTCCAAATCAGAATGCATAAGTTTATTCACAATGTCAACATTATCCGATAAAAGTAAAACACCTTCACTTGCATAATCCAATCTTCCAACTGTTAAGAAGTGTTTATATTTTGAGTCTAAAGAATCATAAATTGTTTTTCTTCCTTGAGGATCTTTTTTAGAAACAATTTCCCCTTTTGGTTTGTTATATACTATAACTGTATATACTTTATTTTTATCTTCTTTTATAAGTTTCTTACCAATATGCACTTCATCATTTTGCGAAACTTTTGTAGCCAAATCGGTTACAACTTTTCCATTTACTTTTACTTTACCCTCTTCTATTAACTTATCAGCTTCTCTTCTTGAATAAGTTGAGTTATGAGATAAAAATTTATTAAGTCTTGTTAGTTCAACAACTCTTATCGGTTCTTTTTTTTTGTTTGGAGATTTGTTTTGTTTTGTCATTTTATACCTGCTTCTATTAAATCATGAATATGTAGCAAGCCTACCAATGAATTATCCTCATCAGTTACTATTAATAGTTGAATTTTATAATCTTCTATAATTTGTAAAGCATCACTAGCTAATATATTTTTATTTTTAAGTGTTCTTGGATTCATAGTTGCTACACTTTCAGCTTTACAATCTAATGAAAAATTATCTTTCATCAAAGCTCTTCTTAAATCCCCATCACTTAAAAGGCCAATTACTTTTGAACTTTCATCCAATATTATAACACTTCCTAATCTACCTTGTGACATAACTAAAATTGCATCTTTTAGTTTTGTTTCACGTGAAACGATTGGTAAGTCTGTTTTCCTTAATAAATCATCAACTTTTACAAAAAGTTTTTTTCCTAAACTTCCACCTGGATGGAAAGAGGCAAAATCCTCTTTTTTAAAGTCTCTTTTTTTCATTAAACAAACAGCAAGAGCATCACCCATTGCTATTGTCAATGTTGTTGAAGAAGTTGGTGCAGTATCCAAAGGACAAGCTTCTTTTTCAACATAGATATTTAAAAAAATATCTGAATATTTAGCTAAAGTTGAATTTGAAGTTTTTGCCATAGAGATAAGTGGAATATTAAATCTTTTTAGGTGAGGTAAAATTTGTATCAACTCTTCACTCTCTCCAGAATATGATATTGCCAAAACAATATCATCTTTTCCTATCATTCCTAAATCCCCATGCATAGCTTCCGTAGGATGTAAAAAAAATGAACTAGTTCCTGTACTTGCCATTGTTGCAGCTATTTTTGCACCAACAAGACCAGATTTACCAACACCTGTTACAATTAATTTACCCTTGCAATCGATAATTAAATCAACAGCTTTTTCTATCTCTTCAGATAGATTATTGGCTGCCCTTTCTAACTCTTTTGCTTCTGTTAATAAAACATCTTTAGCTATTTGTTTGAAATCCATTTAAAATCCTATTGAACAAATATAGTTGGAACAATCATTGGATATTTTTTATATTTTCTAAAACAGTGTTTTCTAACAACTTTTCTAAGTTCATCTTCTAAAATTTTTGTATTTTTAAATATACCTGGTTTTACATTTTCTAAGAAAGTTGCCAATAAATCTTCTATCTCTTTTGAGAAGAATTTATCTTGTTTATCAGATACCAAACCAAAAGACATAACTCTTGGTCTTTGAGCCAATGTTCTATCATTTTCATTGATTTGTGCAACAAGCATAACAACACCTTCGTTTGCCATTGTTTGTCTATCAATTATAATATCATCTGAAATTTTGTGGTTTAATTGGTTGTCAATATAAACTTTTCCAGTTTTTACTGTTCTAGCTTTTTTCATATATTTAGGACAAACTTCTATTTGCTCACCATCAGCCATAACATAAACATTTCTTTCTAAAACACCACAATCAATACCTGTTAATCCATGTTTTATAGCATGATTATACTCTCCATGAACTGGTAAGAAGAATTTTGGTTTAACAAGTCTTAACATTAATTTTTGCTCTTCTTGTGCTGCGTGTCCAGATACGTGAATATCTGCTTGGTCTTGATATGCAACTTTTGCACCAGCTTTTAAAAGATGGTTTATAATTCCTGAAACACTTGCTTCATTTCCTGGAATTGCTTTTGCAGAAAGAATGATTTGATCATCAGGTTTTATTTTGATGTGTCTGTGTTCATGAATAGCCATTCTGTAAAGTGCAGACATAGATTCACCTTGACTTCCTGTTGTTACAATAAGTATTTGATTATCATTGTATTTATTTACTTCGTGAGCTTCTATAAATTGATCTTTTGGGAATTTTATATAACCTAAGTTCATTGCAACTTCTAGGTTTTTCTCCATAGATCTTCCAATAACACAAATTTTTCTTCCATAACTAAGTGCTTTTTCAATAGCTTGAGCAACTCTGTGAATATTTGAAGAGAATGTAGACATAATAACTCTTCCCTTTGCAGCTGCAAAAAGTCTTTCAAAAGTTGGTCCTACTGATTTTTCAGTTTTTGTATAACCAGCAGAGTGAGAGTTTGTTGAATCTGAAGTTAAAACTAAAACACCCTCTTCTCCATAATGTGCAAGTCTGTGAATATCTGTTGGGAAACCATCTATTGGAGTATGGTCAATTTTAAAATCTCCTGTATGTATCCAAGTTCCAGCTTCTGTTTTAACCGCAATACAAGATGAATCAATAATAGAGTGAGTAATATGCATCCACTCTACTTCAAACTCTCCAACTTTTATTGGAGTTCTTTTTTGAATAGCTCTAAAATAACTTCTATGTTCTCTCATTTTATGTTCATCAAATTTAGCACCAATCATTTCAAGTGGTAAAGATGTTCCATAAACTGGGAATTGCATCTCTTTAAATAGATATGGCATAGCTCCAATATGATCTTCATGTCCATGAGTGATTATAATTCCAGCAATTTTATCTTTGATCTCTCTAATATAACTGAAATCAGGTATTAAAATATCAACACCGTGCATATCACCTTCTGGGAAACTCATACCAACATCAACAATAATGGCACATGTTTCACTCTCCATTACCATCATATTTCCACCAATTTCATTTAATCCACCAAGAGGTGTAATTCTGATTTTTGCATTCGTATTTAAATTTAATTTGTAGTGTGGGTTTAATCTGTCCCTATGAATTTTTTCGTTTATTAAAAAAGATTTTTTAAGATCATTTGTCCATCCAAAAGTGTCACTTCCATTTGAACTATTTTGTTTATCTCCATTGAAAGTACTATTTGGATTTTTTGGTTTTGGTTTTCTTTTTTTGAAAGGAGGTTTTTTGAAATCTCCATTTGAAGATTTTTCTTCAGAACTATTTGTCGTATCGTTTTCTGTGTTACTAACTACTACTATCTCTTCTTGTTTAATTTCTTCCATTTTTTACCTTTGTATACATTTGGCTATACAAAGACGAACTTACTTCATGGGGTCTAATATTATCATTTAAAGCTAACTCTTCATAAACAGAAGATATAACATCTTTACTACAAACAGAAGTCAAATTTTTTGAAAGTTTTTTTCTTGGTTGTATAAAACAAGCCTTTAAAAATTTGTTAAAATCATCATTTATAGTTTTTGTCAAATCTTTTTTAATATAAAGAATTGAAGATATTACCTTTGGTGCTGGGTCAAATGATTCAGGCGGAACATCAAAAAGAATTCTTGAATCCACACTAATCAAATCAGTAATAATTGCTAGAGAAGAAAACTCTTTTTCATTTACCCGTGCAGTAAATTTCTCAGCAACTTCCTTTTGAACCATAACCAAAATATGCTCACAGTTAACATCTTCAAATGCTTTTAATATAATATTTGTCGCAATATAATATGGTAGATTAGCTATTAAATCGTATCTACCTTGAAAAAGAGTTTTTTGCTCATCCCAAGCCTTTAAAACATCAATGCTGATTAGTTTTAAATTCCCTTTTTCTATTTGTATTGCAAACTTGGACTTTAAGATACCAACTAAATCAGTATCAACCTCATAAGCAGTCATGTCTTTGCACTTGACTAATCTTTCGGTCAAATCACCTAAGCCAGGCCCAATTTCCACAACATAATTATTGTTGTTGGGCATCGATTGGATGATCCTATCCAAAACCGTAATATCTTTTAAAAAGTTTTGTCCGAACTGTTTTTTTGCTTTTACTTTTTCCATAATTGGCTGGAGTATATCTGCTTTTAACTTACAATTAGATAAGATATATGTAGCTATAAATAAGGATTTTTGTTTGAGTAGTTTTGCAAAAAGAATAATACCATGCCTAGATGTAAACAATGGAAGAGTTGTTAAAGGTGTAAATTTTGTGGGGTTAAGAGATGCTGGAGATCCCGTTGAAGTTGCTAAAAGATATAACTCTGAAGGTGCTGATGAGATTACTTTTTTAGATATTACAGCAAGCCATGAAAATAGAGGGACTATTGTTGATATTGTTAAAAATGTTGCAAAAGAGGTTTTTATTCCTTTAACTGTTGGTGGAGGGATTAGAAAACTTGAGGATATTTATTCATTACTTAATGTTGGTTGTGACAAAGTATCAATAAACTCTTCGGCTGTTACAAATCCTGATTTAATAAATGAGAGTGCAAAAAGATTTGGTAGCCAATGTATTGTTGTTGCTATTGATGTAAAAAGAGTTTCTGATGGAACTTACCATGTTTTTGTAAAAGGTGGAAGGGAAGATACAGGACTTGATGCACTAAAATGGGCTAAAGAGGTTTATAATAGAGGTGCAGGAGAGATACTTTTAACTTCTATGGACACAGATGGTGCTAAAACAGGATTTGAGCTAAATATTACTGGACAAATTTCTAAAATGATTGATATTCCAGTAATTGCAAGTGGTGGAGCTGGAACAATGGAACACATAAAAGAGGCTTTTGAGTGTGGAGCAAGTGCAGCACTAGCAGCCTCTATTTTCCATTTTAAAGAGATTGATATTATGGATTTAAAAAGATATTTAAAACAAAATAATATTCCAGTAAGGATATAAAATGAAAAAACTTTTGGCTTTAAATTTGGCTATTTTGCCATTGTCACTTTTTGCATTTGAGGTAAATTTTAATAAATCATTTTCAAAAACTGTAAATCCTGATTTATTAACCACAAATTTTTCAGTTACAGTTGAAAAAAAAGATGAAGAAAAAATTAATGGAGAAATTGAAAAATTTAATAATTACATAAAAAAAACTCATTTGATTAAAATCAAAAATAGTTCATATAGTTTGACCCCAAATTATACTTATGAAAATAATCAACAAAATTTTAAAGGTTATTTTGGAAATTTATCAACTTATGTTGAATCAAAAAATGCAAAAGATATAAATCAATTTATTGATGAATTATCTGCTATAAAAAAAGAGATAAACTCTGATGATGTAAAATTAAATATATCAAATGTATCTTGGCAAATTAGTGATGAATTAAGAGATGCAAGTTATGATAGTTTGAGATTGGATGCAATAAATTGGGTTACAACTTATGCTGATAATTTATCAAATTCAATAAAAAAAGATTGTAGTGTTAAAAATATCAATATCTCTTCTTCAGAGAGTAATGTTTTTGCAAGAGCAATGCCTATGATGGCTATGGCATCATTTGACTCAAAATCAGCACCAGCAGATGTTTCTCCTGTAAATGCGGAACAAACTATAAATATTAATCCATCTTTTGTTTTGGATTGTAAATGATAGTATGTGCAGGAAAAAATGAGACATTTCCCTTTGCTCAACCAATAGGTGTAGGGCTTGTTGAATCTGCAATAAATTTAACAAGAATTTGTCTTTTTAATAAACCAGAATATTTACTTTTTGTTGGAAGTGCTGGTAGTTATGGACAATACAATATCTTTGATATTGTGGAGTCAAAAAGAGCTTCAAATGTGGAGTTAGCATTTTTAAATGCAGATGCTTATACACCACTTGATAATGTATTAGAGTCTGAAAATAAATTTACAAGAAATGACACTATTGTAAACTCTTCAAATTATATATCAACAAACAAAGAGCTTTGTAAAAACTTTTTGGATTATGGTATAGGAATTGAAAATATGGAGTTTTTTTCTGTATTAAGTGTAGCAAAAGAGTTTGAAATACCAGTTGCTGGAATATTTGTAATAACAAATTATACAAATGATACTGCCCATGAAGATTTTGTAAAAAATCATCAAGAGGCTAAAGAGAAATTGGTAAATTATTTGATTGAAAAAAATATTATAAAATAGTTGGAGAATAATGGCAAAAGAGCAATTAATATCGATTTATGATTACACACTTGATGAGTTAAAAGATAAATTAAAACCATCTTTTAGAGCTAAGCAAGTCTATAACTGGCTTTACAAAAAGTATGTAAATTCTTATGATGAAATGAAAAATATATCAAAAGATTTATTGGAAGAGTTAAAAACAAACTATCCAATAGATATTATGGAGATTATCAAAAAAGAACAAAGCAGAGATGGAAGTATAAAATATCTTTTTAAATTAAGAGATGGGCTTACTGTTGAGGCTGTTTTACTTTTGATGAAAGATAAAAAAATAGATGAAGATGGTCAAATAGTTAGAAGTGAAAAATATACTGTTTGTATCTCTTCTCAAGTTGGTTGTAAAGTTGGTTGTAGTTTTTGTTTGACTGCAAAGGGTGGCTTTGTGAGAAATCTTACAGTTGGAGAGTATATTGCTCAAATTGTAAATATAAAAAGAGATAATCAAATAGCTGAAAATAAGGCTTTAAATATCGTTTATATGGGGATGGGTGAACCACTTGACAATTTTGAAAACTTTACAAAAGCAGTTAGTATTTTCTCAGAACTCGATGGTTTGGCAATAAGCAGAAGAAGACAAACTGTTTCAACTTCAGGAATAGCTTCTAAAATTGAAAAGCTTGGAGAGAAGGATTTAGGAATTCAACTTGCAATTTCTCTTCATGCTGTTGATGATGATTTAAGAAGTGAATTAATACCTATGAATAAAGCTTATAATATCGCTTCAATTATGGATGCAGTTAGAAAGTTCCCAATAGATACAAGAAAAAAGGTAATGTTTGAATATTTGGTAATTAAAAATAAAAATGATTCAATAGAAGCAGCTAGAAAACTTGTAAAACTTCTAAATGGTATTCAAGCAAAGGTAAATCTTATCTATTTTAATCCATATCCTGGAACTAGTTATGAAAGACCTCAAGAGGCAGATATGATGAGATTTAAAGATTTTTTAAATGAAAAGGGTGTTATTTGCACAATTAGAGAATCCAAAGGGCTTGATATTTCAGCTGCTTGTGGACAATTAAAAGAGAAGGAAGCATCAAATGGGTACTCTTGAAATAGCACTTTTGGTTTTTATTACAGCTGTTGTAGTAGTTTCAGCAGTAGGATTTTATATATTTAATAAAGAGGAGAAATAATTAATGGCAGTTACAAGATTTGCACCAAGTCCAACAGGTTATTTACATATTGGAGGGCTTAGAACAGCTTTATATAGTTATTTATGGGCTAAAAAAACTAGTGGTGAGTTTAAGTTAAGAATAGAAGATACAGATACAGCAAGAAATAATGATGATGCAGTTTTGGCTATTTTAGAAGCTTTTAAATGGGTTGGAATGCCAAGTGATTGTGCAATAGAACATCAATCTCAAAGAACAGATATTTATAAAAAATATATAGATATTTTACTTGAAAATGGAAATGCTTATAAATGTTATATGAGTAAAGAAGAGCTTGAAGAGTTAAGAGCTAAACAAGAAGCTGCAAAACAAAATCCTAGATATGATGGTACTTGGAGACCAGAAGATGGAAAAGTATTACCCCCTATTCCTGAAGGTATTGAGCCAGTAATTAGAATAAAAGCACCTGTTGATGGAGTTATTGAATTTGAAGATGGTGTAAAAGGTAGTATGAAATTCGACATTAATCAAGTTGATGATTTTGTTATTGCAAGAAGTAATGGAATGCCTACTTATAATTTTGTTGTTGCTATTGATGACCATTTGATGGAGATAACAGATGTAATCAGAGGAGATGATCATTTATCAAATACTCCAAAACAAATTGTTGTATATAAAGCTTTAGGATGGACTCCTCCTAAGTTTTATCATATTCCAATGATAAATAATCCAGAGGGTAAAAAACTATCTAAAAGAGATGGTGCTATGGATGTTATGCAATATAAAAGAGATGGATATTTACCAGAAGCTTTATTAAACTTTTTAGTAAGACTTGGTTGGTCAAATGGAGATCAAGAGATATTCTCTATGGATGATATGTTAGAACTATTTAATCCAAATAATATAAACAAATCAGCATCAGCTTATAATGCAGAAAAATTACTTTGGTTAAATAGTGAATATATAAAAGCTGTTTCAAATGATAGATTAATTGAAGAGTTAAAATTCTTTGATTTGGATTTATCTCACCATGAAAAAAGAACAGAAATTTTGGATTTAACAAAACAAAGAGCTCAAACAATAGTTCAATTAAAAGCTTCAATAGTTGAAATTTTAGATGAACCAACATCTTATGAAGAAAAGGGTGTAAAAAAGTTTATCAATGAAAATACAGCCTCTATGTTAGAGAAATATTTAGGCTTAATTGAAAAAAATATTGATAATTTATATAGTGCTGAAAGTGTTGAAAAGTTCACAAAACCATTTATTGAAGAAAATGGGCTTAAGTTTCCTCAATTATTTCAGCCAATTAGACTAGCTTTAACGGGTGGAACACAAGCTCCATCGGTTTATGATTTGATCTCAATCCTCGGTTTTACGGTAGTTAAGCAAAGAATTGAAAAAGCGTTAAAAATTAATTTTCAAAACTCTTGATTATTTGAAAATAATCAGGCATAATTTAAGTACATTTTAAAAGGATGACGTTAATGAATATTTATGTTGGAAATTTATCATACAGAATGGATGATAAAGGTTTAGAAGCAGTTTTTGCAAAGTTTGGTGCAGTAAAAACTGCTAAGGTTATTAAAGATAAAGAAACAGGAAGATCAAAAGGTTTTGCGTTTGTTGAAATGCAAGATTCTGCGGATGGAGCAAAAGCTATTGATGAGTTAAATGGTAAAGAGTGTGAAGGTAGAACTTTAAGGGTTAACGAAGCGAAACCTAGAGAAGAAAAACCAAGAAGACAATTCTAATTAATTTACTTTTTGTTTCAAAGGGGATTTTGGTTTACCAAAGTCCCCTTTTTTATTGGAGAGAAAAATGAATATCTTTTTATTAGAAGATGATTTTATATTAAATGAAATAATAGAAGAACATTTAGTAAATAGAGGTTTTGAGGTAACTACTGCTTTTGATTATGATGAAGCTATTGAATCTCTTTATTCTTGCAAATATGATTTATTACTTTTAGATGTGAATTTACCTAAAAACAGTGGATTTGAACTACTAGAGGATTTACGAAAAAATCAAATAAAAACCCCAGCAATTTTTATAACTTCTTTGTCTATGGCTGATGATGTGGAAAAAGGATTTTTAAGTGGTTGTAATGATTATATAAAAAAACCATTTGAGTTAAAAGAGCTTGATATAAGAATAGAAAATATAAAAAAAATGTTTAATATTGACACTAAAAATATTTTAGAAATATCTTCAAATATAAGTTTTGATAAGCAGAATTTATCTTTGAAGATTGAGAATGAGATTTTTCATTTGGCAAAAAAAGAGGCTGAAATCTTAGAATATTTTATAAAAAATCACAATAAAATAGTTTCTATAGAAGAGTTAAGTTGTAATGTTTGGGCTTATGAGGAGTCGCCAACAGCCTCAACTATTAGAACTTATATTAAGAATATTAGGAAAATTGTAGGTGATAGTAAAATAAGTAATATTAGAGGAGTTGGTTATAGATTTAACAAATAGTGAAAAAAGAACCTTTTTTAGATTCTTATTTTTGTATTTAGGGTCATCTTTTGTTTTACTTTTTTTGATTGCTGTTCTATATTTTCAAAATGAAAAAAATTTATATTTTGAACTTAATAAATCAAATATGCAAAATGAATTATCCAAAATCTCCAATGAAATAATTGTTTCTCATATGAAAAATTTATATTTTGATAAAAATAAATATTTAGAAAATACGCAATATAAAATCTCTTTTTATGATGAAAATAAAAACAAAATATTTGGAACTTTAGAAGAAAAATTGGATTTCTCTCAAAAATTGATTTTGAATGATAGAAGTTTTATTTTATGTGATGATAGTATGGTGGGGCATTTGGGTATTTATTATGTGGCATTGGAAGATAACTCTTTTCTAAAAAAAATAGATGATTTAAAAATAGATATTCTTCTTTTATTTGTGATAGTTTATATGTTTATTGGTTTGATTGGATTTTATCTTGCAAAACTTTTTTTAAAGCCCATAAAAGATGAAAGAGAAAAATTAAACAATTTTATTAAAGATACAACTCACGAGTTAAACACTCCAATAAGTGCTATTTTGATGTCTTTAGAGAGTGAAAATCCATCTTCAAAACAGTTGGAGAGAGCAAAAATTAGTGCAAAAAGAGTATCTGATATTTATAAAGATTTAACATATATTTTTTTAGAAAATAGAAAAAATGTGGATAATCTTGAAATGCTACAATTAAAAAAAGAGATAGAAGAACAAATAGAGTTTTTTTATCCATTATCCAATAAAAAGCGATTAGAGATATTTCTAAATATTGAGGATTTTAGTTTTCAAATAGAGAAAGATGACTTTGTTAGAGTATTTAATAATCTTTTATCAAATGCGGTTAAATACAATAAAATAAATGGAAAAATATTTGTAAAATTGACAAAAGATGGTGTTTTAACTATTGAAGATACGGGAATAGGAATGGATAAAAACTCTTTAACTGATATATTTAAACGATATCATAGAGCTACAAAACAACAAGGAGGTTTTGGCTTGGGACTTCATATTGTGGATGAAATTTGTAAAAAGTATAAAATAGATATTTTCGTAGATTCAATAAAAGATGAAGGAACAATTTTTAAGCTTCGATTTTAACTCTCCACACAAACTCCTCATAAGAATTTTAAAATGTCTTCAAAATAAAAGGAGTTCTTATGAAAAACAGTATCAAAAAAATATCACTTATTACACTTTTAGCTTTGAGTTTAAATGCACAACCAATAAATCAAAATATAAAAGAGGATGGTTATGAAATAAAACTAAACTCTTCAAATAGTTTGGCTGTGGGAGATAATAAGTTTGTTGTAGAGTTAGCAAAAGATACTTCTGTAATAAAAGATGCAAAGGTAAAAATCAAATTCTTTATGCCTGAAATGCCTGGTATGCCATATATGGAGTCTTTGGATGAAGCAGAGTTAAAAGATGGAAAATATGAGTTGGATATTAACTTCCCAATGGGTGGAACATGGCAATATCAACTGAAATTTAAAACTCAAGATAATAAAATTCATACTGTAAAAGGTAGTGTAAATCTATGATTTTAGGTAAAAAAACTCTATTTTTTGCCATTTTAGGTATAAATCTATCCTTTGCTATGACACCAAATGAAATCATAAAGAATACACTTCAAAATAATTATGATTTAAAAGCTTTGAATAAATCTATTCAAATAGCACAAAAAGAGATAGAACTATCTAAAAAATGGGAAAATCCAGAGTTTGCAATATCTTCAAATGGGATTGATTTATCAAGTCCATTTTCAAAACAAAGTCAATATATGTATGAAGTTTCACAAAAAATTCCTATTACAAATAAGCTAGATTTGGAAGAAAATATTGCAAAAAGAGATAAAAATATCTCTTTTCTAAATTTGGAAGATAAAAAACTTGAATTAAAATCGAAGATTTATAAGTATATTTATGGGATTTTGATTTATGAAAAAAGATATAAATTGATTTTGGAATATCAAAAAAATCTTTCAAAATTGGAAGATTTATTGACAAAATTTTCTGCTTTTCAAAATGGTTTAGCAAATAATGTTTTGAATGTTCAAATTTTAAAATCAAATAGTCAAATAGAACTTTCAAAATTAAAAAATACTATTGATAATCTTTATTTAAATCTTGAAGAGATAAGTTATGTAAAAGTTGAAAATATAGAAGCTAATTTAGATTTTGAGAATAAAAAAAGTGTTGATATATCAACCCATCCAAATATAAAGATATATAAAGAGGAATCAAAAAAATATGAAGAGTTATCAAAACTTGAAAAGTCAAAAAAATACTCTGATTTAAAGGTTAGTTTAGAGTATTATCAAGAAGAAAATCAAGATAAAGCCAATCTGAAACTATCAATACCCCTTAGTTTTTATAAAATTGAAGATATAAGTGCCTCTAAAAATAGATTATTAGCAACACAAACTTTGGATAAACAAAATAGTTTAAATCAAAGTTATAAAATAAAAATAGAGACTCTTCAAAATAGTATGCAAACCGCTATGGAAAACTATTTTTTAATTGAAAATAAGATAATTCCTCTTCAAAAAAAAATAGAACAAAATCTTGAAAATTATAATAGTTTTGAAAATTTAAAACCTGAACTTTTAATAACAAATCTAAATGAATTGATAAATCTTCAACTTAAACTTTTAGATGAAAAAATGGAGTATTTTAGTAATAAAAGTAGATTGATATATTTTGCAGGAGATGAAAAATGATTAGGATTTTTTTATTTTTGAATTTGATAATTGGGTTTGTTTTTGCAGAGACTATTACTTCAAAACAGCTTTTTAATAGGGAAATTATAAAGGTAAAAGAAGAGGATTTAAACATATCAAAAAACTTTTATGGAGTTACAAAACTTGATGAATCTTCATTTGTTGATGTTGTTAGTAGATTTGATGGTTATATTACAAAACTTTATGCAAATAAGAGTTATATGAATATAAAAAAAGGTGAAGTTTTATATAAAATTTACTCTTCGGATATTTTGTCTATTCAAAATGAGTTACAAATTGCAAAGGATTTAAATCCCACAATATACAAAAGTTCTTTACAAAAACTCAAAAACTTAGACCTTTCAAATACTCAAATAGAAGCTATTAAAAACAATAAAACAGGCTTTGATGGAATAGGTGTAATTTCACCTACAAATGGAATTTTGATTTCAAAAAACATAAATCAATCAAGTTATGTGGAAAAAGGAAAAACTCTTTTTCAAATTGCAAGTTTGGATAAACTTTGGTTTATAGCAACTATTTATCAAAATGATTTATCTTTTGTAAAACAAGGAATGAAAAGTAAAATTTATATTGATGGAGTTACCCAAGCTTTAGATACTAAAGTTGATTTTATTTATCCTATTTTTGACGATAAAAATAAGAGTGTTGATGTGCGATTTGAAGTGGATAATAAAAATCTAAAACTTCTTCCTAGTATGTTTGGGAAAGTTGAGATTTTACAAAATATTGGTAAAAAATTGACTCTTCCTAAAAATGCAGTTTTAAAAAAAGAGAGAGATTATTATGTATTTAAGCCTTTGGAAGATGGAAGTTATGAACCTGTAAAAATTGAAGCAAAAAGAGTATCTTCAAATAAATATGAGATTTTAAGTGGATTAAATGAAGATGATGAAGTTATAGGAAATGCACTATTTTTACTAGATTCAGATGCTGTTACAAACTCTTTATATACAAAAGATAAAGAGGAGTGGTAGTATGGTTGAATCACTTATTTCTTATAGCGTTAGAAATAGATTTTTAGTTCTATTTACCTTTTTTATCCTATCAATAGCTTCTATTTGGGCTATTAAAAATACAAATTTAGATGCTCTACCTGATTTATCTCCTCCTCAAGTAATTATTCAAGTAAATTGGGAAGGACAATCTCCTAAAACCATAGATGAGCAAATATCTTATCCTTTGATTTCAAATTTGATGAGTCTAAAAAATATTGAAACCATAAGAGCTATGACCTCTTTTTCTAACTCTATGATTTATATTATTTTCAAAGATGGTACAGATTTGTATGATTCAAGAAGCAGAGTTTTGGAGCAATTATCAACTTTGCAAGGCAGTTTTCCTCAGGGTGCAAAAGTTGAATTAGGAACAGATGCAACGGGAGTTGGTTGGGCTTATGAATATGCTTTGGTTTCAAAAACAAAAAATCTTCAAGAGCTTAGAAGTTTACAAGATTATTACTATAGATATGCTCTTTTGGCTGTAGATGGTGTTAGTGAAATAGCAAGTGTTGGTGGGTTTGTAAAAAACTATGAAATTACCCTAAATCAAGATAAATTAGTGCAGTATGATATTTCATTAGATGAGATTAAAAAAGCTATTGAGGAGAATAATAGCGATAAGGGTGGACGAATAGTTTTAGAAAATGGTTTTGAAAATATAATAACAGCTAGGGGTTATTTAAAATCAGTAGAAGATATAGAAAATATTACTTTAAAAACTTACGATTCAAATCCGTTAAAAATAAAAGATATTGCAGAAGTGAATATTACCTCATCAAATAGAAGAGGAATGGCTGAGTTAAATGGGGAAGGGGAAGTTGTAGGAGGAGTTGTTGTTGTAAGGCAAAATGAAAATCCATATAAGGTAATAAAAGCAATAAAACAGAGGTTACAAAGTTTAAAAGTAGATGGAGTTGATGTTGTAGAGGTTTATGATAGAACATCGCTTATAGATAAAGCAATAGATAATCTAAAACATACTCTATTTGAAGAGTCTTTGGTTGTAATTTTTGTGATTTTGCTCTTTTTATTCCATTTTAGAACGATTTTTATAGTGATTTTAACTCTTCCTATGACCATATTATTTACATTTTTATTTATGAAATTTTTTGATATAGGCTCAAATATTATGAGTTTGGGTGGTATTGCAATAGCCATTGGAGCAATGGTTGATGCAACTATTGTTATGGTAGAAAATGCACATAAACATCTTCAAAATAAAAAAGATATTACAAATGAAGAGAGAATCAAAATTATTGTTGAATCTTCAAAACAAGTTGGACGACCTATATTTTTTGCTTTGGTTTTGGTAATTATCTCTTTTTTACCTATTTTTGCATTAACTGGTCAAGAGGGTAAACTTTTTACTCCTTTGGCATTTACCAAATCTTTTGCAATGGGAGTTGGTGCTATTTTATCAATAACAATAGTTCCTATTTTGATGATATTTTTTATAAAAGGTAATATAAAAAGTGAAGATAAAAATATTATAAATAGATTTTTTATAGCCATTTATGGAGTGATTTTAAAACTATCTTTGAAGCTTAGATATTTTGTGATAGCTCTATTTTTTGTGGCACTATTTTTTGCTTATGGAAGTTATAAAAAACAGAATTGGGAATTTATGCCTATGATGAATGAACAAAGTGTTATGTATATGCCTGTAACTTCCTTTGGTGTTGGAATTGATGTGGCAAAGGATTTGGCATATAAAACAAATAGAATAATTAAATCTTTCCCTGAAGTGGAAAATGTATTTGCTAAAGTTGGAAGGGTTAATAGTGCAACAGACCCTGCACCTTTATCTATGATTGAGACAATTATCACTTTTAAACCTCAAAATATGTGGAGAAAAGATATTAGTTATGAAAAGCTTATGGAAGAGATGGATAAAGCTTTGAAGATAGAGGGATTAATAAACTCTTGGACATATCCAATAAGAGGAAGAATAGATATGCTTTTAACAGGTATTAGAACTCCTTTGGGAATAAAAGTCTATGGGCAAGATAATAAAATATTACAAGATATATCTTCACAAATTGAAAATAAATTAGCAAAATATAAAGGTTCTTTATCGGTATCTTCTGAAAAATCAAATACAGGATATTATCTAAATATAAAAGTAGATGATGAGATGATTTCAAGATATGGCATAACAAAAGATGAGGTATTAAGAGTTGTATCTATGGGAGTTGGTGGAGAACAAATATCAACTTTTATTTATAATTTGGAGAGATACCCTATTTCTATGAGATTTGAAGCAAATCAAAGGGAAGATATAAAAGCTTTGGAAAATTTACAAATCAAAACAAAATTAGGTTTTCAACCACTTAGATTGTTTGCAAATCTAAGTTATGAGCAAAGTGCTAGTGTTTTAAAATCAGAAAAAGGTTTGAATGTAAATTTTGTATATATAACTCCAAAAAGTGATGTGGCTACACAAACATATAAAGATGAAGCTAGTGAAATATTAAAAGATTTAAAACTACCATCTGGATATTATATTGAGTGGTCAGGGGAGAGTGAAAATTTACAAAGGGCTATGGATAGGCTTATTTATATTATTCCTTTGGTTTTGATGTTGATTTTTGTGTTGATATATTTGGCTTTAAAAAATTTGCTTTATACAACAATTATATTTTTTACTCTACCTTTTGCAATTTCTGGTGGAATTTTTTATTTGGATTATCTAAATTTTAATATCTCTATTGCTGTTATTGTTGGATTTTTAGCCCTGCTTGGAGTGGCAAGTGAAACGGCTATTGTTATGATGGTTTATTTAAATGATTCCATAAACAAACTAAAAGAGAAAAAAGAGTTTACAAAAGAGGATATTGCTAAAGCAATTTATGAAGGTGCAGTTTTAAGGCTTCGCCCAAAACTAATGACAATATGTGCAATTTTAGGTGGATTAATACCTATTATGTACTCAAATGGTGTGGGAAGTGAAGTTATGCAAAGGGTTGCAACTCCTATGATTGGAGGAATGCTAAGTTCTGCATTTTTAACTTTAGTCATCATTCCAGTTATTTTTTATATGATAAACACAAAGTACACAAAAAAAATATAAAATTCACTTGTAAATCAAAAAGGAGTAAAAATGAAAGGTATCAGTAAAATTATCTCTTTATCTATTTTATCTTTTGGTTTAGCTAACGCAACACCATATATTTTAGATGATTCACATACTCATGTTGGATTTTCTGTTAAGCATTTGTTGATAACAAATGTAAAAGGAGAGTTCAAAGCATATAATGCAGATGTTGATTTTGATGCAAAAACTAATAGTTTTAAGTCGTTTAAAGCAGAAGTTGAAACAAAATCAGTTGATACGGGTATTGAAAAAAGAGACGACCATTTAAGAAGTGAAGATTTCTTTTTATCTGAAAAATTTCCAAAGATGACATTTGTTATGAAATCTTACAAAGCAGATGGGAATGAAGGAAAAATGAGCGGTGATTTAACCATTAGAGGTATTACAAAACCCGTTACTTTTGATGTTGAAGAGATAGCAACAGTAAAAGATTTCCAAGGAAATAATAGGGTTGGTTTCTCTATGAAAGGTAAAATCAATAGAATGGATTTCGACCTAAAATGGAATAAAGCTTTAGAAACGGGTGGTTTAGCTGTTAGTGAAGAAGTTAAAATTTTAGTTGAAGTTGAAGCAATAGAAGAATAAATTTAAAAATTAAAAGGAGTATATTATGAAAGTAGCAGGATTAATTTTAGGAGCTTTATTAAGTGCAACATTAGCTTTTGGTGCAAATGGTTCTTGTGGAGCAGGTAAATGTGGTGGTGAAATGAAAAAAGAGGTTAAAGAGAAAACTTCTGG
>JBBITK010000006.1:0-261 GCA_037440805.1 Arcobacter sp. | reverse complement strand
AACAGGAAAATGTGGTGGTGAAATGAAAAAAGAGGTTAAAGAAAAAGCATCTGGTTCATGTGGAACAGGAAAATGTGGTTCTAAATAAAAAATATGCTAAACTTTTTAAACAAAATTAAAAAGGAGTATATATGAAAATAAAACTTTTAGGTTTATTTTTTAGTTTAATCTTAGCAACTTCATCTTTATTTGCAGGTTCTTGTGGAGCTGGAAAATGTGGTGGAGAGATGAAAAAAGCTGAAAGCTGTCAAATGCACGCAA
>JBBITK010000005.1:44886-65857 GCA_037440805.1 Arcobacter sp. | reverse complement strand
CTCTTTTTATAATATAAATTATGAATATAGAATACAAATTTTTACAAAAAGCTATCATTGACAAAAACTACATAAATTTTGCTTACGAAAACAAAAACTTCAAAAATATAAAACCTCTAAAACTTGATGAAAACCATAAGCTTTTTAGTGATAAGGGAACTTTTGAGTTTGGGAAGATTAGAAAATTGGTGGTTTTAAGAGAGAGATTTTGAAGCTATTTTTCTATTTCTAAAATTTATTAATTCAATAGTGGTTGCTTTATCCATAAATTACTTCTTTTTGAATTTCATTAAAAATTGCACCATTACTTCTTTTATGTTTGTGCATTAAATCTTCTTTTCTTTTTAATAAAGAAAAGAAAGCAAAAGAAAAGCGTTCGCAAAGTTCCAAAATAGCTAAAAAATAAAATGAAATCTTAAAATTTGAAAACTCGGCTAAAGCCTCAAACAGTTCAAATTTCTTAACAGATTTAATTTGATTTTTCTTTACTCTATTTTGAAAATGCTCACATTTTTTATAAATATTGACTCTTGTCTATTTCATCAAAATCTAAAGCAAATTTTCCAGGAATTAGTTTTGCTTTTTTAAAAACAACATGTTCAAATCCATTTAATTGGCATAATTGAATGATTTTTTTAATATTTGTTTCATCAGCTCTATATCCAAAATAAATTGTTTTTAATGCCTTTTTATTAAATTTTTTTGTTCCATTTTTATTGTAATCTATAACTCTTATTTCTTCTTCATATTCCCAATCAGTATATTTTGTTAAGAATAATTTTTCATAATCTTTATTTGATGTTAAATTTGTATAAGATAATAATTCATATTCTTTTGTATATTCTACAATTCCATAACCATGAAAGAAATCATAATCTTCATCAACCTGTAACTCAAAAGCTAAACCTTTATGCTCATTTGCATAATGTGACCACATTGTGATATTTTTATTACTTTTGGAAAGTGATAATATCCCCGACTGAGAAACTAATTTATCATTTAATTTTGGATAATTATCTAAAAAATTTTTCAAAGTTAACCCATATTCTTCTATAAATTTTTCTTTCGGTAAAGAAAATTTCAATGCTAAATATTCATATTTTGCCAAAATTTCTTCTTGTGTATAATCTTGTCTATATGATAAATTACAATCAAAAGGGTCATTGAATCTTTTAGGAGAAGCAAAATAAAATTCTGAATTTAAAATAATTTTATCTGTAAAATCACTAAAGTCCCTAAACTTATATAATTTATTTTGGAATTTACCGCTCTCAATACCTATTTTTAATAATTCAGTTATCCTGTCCATTTTTTTCCTTTTTTAATTTTTTATTTATATAAACTCTTTCCAACCAAATACCCACTAGCCCACGCAAAATGGAGATTAAATCCTCCCCTATTTCCCACTATATCCAAAACTTCCCCAGCAAAATACAATCCTTTGCATAGTTTACTCTCATAGGTTTTGTTATCAACTTCCGCTGTTCGCACTCCACCACCACTAGCTTCTGCGTGAGCGAAACCTTGAGTATCAATCACTTTTAATTTCCAAGCATTTAGCTGATAAGCCATAGCTTTTATCTGTTTTGCATTTATATCTTTTGCTTTTGACTCAAGACTAATTTTACAAATATCCAATAAAACGGGAGCTATTTTGTTGGATATTATTCCTGTCAAAATATCAACAGCTCTTTGATTTGGTAAGTTTTTAAATAGTGTTTGGATTTGGTCAGAAAGGGCATTTTTGTCTATTTTTGGAAAGAAATTGATAGATATTTTTACATCTTGTCCTAAAGTAAAATGATAAACAGCAAGTTGAGAAATATCAAGTATCGCAAAACCAGAAACCCCATATTTTGTAAAAAGAACATCTCCAAAAATCTCTTGTTCTAAATTCCCATTTACAAACAAACTAACATTACACTCTTTTTTCACTCCTTGAAGTTTAGAAAGATAGTTTCCATCGGTATTTAATCCAACCAAAGAAGGATAAGTAGTATTGAAACTATGCCCAAAAGTAGAGGCTATTTCCATACCTTTTTCAGTTGCATTTAGTTGAGGAGCGGCACCCAATCCACTTGAAATCAAAACTTTATCATAGCCTTTGAACTCCTCTTTTTCTAATTGCACCACAAACTTATCATCAGTTTTTAAAATATCTTTTACAAAACTCTCAAAATAGAGATTAACCTCCAACTCTTGAAGTGCCAAATCCAAAAGATTTGTAACTGATTTGGCTTCATTTGAAAGGGGATAAACTTTGTAGCTCTCTTTTATATCAAGTAATAATCCTATACTTTTGCAGAACTTTTCAAAGGCTTTGAAATTGAATTGTTCTAGGGCATAATTGACAAAAGATGGCTCTTCTCCCAAATAATTTTTTGAAGTTATGTTTGTATTTGTGATGTTGCATCGACCGTTTCCTGATGCTAAAATCTTTTTTCCTATACTTTTATTTGCTTCAAAAATATCTATTTGTAAATCTTTGTTTAATCTTTTTGCGGTAATTGCACAGATTATTCCAGCTGCACCTGCACCTATTATTGCTATTTTCAATTTTTTGCCTTTGGATTTTTATTGGAGGGATTATAGCAGATTAAAAATTTGACAATCAAAATATAAAATTCTATAATACTTTTAAAAGTACTATTAAGGATACTATTATGATAATAAATGCAAATGATGTTAAAACAAAAGGCGTTTCAATGTTTTCATCTCTTCTTGAAAAATTTGATGAATTAATCATAAATGTTAGAGGTAAAAATCAATTTGTTGTTTTAGATATTGAAAGATACAAAGAGTTAAGAGCCAATGAACTTGATTTGGCATATCTAAAATCACTTCAAGATATCCAAAATGGAAATTTCAAAACTCAAACAGCAAGTGAACATATTGAAAAGCTAAAAAATGAACTATAAACTTATCATCACAGATGAGTATGAAAAAAAGCTAAAAAAGTTTCTAAAAAAATATCCTGATATGTTTGATAGATATACGAAAGCTATTTTTATACTAGAAAATGACCCTTTTCATCCAAGCCTTAGACTTCACAAACTAAAAGGAAAACTTGCTGATTTTCACTCAATTTCTATAAATATGGATTATAGAGTGCTTATTGATTTTATCATCAAAGATAATGAGATTATTCCTATTGATATTGGAATTCATGATGATGTGTATTAAAAATTTTAAGGATTAGAATGACAAAAAATAAAATTCCAACAAAACACTTAGATATTAATAATTGTACTATTTATGTATGTGATGTCGTAAAATTTGATAATGAAATATTTGTCGTAAAATTTGATGGTCTTTTTTATCCCATTAATCCAAATTTTAATAATGGGGAACCCGCATGGAGTACTTCAAAACCTATTGAAAAACTTGGAACGATAGAAGAATATCCCGAATATTTTATATAAATAATTTTCTCCTAATAAAACACAGCAAACCAAATAGTTGGTTCTGTTTGGCTTGTAAACTTAACCCTATGTTTTTGCATAGCTTTTATATTTAAGCAATCCCCTTTTTCTAACTCCACTTCAAAATCTTCAAATTGAACTATAGCAAAACCTTCAAGAACCAAAACAAACTCATTTTCTTCTTGTTCATACCAAAAATTATCAGGGGAAGTTTGTCCATTTGAGACAATTTTTTCTATTTTTATCTTCTCATTTTTGAAAATTTCAAAAAATTTTTCTTCGTTTTTGTCTACTATTATCTCTTCAAAAATATTATATTTTTTCATTTTATACTTCTTATAAATATTGATTTATAGGGATTTTAACCAATGTTTTCTTAATAATCATATATAAAGTTGATTAAATAAATCAAGTTTAATTAAAAGCCTTAAATATAGGCAATTTATATAAATTTGATTAAAACACTTGACATTTATTTTAAAATGTTTTATAATTCCAACATAAATAAAGTTGATTAAATTAAAAAGGATTTAAAAATGCAAAATGAAACAATAGCAATTCACGCTGGTTATAACAAAAAACAAGGTAACGGAGAGATGGCTGTACCTATTTCTCAAACAACAGCGTATGCTTTTAGAGATAGTGAACATGCAGCAAATTTATTTGCTTTAAAAGAATTAGGACCAATTTACACAAGATTAACAAACCCAACAACAGATGTTTTAGAGCAAAGATTTGCAGCACTTGAGGGTGGAGCAGCAGCGATTTGTACATCTTCAGGACAAGCAGCGATTTTTTATGCTATTGCAAATGTGGCTGAAGCTGGAGATAATATTATCATTTCTGACAAATTATATGGTGGAGCGGTTACTCTTTTGACACACACAATTAAAAGATTTGGAATAACTGCAAAAGTATTCAAAAGTGATGATGCTTCAAACTTAGAAGAGTTAATTGATGACAAAACAAAAGCTATTTTCTTTGAATCATTATCAAACCCACAAATAGCAATTACAGATGTGGAAAAAGTAGTAGAAATCGCAAAAAAACATGGTGTTTTAACTATTTGTGATAACACTGTTGCAAGTGCTGCGTTATTTAACCCAATCAAATGGGGAGTTGATGTGGTTGTTCACTCAACTTCAAAATATACAAATGGACAAGGAACAGCTATTGGAGGAATTATCGTAGAAAGAGATGGTTTAGCACAATTCTTCACTGAAAATGCAAACAGATATTCACACTTTACAACTCCAGATGAGTCATACCATGGTTTAGTTTATACACAAGTTCCACTTCCAAACTTCTGTTTGAGAATCAGACTTTCATTATTAAGAGATATAGGAGCAACTCAATCTCCACATAACTCTTGGTTATTGATTCAAACATTAGAAACTTTGGGATTAAGAGTTGATAAACACTCTGATAATGCTTTGGTTGTTGCTAAATTTTTAGAGTCTCATCCAAAGGTAAAAGCAGTAAATTACCCAGGATTAGAGTCAAATAAATATTATGCAAAAGCACAAAAATATTTCAAAGATGGAAAAGCATCTGGACTTATCTCATTTGATGTTGAGTCATTTGAAGAGGCAAAAAGAGTTATTGATAGCGTAAAACTATTTAGCGTTGTTGTAAATATCGGAGATAGTAAATCACTAATTACTCATCCAGCTTCAACAACTCACTCTCAAATGAGTCCAGAAGAACTTGCAAAAGCAGGTGTAAATCCAGTAACAGTTAGGTTATCAATCGGATTGGAAAATACGGCTGATTTAATCGAAGATTTAACTCAAGCATTAAACTAAAATGCCTTTAGTATCCACAAAAGGTGTATATGGCTTGACTGCCATGTACGAGTTAAGCAAGCATCAAGAGGAAACTCCCATGCAAATTAGAGATATATCTGCAAATGCAAATATTCCTCAAAATTACCTAGAACAACTGCTGAGTAAACTCAGACGAGCTGACTTAGTAAAAAGTGTAAGAGGTGCAAAGGGTGGATATATTCTTGCAAAAAGTGCAGAAGAGATAAAGATAGTTGATATTTTGATAGCACTTGAAGATGATATAAAAATAGTTGATTCAAAAACTGATAATCCTATTTTGAATATCTTCTTTGATGAATCAAAAGCTTTGACAAAAAAGATTTTTGATATTAGCCTTTCAAGATTGGATGAATATCAAGATAAATATAATGAATTTTTACATTACAGTATTTAAATAAAACAAAGGAAAATAGATGAAATTCGCAAACAATGTAACAGAATTAATAGGAAATACACCTTTAGTAAAATTACAAGGTGCAAGTAACACAAGTGGTGCAACGGTTTTAGGAAAATGTGAATTTATGAATCCATCACATTCTGTAAAAGATAGAATTGGTACAAATATGATTAACTCTGCTTTAAAAGCAGGACTTATCAATAAAGATACAACAGTAATTGAGCCAACAAGTGGAAATACAGGAATTGCATTAGCTTCTGTTTGTGCTGCACTTGGAATCAAACTTACTCTTACAATGCCAGCTTCAATGAGTATTGAAAGAAGAAGATTATTAAGAGCATTGGGAGCAACTTTAGTATTAACTCCACCAGAAAAAGGAATGAAAGGTGCTATTGAAAAAGCTATTGAGTTAAAAGAAGCAACACCAAACTCTTTTATTCCTCAACAATTTCAAAATGGTGCAAACCCTGAAATTCACAGACTTACAACAGCAAAAGAGATTTTAGCTGATACTGATGGAAAGATTGATATTTTAGTTGCAGCGATTGGAACGGGTGGAACAATAACAGGAACAGGTGAGGTTTTAAAAGCTCATAATCCAAATATTAAAGTAATTGCAGTTGAGCCAGAAGCAAGTCCAGTTTTAAGTGGTGGGAAACCAGGACCTCATAGAATTCAAGGTATTGGAGCTGGCTTTGTACCAGATGTTTTAAATACAAAAGTTTATGATGAAGTTGTGCAAGTTTCAAATGATGATGCTATTTTGGCTTCAAGAAATATTGCACAAACAGAAGGTTTATTGGTGGGAATATCTGCTGGAGCAAATATCCACGCAGCTTCACTAATAGCTTCAAGACCAGAGAACAAAGGTAAGGTAATCGTTACAATTTTATGTGATACGGGAGAGAGATACCTAAGTTCTGGATTATATGATTATGATGGAGAGGAATAAAAACCTCTTTGTCCTATAGATAAAGGAAAAAAATGCACGAAAAACCTTATAGGTCCGTTGTTAAAGCAATATCTTGGAGAACGGTTGGAACTCTTGATACGATGATAGTTTCTTATTTTGTTACGGGAAACCTGATAATGGCAGCTTCAATAGGTTCTATTGAAGTTATTACAAAAATGGCTTTATATTACTTTCACGAAAGAGCTTGGAATAAATTATCTTTTGGAAAAGTAAAAGAAGTACCAAATGATTATCAAATTTAGGTTAGAAAATGAGTAAACAAGAGTTAGCAAAAAAATTAAATGAAGAGTTAAAAAGCAAAAATGCAAGTGAAGTTATTGGCTATTTTGTTGATAATTTCAAAAATGTAGCTTTGAGTTCAAGTTTAGGTGTAGAAGATCAAGTTTTAACAGATTTACTACTAAAAAAAGATAAAAATGCAAATGTATTTACACTAGATACAGGTAGATTACACCCAGAAACATATGATGTTATGGATGCAACAAATCTAAAGTACAATATTAAAATAAATGTGTTTTTTCCACAAAATGATTTAGTTCAAGAACTATATCAAACTCAAGGTGTAAATGGTCACTATGAGAGTATTGATAATAGAAAAAACTGCTGTAACATTAGAAAAATAGAGCCTTTAAAAAGAGCTTTAAAAAATGTTGAAGTTTGGATTACGGGACTTAGAGCATCTCAAAGTGTAACAAGAGTTGATATGCCTTTGGTTGAGTATGATGCAACATTTGATGTTATAAAAGTGAACCCTTTGATTTCTTGGAGTGAAAGTGATGTTTGGGATTATGTAAAAACAAATAGCGTTCCAACAAACAAACTTCATAAAATAGGCTTTCCAAGTATTGGATGTGCTCCTTGTACAAGAGCTATAAAAGAGGGTGAAGATATAAGAGCTGGAAGATGGTGGTGGGAAAATCCTGAACACAAAGAGTGTGGATTACACAAAAAATAGATTTATATTAAGACAAATTCAAACTTTTAATTTGGGCTAGTCGAAATTAATGGAGAATAATTAAATGGAAATAAGCAAAGAAAGATTAACGCATTTAAAACAGCTTGAAGCTGAATCAATGCACATTATGAAAGAGGTTGTGGCAGAGTTTAGTAATCCAGCAATGTTATATAGTGTTGGAAAAGATTCTTCTGTTATGTTACATCTTTTACAAAAAGCATTTTATCCTGCTCCTCCACCGTTGCCTTTAGTTCATGTTGATACAACATGGAAATTTAAAGAGATGATTGAGTTTAGGGATAAAAGAGCAAAAGAGGTTGGTATGGAACTTATCGTTTATACTAACCCAAAAGGTGAAGAGATGAATATCTCTCCATTTATTCACGGTTCAGCATTACACACAGATATTATGAAAACTGAGGGTTTAAAAAATATGTTAAACATTCAACAGTTTGATGCTGTATTTGGTGGAGCAAGACGTGATGAGGAAAAATCAAGAGCAAAAGAGAGAATTTACTCATTTAGGGATAAAAACCATAGATGGGATCCAAAAAATCAAAGACCAGAGTTATGGAATATTTATAACGGAAGACATACTAAAGGTGAGTCAATTAGAGTATTCCCGTTATCAAACTGGACAGAACTTGATATTTGGCAATATATCTATTTAGAAAATATTTCTATTCCATCTTTATACTTTTCAAAAGAGAGAGAAGTTGTAGAATATATGGGTACAAAAATCATGGTTGATGATGAAAGAATGCCTGAAGAGTTAAGAGCTACAGCAAAAAAAGAGATGGTTAGATTTAGAACTTTAGGATGTTATCCTTTAACGGGAGCAGTAAATTCAACTGCTACAACATTACCTGAGATTATTCAAGAGATGCTTATTTGTACAACAAGTGAGAGACAAGGAAGACTTATAGACTCTGATGGCGATGCGTCAATGGAGAAAAAGAAACAAGAAGGATATTTTTAAGATGGCACATCAATCAGATTTAATTTCGCAAAATATTGAACAATATTTAAAAGAGCATGAAAACAAAGAGATTCTAAGATTTATCACTTGTGGTTCAGTAGATGATGGAAAATCAACTTTAATTGGAAGATTATTATACGATTCAAAAATGATTTTTGAAGACCAATTAGCAGCTATTGAAAAAGATAGTAAAAAAGTTGGAACAACTGGAGATAAAATCGATTTAGCACTTTTAGTTGATGGATTAGCAAGTGAAAGAGAGCAAGGTATTACTATTGATGTTGCTTATAGGTTTTTCTCAACAGATAAAAGAAAGTTCATCATAGCTGATACTCCAGGTCATGAGCAATATACAAGAAATATGGCAACTGGTGCTTCAACAGCTGATGTTGCTATTATCTTAATTGATGCAAGAGCTGGTATTTTAACTCAAACTAAAAGACACTCTTATATTGCCTCACTTTTAGGTATCAAAAACCTAATAGTTGCAATAAATAAAATGGATTTAGTAGATTTTAGCCAAGAAGTATTTGAAAAAATCAAAAGAGATTACAATGATATTATCTCTTTTTTACCTCATCATACTGATTTAAATATAGAATTTATTCCTATTTCGGCACTTGATGGAGATAATATCTTAACTATTTCGCCAAAATGTTCATGGTATAAAGGACTTCCATTGATGCCTTTATTAGACACAATTCCAATTCATAAACAAGAGTCTTCATCATTTAGACTTCCTGTTCAGTATGTGGTAAGACCTCACTTAAACTTTAGAGGTTTTTCAGGAACAATTGCAAGTGGAGAGATAAAAGTTGGAGATGAAATCACTGTTTTACCTTCAAGAAAAACAAGTCGTGTAAAGTCAATAGTATCAAATGATATTAAAGATTTAAGACCAATTGGTAAAGACGAAACTGTTGAAACTATACAAAAAGCATTTGCTCCAATGGCTACAACTATTACACTTGAAGATGAGATTGATATAAGTAGAGGAGATATGATAGTAAAAACTGGAGATATTCCAAAAGTATCAAATCATCTATCTTGTATGGTAGTTTGGATGGATGAAACTCCAATGAAGTTAAATCAAAACTATGTAATCAAAAGAGCAACATCTGTAATCAATGGTGCTTTTAATGCCATAGAGTTTAAGAAAAATATCAATACTTTTGATGAAGTTGATGCAAGTGAGTTGGCATTAAATGATATTGCAAAATGTACATTATCATTAGATAGAGAAATTGCAGTTGATCCATACCATGAGAATAGATACACAGGAAGTTTTATTATTATCGATAAATACAATAATTCAACAGTTGGTGCTGGAATGATTGTATCTTCTGTTGAAGGTTTTGCAAAACTTGAAGAGGAGAAAAAAGTTTATTCTAAAGCTGAAATCGAATTAAATGAGTTTATTAGAAGAAACTACCCTGAGTGGAATTGTAAAGCAATATAAAGATGAATATAGAACAAATAAAAAAAACAAAAGATGGATTGGATGTCTTAGGAGACATCTTTATCCATGCTGTTTTTGGCGAGAAAGTTAGCAAAGAGAATCTGGAAAGATTTAAGTGGTACGGAATTTATGCTCAAGATGAAAATCAAGAATATTTTAAATTAAAAGTGCCATTATCTATGGGATTGTTAAATATCAATCAACTAAAAGTTGTAAATCTTATATCTCAAAAATTTGCCCAAGATAGTTTGACTTTTTCATCAAACCAAAAAATAGAGTTCAGAAATCTAAAGATTTATAATCTTCCAGAGATTTTTAATCTTTTGCAAGAGGTTAGTTTAAATACAGCATTTGAGTCAGGACACACAGTAAGAAGGGTTTTAACATGCCCTGTAAATGGACTTGATACAACTCAAATATATGATGTTAGTGCTTTGGCTGATAGTTTAGATGAAGCTTTTATTGGAAATAAGAACTATTCAAATTTACCAAATAAATTTCAAATTGCAGTTAGTGGATATGAAGAGGGGTGTAATGTTCAGTTTACTCCTGATATTAGTTTTAATGCAACAAAAGATTTTAAGGGAAATATTGTTTTTATGGTAAAAGTTTTGGATTTTGTTATTGGGTATATCAACTCTTCTCAAGTTATAAACACAGCAAAAACCATAGCCAAAATTTATAAAGATTTTGGAAACAGACAAAATGAACAAAAAAGTTCTTTTGCTTCACTTATCGAGTTTTGGGGAATTGATGAATTTTTTAATGTTTTAAATGCTTCTGTGAATTTTAGAATCAAGCAAGATATTCAAATCTCAAATGATAAAACTCCACAGAAACCAAGAATGGGAATCCATGAAAGCAAAATCGAAAATCAAAGTTACATAGGGTGTAAAGTTGATGGATTTGAATTAAAATGTGAAAAATTAAACTCTTTGATTGATTTACTAGAAAAACATAAAGCTAGTAAATTAAAAATCTCCCACAAAGGGAATATCATAATTTTAGATGTTCCAACTGTAAATGCTAAAGATTTGGCAAATGATTTAAAAGAGATAGGACTTAATGCCTTTGCTTAAATAGTTTTGCAAAGGTATTTTCAAACAACTCTTATTTTAAATAATATAAAATTATAATATTAATAACTCCAACTAATTTAAAAGTGACCAATTAATGATAAAAGATATTTTTAGACCCTTTTTCAATGATAATACAAATATATTAGATTTTATACGATATAACACAATAGGAAAAAATAAAAAAGAGTACTTTGACTATACAGCTTCGGGATTAGGCTTTAGACAAATAGAAAATAGAATATTTGATGTTCTTGAAACATACGCAAATACTCACTCAAAAGAGGCATCAAATGCCGATATTACATCAAATTATTATGAATTAGCCAGAAAAAATTTAGCAAAAAGTTTGGAATTAAATGATGAATTTGCCATTCTTCCAAGTGGATGTGGAACAACAGCAGCTATAAAAAAATTTCAAGAGTTATTAGGGCTTTATATTCCACCAGCAACTATCAAAAGATTTGGAATAACTGTTGCCAAAAAAAAACTTCCTCTAATTATTGTAGGACCTTATGAACACCATTCAAATGAGGTAAGTTATAGGGAAGCTTTATGTGAAGTAAAAAGAATAAAACTAACAAATGATGGATTAGTTGACCTTCTTCAGCTAAAGGAAATTTTACAAGAAAATGCCCATAGGGAAATAATAGGTTGTTTTTGTATTGCCTCAAATGTTTCTGGAATAATTACGCCCTATGAAGAGATATCAAGACTTTTAAAACACTATAAAGCAAAGGTTCTATTTGATGCAGCCGCATCAAGTCCATATATAAATATTCCTTGTCATCTTTATGATGCTTTGGTTTTATCCCCTCATAAACTTCTTGGAGGACCAGGGAGTTGTGGATTACTTATTATTAAAAAAAATTTAATAGATACCTCTATTCCGCCCTCTTTTGCAGGTGGTGGAACAGTTGAATATGTAAACAAAAATTTGCAACTCTATCAAAAAAACGAAGAAGCAAGGGAAGATGCAGGAACTCCTCCTATTTTACAACTAATAAGAGCCTCTTTGGCTTACCAACTAAGAAATGAAATAGGTTTTGATTTGATAAAAGAGAAAAAAAATGAGTTACAAAAAATTTTTATAGAAGAACTTTCAAAATTCCCAAATTGCCATATTTACGGAAATAGAGAAGTTGAAAATATAGGAATAATATCTTTTAATATAGAAGGATTTAATGCCTATGATATTTGTAACAAACTCTCAAAGAATAGTGGTTTCCAAACAAGGGCTGGATGTTCTTGTGCTGGACCTTATGGACATGACCTCTTGGGAATAGAAATGATAGATGTGAGTACAAAACCAGGATGGCTTAGGATATCTATACATTTTTCACAAACTAAAGAGGAAATAATATCTTTGATAGAGGGTATCAAAAAAATTATAACCGTATAATAATTTGAAAGTAGCTATAATCTAGCAATTTATAATTTAAACAAGGGAAAATATGAAAAAAATTATTTTAGCGTCTGTACTTGTTGTTGGTGGTTCTTTTGGAGGACTTTATGTTTTAAACAACCAAATAAATACAGCTATTCAAAACGAAATAAAAGAATTAAATGAAAATGGTTTTACTGTAAAAAATCAACAATCAACAAACTATATTACAACTTCTATGAAAGGGGATTTAGAGATAACTTCTCCAGATAAAGCATTTAAATATCTTATTGAAAAAAACGATAGTGAAGAGTTTAGAAGAAATGCAATGCTTCAATATTCAACTTTAGATGAAATGATGAAAGAGCAACTTTTTGAAGGGGTTACTTTTGCTTATGACACAAATATAAAAAACCTTTTTGGAACATTTGAATCGACGGTTTCCCTAAAATCTTTATCAAAAAAAGCTATGTATGAAGTAAACCAAAATGCCTCTTTACCTGAAAATAAATGGCTTTTAGATTTTCTTAAAAATGGCGATTTACAACTAAAAATCAATGAAAAACAAGAGTATGTTGTAAAAAATATAGATACAGTTATTCCAAATGCTGCATTTATCAAAGTAAATGGATGGAATGGACAAGGTTTTAACTCAAAAATTGCCGAAATCAAAATTTCAGATGCACAAAATAAAAATGGTGGATTTTTCCAAATCTTAAATGTAAAAGTTGATTATCTAAAAGATGAAAAAAATGAAAATTCAAAATCTACAATAGAATCAATCAAATTCCAAGATACAGATATGTCATTTTCTTTGAAAAGTTTAAGTGTTGACTCAAAAAATGAAAAAGGGGCAGAAACTCTAACTTCTCAAAGTGAAATAAGTTTTGATGAAGTTATTATGAAAAAATATGGGATGGATGAATTAAATTTAGGAAAATCTAAAATAAGCTCAAAATTATCTAATTTACCAATAAAAACTATTGATAATATTTTGAAATATGCAGAGACTCAAAATGTTGAAAAAATCTTGGAAGAGGCTGTAAATAGCAATGCTTTATTGGAATTTTCAGGGAATGCTTCAAGCTATACAGCTCAAGGGCAAAAACTTTTTGAAACTTTAGAATTCTCAGGGGAAGCAAAAGTTAATAAAGGAATCCTAACAAGTGCATCAAAAGAGATTTATGATATTTTGGAAAAGGGTAAATTAACTGTTCTTTTAGATGAACAAGCTGCTCTTATGGCTCAAAGTTTACTTGACCCTACTCAATCATTGGGGATAAGTGCAATGGATGAAAAAAATCTAAAAAAATATGCGTTTGAAGTGAAAAAAGATGGATTATATTTGAATTCTAAAAATATAATGCCTTCTGTTACTTCAAATCCTTACACTCCAGCACAATAATCAAAATAAAGCAGATTTTCTGCTTTGTTTTTCTAATAAACCTCTTTTCTATGGGCAATCCTAACTAAAGTGATAAGTAAAATATCATTTTCTTTCAAGTATATAATCCTGTAGTTTCCCGCTCTTTTTCTAAATTTACCCTTATGTTTTCCCTGTAAAGATTTATCATTTTCAAAATGACCATTTTGTAAATCTTTGATTTTATCAAATACCAACTGCCTATTTGTTTCATCAATTTTTTCTAACTCTTTAAAAACAATTTTTGGAATAATTACTTTAAACATCTATTTTAAACCTAGCTGTTTTGCCACATCTTCAAGGCTAAATACTTCAGATTTTCCAGCTTTTATATCATCAATTCTTTTATCACTTATCATTTCATCAAGTGTATCAAAATAGTTACTTACTGCTTTCTCAATAAGATATGTTCTTGTTCTATCCAACTCTTTAGCATAAATATCAAGCTCTTCAAGTAGTGATTCTTCTATTCTTAAATTTATAGCTTTTTTCATTTGTAAACCTTTGTATATATTTGTATATACATTATAACACATATAGATTTAATATAGAAATCATCTTTTTTTGTTTAAATTCCATTAATAAAATAAAACTACAATCCACCTATGAAATTCTTTATATTTTTTAGCATATTTATTGCTCTTTTTATCGTCCAAACAGTTGCCATAAAAAAATGGTTTATAGACAAATCCCTATTTAGTTTTAAAACAAAAAGATTTTTAACTCTATTTTTATATGCAGTTTTTATCTTAGTGCTTTTGTATCCAATAGAGAGATATTATCCATTTGTTCCAAACTGGTTTTATTTTTTATCTTCTTTGAGTATTGGTATTATTTTTATAACATTTTGTATAACTTTGATTTACAAATTGTTTGATTTTTCCCTAAAGCATACAAATTTCACTCCCAAAAGAAGGGAATTTTTCAAAAAGAGTGCTGATATTACAACACTCTCTTTAATAACAGCCACAAGTGCAAATGCTATGAATACAGCTAGAAATACTCAAATTGAAGAGATAGAAGTAAAAATAAAAAATCTAAAACAACCCTATAAAATCGCACAACTAAGTGATATTCATATTGGTGGATTGATAGATAAATCTTTTATAAAAAATCTAGTTGATAAAACAAATAGTTTAAATGCTGATATTGTGGTAATAACTGGTGATTTGGTAGATACAAAATTGGAGTTTGCAAAAACTGCACTAAATGAACTAAAAAATCTAAAATCAAAATATGGTGTTTTTTATATAGTTGGAAATCACGAATATTTTCACGGTGTAAAGCCAATTATTGATTATGTGAACTCTTTGGGAATCAAAACTTTAGAGAATGAAAATGTTTATATAGGGCAAAAAGATAACGGATTTTATTTGGCTGGAGTTTATGATATATTTGGAGAAAGATATGGCTCTTTTCAACCAAATCTGCAAAAAGCTATGGAAAATATAAAAAACAGCCCAACTATACTTTTGGCTCATCAACCAAAATTTATCAACCAAATAGAAAATACAAAAGGTTTGGATTTGATTCTTTGTGGACATACCCACGGTGGGCAGATTTTTCCTTTTAATTACTTGGTTAAACTTCAACAACCCTATGTAAAAGGATTAAATCAACACAACGAATTTACGCAAGTTTATGTAAATAAAGGGACAGGTTTTTGGGGTCCACCTATGAGGCTTGGAACAACAAGTGAAATTACGCTACTAAAACTCTCTTGAGTTTTAGTAGTGAGTAATTTAGTGCATAGAGCAAGGACTCATTCCTGTTTTAAAAAACATTGCTGTTACTGTATCCATACTTTGGATGTGTCTAATTAGCCAAGTTACCAAAGTTTCTTCAAAATAGTTTTTTAAAATATCTATATTTTTACTTTTTTCAAAACTCTCCCAAAGAGACTTTATCTCATTTAGATTATTGTCATGTTCTGCTTTGTGAAACATATAAGCAAAAAATCTTTTTGCCATCATTTCATCCTCTTCTGTTTTGAAATGGTTTATTGTGTGAACAACCCACTCTTCATATTTTGAAGCTAAAAGTTCAAAGTTTGAAGAAGAGTTGTCATTTTGATAATTTAAAATATTTTCATAAAGTTCATTGATAATATCCACATCTTCAAAGTGAGTATTATTCATAAAATCCATAGCAACCAATGGTAAATCATTTTTGTTTATTAGCATTTTTACTCCTTATATTTTGGAATTTTATCTTTTTTGAAAAGGATTTTTTTTGATTTTAATCAAGAAATATAAAATAATAAAAAATATACTATTGTATATAAGAGATACAATATATACAATCTTTAAGATTGATAAACTTTTTATTCTTGTATAATGATTCCAACAAAATTAAAAAGGATTTATTATGTCTTTGAAAGTTGTAATTTCTCACAAAACACACTATAAGTACGATAGAAACATTTCTTTATCTCCACACATTATTAGATTAAGACCCGCTGCTCACAGTAGAACACCTATAGAGGCTTATTCACTTAAAATAAAGCCTGATAATCACTTCTTAAATTGGCAACAAGACCCATTTGGAAACTATCTAGCAAGAATTGTTTTCCCTGAAAAAACAAAAGAGTTTTTTATTGATGTTGAAATCATTGCAGATATGATTACAATAAATCCTTTTGATTTCTTTTTAGAAGATAGTGCAAAAGAGTTTCCTTTTAAATATAAAAATGATTTGAGAAAAGAGTTAGCTCCTTATTTGGAAGTTGTTGAGGACTCAAAAGAGCTTAAAAAATTTGTAAAAACAATAGATGTTTCAAAGAAAAAAAGCACTATTGATTTTTTGGTTGAAGTGAATCAAAAAATCAATTCATACATAAATTACACAGTAAGATTAGAGCCAGGTGTGCAAACTCCAAAGGAAACCTTAGACAAAAAACTTGGAAGTTGTAGAGATTTTGCATGGCTTTTTGTACAAACACTAAGACATTTAGGACTTGCAGCTAGATTTGTATCTGGATATTTGGTGCAATTAACAGCAGATGTTAAATCTTTGGATGGTCCTAGTGGTCCTGAAAATGACTTCACAGATTTACACGCGTGGACAGAGGTTTATGTACCAGGTGCTGGATGGATAGGGCTTGATAGTACAAGTGGGCTTTTTGCTGGTGAAGGACATATTCCCCTTGCTTGTACACCACACTATAATTCTGCTCACGCTATTGAAGGATTTAGTGACAAATGTGAAACAGAATTTGAATTTGAAAACAAAGTTACAAGAATTTTTGAATCTCCAAGGGTTACAAAACCATACAAAGAGGAGCAATGGAAAGCTATTTATGAACTTGGATTCAAAGTTGATAAAGACTTAGTGGAAAATGATGTAAGACTTACAATGGGTGGAGAACCTACATTTGTTTCTATCGATGATATGGAATCCGACCAATGGAATAATGCAGCAGATGGACCACATAAAAGAGAGTTAGCAAACAACCTTTCAAGAAGAATTTTAAGTTCAACTACAAATGGTGGATTATTACACCACGCTCAAGGGAAGTGGTATCCAGGAGAGCCAATTCCTAGATGGCAAACAACTATTTATTGGAGAAAAGATGGAAAACCTGTATGGAGAAATCCAGACCTTTTAGCAAATATGAATAAAACTTATCCTTATTCAACTGCTGATGCTAAAAAGTTTTTATCAACACTTGCTTTAGTTTTGGGAGTTAGTGATAAAAATATTATTCCAGCTTTTGAAGACCCGATTTATTATATTATGAAAGAGGCTGAAATGCCTTTGGATATTGACCCTTTGAAGTATGATTTAAAAGACCCTTTAGAGAGAAAAACAATAGCCCAAAAACTTCAACAAGGGCTAAATAGCGAAGTTGGTTATGTTTTACCATTAAGTTATGGAAAAACAAAATGGATTACTTCAACTTGGGAATTTAGAAGAGGAAATCTATTTTTAAGTGCTGGAAACTCTCCTTTGGGACTTAGACTTCCACTTAGTTCATTGGTTGTAAAACCACATATTGAGATTGAAAAATCATTTGAACAAGATTTATTTGCTTCATATCCATCTTTGGGGGATTATATCTCTCCTGTTGAACAAAGAGCAAAACATATCACTTCTAATACAGTTGAGTTTAATAGCTATAGTGCTTTTGTAAGAACAGCAATTAGTGTAGAGATTAGAGATGGAAAACTTTGTATTTTCCTTCCTCCTATCAATGACACTGAATCATTTTTGGATTTGATTGCTTCAATAGAAGAGAGTGCAAAAATGCTAAATATGGCCGTAATTATAGAAGGTTATGAGCCACCAAATGATTATAGAACAGATAGAATCAAAGTTACTCCAGATCCAGGTGTTATTGAAGTAAATATTCAACCTGCCTCTTCTTGGCAAGAGTTGAGTGACAATATGCTAAAACTTTATGAAGATGCTAGAGTTTGTAGACTTGGAACAGAGAAATTTATGGTAGATGGAAAACACACAGGAACAGGAGGTGGAAACCATGTAACTATTGGTGCTTCAACTCCTAGTGATTCTCCACTTTTGAGAAATCCAAATCTACTTAGAAGTTTAATCACATTTTGGCAACACCACCCAGGTCTTTCATATTTATTTAGTGGAGCATTTATTGGTCCTACTTCACAAGCCCCTAGAGTTGATGAGGGAAGACTTGAAAATCTATATGAATTAGAAATTGCCTTTTCTCAAATCCCTGAAAATGGAGATGTTCCATTTTGGTTAACGGATAGATTGTTTAGACATATGCTTACAGATATCACAGGAAATACACATAGAAGTGAGTTTTGTATAGATAAACTTTACTCTCCTGATAGTTCAAGTGGAAGATTGGGAATTTTAGAGCTTAGAGCTTTTGATATGCCTCCTCACTCTCAAATGGCACTTTTACAAATGTTATTAGTAAGAGCATTGGTATCTTGTTTTTGGAAAAAACCATACAAACATAACCTTGTTAGATGGGGAACAAGACTTCATGATAAATTCCTACTTGAGCATTATGTAAAAGAGGATATTAAAAGTGTGGTTGAATATCTAAATGATGAGGGATATGAGTTTAAACTTGATTGGTTTGACCCATTCTTTGAGTTTAGATTCCCTTTACATGGTATGACAGTTATTCAAGATATGCCTGTTGAAATTAGAACAGCTATTGAACCTTGGCATGTTTTAGGAGAAGAATCAGGAAGTCAAGGAACATCAAGATATGTGGATTCTTCAGTGGAAAGACTTCAAATAAAAATTGAAAATTTTAATGAAGAGAGATATGTAATAACTTGTAATGGTGTACAAGTTCCATTAAGTAAAACTTCTGTTGAAGGGACTTTTGTAAGTGGAGTTAGATATAAAGCTTGGCAACCTTGGTCGGCACTTCATCCAACAATAGGAGTTGATACTCCATTGACTTTTGATATAATAGACAAATGGAATTCAAGGTCTATTGGTGGATTTAACTACTTTGTTTCACATCCAGGTGGTAGAAGTTATGAAACTTTCCCTGTAAACTCTTACGAAGCAGAATCAAGAAGAATTAACAGATATTGGGACTTCAACCACTCTCAAGGTGAGGTTGTAGAACACAACCCTGTTATAGAAAAAGAGGCAAGTGCTACATTTGCAAGTGGTGCAGTTAGGGAATTAAAAGAGAACAAAGACTCTAAAAAACTAAAATATCACCAAATGCCAGTAAACAAAGAGTATCCACACACATTAGACTTAAGACAAAGATGGATAAAAAACTAAATGGGTATATTCGATAGTTGTATTTTAAAATCTTCTTTTAATGAGATGTTTGATGAAGAACAAAACATCAAACCCCATTGGAAGCAGATAATTGAAAATTTAGAGAGTGTTCAAATAAAACAACTTGAACAAAAGCAAACAGAGATAGATTGGCGACTTGAAGACAACGGTGTTACTTATAACATCTATAATGACCCAAATGGAGCCAATAGAAGATGGAATTTAGACCCTATTCCTCTGATTTTAACCCAAGATGAGTGGGATGAAGTTACAAAAGGACTTCAACAAAGGGCGAAAGTTCTAAATTTCCTTTTCAAAGATTTGTACACTGAACAAAAAATTATCAAAGAGGGTATTATTCCCTCTGAAATTATCTATACCCATAAAAGTTTCATAACAGAAGTTTTCAATTTCAAAGAAGATTACTACAATATGAGATTTTATGCTGCTGATATTAGTAGGGGAAGAGATGGGAAATTTTGGGTTATAAATGACAGAACTCAATCTCCATCAGGTCTTGGTTATGCCATAGAAAACCGACTTACAATGAACTCCATCTCTGGAGATTTATATCCAAACATTGAAATCAAAAAAATTGCAAAATTTGTAGATGGATTTAAAAAAACCATAAAATCATTGGTTTCAAAAAATAGTGAAAATCCTTTGATTACACTTTTAAGTCCAGGTCCTTTGAATGAGACATATTTTGAACACTCTTATCTTAGTTCATTTTTGGATTTGACTTTAGTGCAAGGGGAAGATTTACTCACAAAGGATAATCAACTTTGGTTAAAAAGCCTAAGTGGTCTAAAAAAAGTTGATGCAATGATTAGAAGGGTAGATTCTTTGTATTGTGATCCATTAGAATTAAAAAATGATTCTCAACTGGGAGTTGCTGGGCTTTTAAATGTTTTAAGAAAAGATAATTTAGCAATGATTAATCCAATAGGAGTTGGAATACTTGAAAATAGTGGATTAAACCCTTTTATGGAGAGTATGTGTAAATTCTATCTAAATGAAGAGTTAATTCTTCCTCAAATTGCTACTTGGTGGTGTGGACAAAAAAAAGAGTTAAATTTTGTACTTGAAAATATCAAAGATTTAACTATCAAAAAAATTGATAGAACAGATAATATTGAGATATATTTTGCAAATAAATTAAGTGATAAAGATTTAAATAATCTAATTGAACAAATCAAAAAAAATCCACATCACTATGTGGGTCAAGAGACAATGGATTTTTCAACTGCTCCATCATTTTATAAGGATAGAATAGAGCCTAGAAATGCTGTTATTAGAGCATTCGCATATTTGGATGAAAAGAACAATTATGAAATAATG
>JBBITK010000005.1:0-44865 GCA_037440805.1 Arcobacter sp. | reverse complement strand
GTTTCTGCTTCAAAGGACTCTTTAGTTGTATCAAATCAAAAGGGTGGAACAAGTAAAGATTTATGGATTTTAGGAAAAGATGAAAATCCATATAGCCTTAATATTCTAAAAAATAGAGATTTCTTAGACTCCAAACTTGAAAATATCTCCACAAAAAGAGCGGAAAATCTATTTTGGCTTGGAAGATATTTGTATAGAGCAATAACCACTGCTAGAATGGTTAGATTTAACCTAAAAAGTATGCTAAATATCAATAGATATGAAGATGATTCTAGTTCTAAAAATGCAAATAAAATGCTAAATATAGCCCTAACTCACCTTACAATGACCTATCCTGGATTTTTATCTCAAAAAGAGGTAAAAGCATTGGATGAGATAGTATCTGTTATCCAAAATGGTACAAAAGTTGGAAGTTTAGGATTTACCTTAAATATGCTAGCAAATGTTAATGTTAATGTTAAAAACCTCCTAACAATGGATGCGTGGAGAATCTTTGAGCGAATGCAAAAAGAGTGGTATTCATATAGTGCAAGAAAAAATATTTCAAATAGAGAGCATATAAGCGAACTTGATAAACTTCTTATTTACCTAATGGCTTATAAAGAACTTATTGATGAGTCTATTTTCAAAGAGCAAGGTTTGGTTTTATATGATATTGGTAGAAAAATAGAGAGTTCTCAACTTCTAATATCTAAATTAAGGTCTTTACTTGTTACAAAACTTGATAAGATTTTAGAGTATGATATTTTGGATTCTATGCTTCACTCATATGAAAGCTACAACTCATATAGAACATATTATAAATCATCTATAACATTAGAAGATACTTTAGAGTTTTTGATTTTCAACTCAAAATACCCAAAATCCTTAACTTATATCATTGAAGAGTTATTGGAAAATCTCAAAGAATTACCACAACAAAAAAAAGATTCCCATCTTAGTAGTTTTGAAGAGCCAGTATTTAAAATCTATTCTATGCTAAAATTAACAAATTCAAAAAAACTTTTAGAGTTGGGCGAAAAAGAGTTTGTATATAAAAAACTTGATGAGTTTTTATCAGAAACATTTAGTCTATTGGCTCAAACATCTGAAGAGTTGACAAAAAAATATTTTTCCCATTATGAAGAGTAATTATGATATATGAAATTTTTCACGAGACAAGCTTTAACTATGCCTCTTTGGTAACTTTTAGCCACAATATTGCAAGGCTAAAACCAAAGGATTGTCATACCCAAAAATTATTGGAGCATAATCTAAAAGTCTCTCCTAATGCCTATGAAATAGATGAATTTGTAGACTATTTTGGAAATACAAACAATTTTATGATTATTAGAGAAGCTCACAATATATTGAATGTTACTGCTATTTCTAAAGTTGAAAGATTTGAAGATAAAATCAAAGAATACATACAAAAAGCAAAAGATACTCCCCTTACAATCAAAGAAGCAAAAGAAAGACTCTCTAGCTTCAATTTAGAAGATATTAGTGCAAAACAATTTTTATTTGAAACAGATAGTATTCCAAAGGCAAATGAAAATATTAGAAAATATATTCTTGAGTCATTCGATGAAAATAGAAATTTATTTGAAGCAACCAATGAATTTATGGAGAGAATTTTTACAGATTTCAAATTTGTGTCAGGATTTAGTGATATTACAACTCCCATTGAAACTATTTTTGAAGAGAAAAAAGGTGTTTGTCAAGATTTTGCACAATTTGCAATTTCAGCTTTGAGAGCTATGGGAATACCAACTAAATATATGAGTGGATATTTACAAACCCACCCACAAGAGGGTCAAGAGAAACTATTTGGAGCAGATGCTTCTCACGCTTGGTTTTCTATTTATATTCCAACTTTTGGATGGATAGATTTTGACCCAACAAACAACAAACTACCAAATGAAGAGTACATAATCTTAGGCTATGGTAGAGATTACACAGATATTGCTCCACTAAAAGGTGTTGTGAAAAGTAGTGGCGGAAGCTATCTTGGTGTAAAAGTAAATGTGGAAAAAATAATTAATTAATATATTATCAGCATATCGATATTACTATATAATAACCATTTAAACCCTTTAATGTTATCATATAAATAACTTTTTAATATTAAGGGGTCGCAGTGAAAGTAAAAAGTAAGATATTGTATGGTGTAGGGGCTATACTTGGTGTTTTTATAATAACCACTATTATAACAATCTTAAATTTATCAAATATTGAGCATTTAAGTAAACAAACGGCAAATGAGTCTGTTCCTATGGCAGTTGTTGCAGCTGATGCAAAATATCAAAGTTGTCAAATTCAACAATTCTTAACAGATAGTTCTTTAACTCAAGATAAAGAAGTTTTAAAAGAGGCACAAGAAGCCTATGACAAATTTATCAAAGATTTAACTATTTTTGAAGAGATGTATAAAAAAGAGAACGATAATGAGTCTATTCAAAAATTAGAAGAGATGAAAATTAAAGCTAAAAATCTTTTTGAAACAGGTATCAAAATGAAAGAGAGCTACTCTATTAGTAAAACAGAAGGTGATAAGGTTATGGAACAACTTGATAATCACACTTCACAATTAGCTCTTCTAGTTGATGGTCTAAAAAATAGTCAAATCCAAGAGGCTTTAGACAACTCAAACAAAACCCATGAAAATGCAGCAACTTCTTATTATATTCTTATAGTAATGGCGTTAATTGGTATTCTTGTAGGGATAATAATTGGTGTAGTTTTAATAAAACAAATCACTACTTCTTTAGAAAAATTTGAACATGGACTAATGTCTTTCTTCTCTTTCTTAAACAAAGAGTCTTCAAAATCAGAGAGAATAAATATCAACTCAAAAGATGAATTTGGAGAAATGGCAACAATAGTAAATGAAAATGTTCAAAAAATAGAGTCATTAATAATCGAAGATAATGCTTTGATAAATGATGTAAAAAGAGTTGTAAATGAAGTAAAAAATGGAAGATTAGATAGAAGAATAGAGAACTCTACAAGAAATCAAAGTTTAGAAGAGTTAAAAAATGAGTTTAACCAAATGCTAGAAGCTACAAGCAGAAGTGTTTGTGGAGATATCAATAAATTATCAAGGGTATTAGGTAATTTTGCAAAACTTGATTTTAGAGATAGAGTAGAAAATGACTCTGGAATGGTATCAAATGGTTTAAATGCCTTGGCTCAAATCATAAATGATATGCTAGTTGAAAATAAATCAAATGGTTTAACTTTGGCTCAAAGTTCAGATATTTTACTTACAAATGTTGATAAATTAAATGTAAGTTCAAACCAAGCAGCAGCTTCACTTGAAGAGACAGCTGCTGCCCTTGAAGAGATTACAAGTAATATTAGACATACAACAGAGAATGTTGCAAAAATGGCAAATTATGCTACAAATCTTACAGCTTCCGCAAATTCTGGAGAGAAATTAGCAAATCAAACAACAGTTGCAATGGATGAGATAAATACTCAAGTAAATGCCATAAATGATGCTATTTCTGTAATTGACCAAATAGCATTCCAAACAAATATTCTTTCACTTAATGCTGCTGTTGAAGCAGCAACTGCTGGAGAAGCTGGAAAAGGTTTTGCGGTTGTTGCTTCAGAAGTTAGAAACCTTGCAAGTAGAAGTGCAGAAGCTGCAAAAGAGATAAAAGCTATTGTTGAAAATGCTACAAGCAAAGCAAATGAAGGTAAAACTATTGCAAACCATATGATAAATGGATACAAACAGTTAAATGAAAATATTGGAAATACAATAACACTGATTTCAGATGTGGAAACTGCAAGTAAAGAACAACTTTTAGGAATTGAACAAATAAATGATGCTGTAAATCAACTTGACCAACAAACACAACAAAATGCTCTAATTGCTTCTCAAACCCATGAAGTTGCTGTAATTACAGATGAGATTTCAAAACTTGTCGTAAATAATGCAAATGCAAAAGAGTTTAACGGGAAAAATGAAGTTAAAGCAAAAAATATGCAACCACAAAAGAGTAAAATAACAAATCATCAAACTCCTATACAAACTCCAAAAAGAGTAGAAAAGACTCCAATAAAAAACAACCATATTGAACAAAAAATTGCACCTTCTCCAAAACCTTCTATGGTAACTGCAAATATTAAATCTTCAGATGAAGATGAATGGGAAAGCTTCTAAAGAGTAGAATAAATTTCTACTCTTTTAAATCTATTTTTTATTATAAAATCTTCAAAAAATAATTGTTATTTTATGTGATATTTAGCTAAAATAAACCTACATTAGAAATATAAATAATTTATTAATATGATATAAAATATAAGAAAAGAGGATAGAAATATGGCTTTATTCGATTTCAAATCAAAAGAAGAAAAAGATAGATTAAGTGTTATAGATAGTAATTATGCAGTGATTTCATTTACTCCAGATGGAACTATTCTTGGTGCTAATAAAAACTTTTTAGATGCTTTAGGATATGGATTAAATGAAATAGTTGGAAAACATCACAAAATTTTCTGTGATAATACTTATGTAAATAGTAGAGATTATTCTGATTTTTGGAGTAATCTAAAAAAAGGTATCACTCAAACTTCAGAGTTCAAAAGAATCAAAAGAAATGGAGAATCAATATTTATTCAAGCTTCATACTCTCCAGTTATAGAAAATGGAGCGGTAACTAAAGTTATAAAATTTGCTCAAGATATAACTCAAAAGAAACTTGAAAATTTATATTTAAAAGGGCAAATAGACGCAATTAGTAAATCTCAAGCTGTTATTGAATTTAATATGGATGGGACAATAGTAAATGCAAATGATAATTTTCTAAATACTGTTGGTTATAGTTTGAGTGAGATTGTAGGAAGGCACCATAGTATATTTTGTGAAGATTCATACAAAAATTCAAGCGAATACCAAAACTTTTGGAGAAAACTAAATGATGGTCAATTTGATAGTGGAGAGTATCTAAGAATTGGTAAAAATGGTAAAAAAGTTTGGATTCAAGCTTCATATAATCCAATCTTTGACTTAGATAATAAACCTATGAGAGTTGTAAAATATGCCACAGATATCACAAATAAGAAAAATATGCAGTTTGAAATTGCAGAGAATACTCAAAAACTAACACAATCACTAAATAGCCTATCAACTGCTTCTGAGTCTATGCTAGGTGATGCAAAAGTTACAATGAGAGGTTCTCAAGATGTAACGGTTTCTATTGAACAAATTAATCAAGCTGTTTCAAATCTATCAGAGAAAATAGAATCTATGTTATCTTCAATAACAGGTATTGCAAAAGAGGCAAATCATGGGGAAGAAATAGCAAAAGAGGCAAGAGAACAATCTAAAAGCACCTCTTCTTCTATTATTAGATTAAATGAAGAATCAACAAAAATAGGAGCAACTATCAATCTTATTACTCAAATAGCATTTCAAACAAATATTCTTTCACTTAATGCTGCTGTTGAAGCTGCTACTGCTGGTGAAGCTGGAAAAGGTTTTGCTGTTGTTGCCCAAGAGGTTAGAAATCTAGCAACAAGGTCAAATGAAGCTGCAAAAGAGATAACAAATGCAATTCAATCTATTCAAACCTTAGTTTCAACATCTTTGGATTCTATAAATAGCATTGATGCTACTATTGAAGAGATAACCACTATGTCTTCAAAAATTTCTAACTCTATGATGGATCAACAAACAATTTCAAATGATTTAGCAAGTAGTGCGTTAGAAACAAGTAGAGGAATAGATGAAATTACTCAAACTATGGTTAGAGTTTCACAAACTGCACAAAATACAGAAAGAGAAGCAGAACAAACCGTAAATGCTTCTGAAAATCTAATCCAAGTATCTTCAGAGATGATAAATATACTAAAAAAATTAAACTAAAAAAGGTGAATTTTTCACCTTTTAAAAGAAGTTAAATGAATAGAGACCTAATAAAACAAAATGCTATAAATGACCACTACGCAATAATATCTTTTAATATAGATGGAACAATAAAAGAGACAAATGAAAAGTTTCTTAAAATCTTTGGATATAGCTTTGAAGAGATTGAAAATAAATTTCATAGAATATTTTGCGATGAACAATATGCGAACTCTGAAGAATATAAACTTTTCTGGCATGATTTAATAGAAGGAAAGATACAAACAGGTGCATTTAAAAGGGTAAAAAAAAGTGGTGAAGCTATATTTGTTCGTGCTTCTTATACACCATTAAGAGATGAAAATGGAAATATTTTTGAAATACTAAAATTTGCTGAAGATATAACTCAAAAAAGATTAGAAAATCTCAACTATGAACAACAACTAAAAGCTATTGATAAATCCCAAGCTATAATCGAATTTGATATGAATGGTTTTATACTAAAAGCAAATACTCTTTTTTTGGACTCTATGGGATATGAAGAAAAAGATATTATAGGAAAACATCACAATATTTTTTGTGATAAAGATTGTGCAAATTCTAGTGAATATAAAGAGTTCTGGGAAAATCTGAAAAAAGGAAAATTTGATACTGGGAAATACCTAAGAATTAGTAAAAATGGCAAAAAAGTTTGGATTCAAGCTACCTACACCCCTATTTTGGATTTGGATAAAAAACCATATAAAGTTGTTAAATTTGCACAAGATATTACCCTTTATGAAACAATAAAAAAAGACCATTTAACAAATTTATATAACAGAGAAAAACTTGTTTTAGATATCAATTCAAATCAGCAAAATAATCTTGCAATTATAGATATAGATGATTTTGCTTCTATCAATGATTTTTACGGATATACAATAGGGGATGAGTTTATTGTTGCTTTTTCTAAACTATTAAAAACTCTTCTAAATGAAAATTTTGAGTTATATAGAATATATGCTGATAAATTTGCTATTTTGAACTCCAATCTATCTGCAATGGATTTCTGTAAATATATCATATCTTTAAACAATCGGTTAAAAGATACTTCTTTGGATTTGAACCTAAAAAAATTTGAATTATTAACAAGTTGTGGAATATCATTTGAGGACAATGATAAACTCTTAAATAGTGCAGAGATTTCCAATAAATATGCTAAAAAGATTTTGAAAAATGTTTTAATTTACTCAAAAGAGTTGAACATTGAAAAAGAGTTTGAAGAGAATATTTTTTGGTTCCACAAAATAAAATCTGCCCTAAAAGAAGATAGAGTTATTGTTCACTACCAACCTATTTTCAACAACAAAACAAACCAAATAGAAAAATATGAATCTTTAGTAAGAATATTGGATAAAGATGGAACCATCATCTCCCCTTACAAATTTTTGGATGTGGCAAAAAAATCAAAACAATATTTGGAGATTACAAAAGTAGTAATATCAAAATCCTTTGAAAAATTCAAAGATTCACAATATGAATTTTCCATAAATTTAACAGTGGAAGATATTTTGGATAGGGAATTAAATGAGTTTCTAATCTCAAAAATTGAAGATTATAAAATAGGTAATAAATTGGTTATTGAACTTGTAGAATCGGAAAAAATCACAACCTATGAACCTGTTTATGAGTTTATTGAACATATCAAAAAATATGGATGCAAAATTGCCATTGATGATTTTGGAAGTGGTTATAGCAACTTTGAATATCTAATCAAAATTGATGCTGATTATGTAAAAATCGATGGAAGTATAATTAGTAAAATAAATGAAAATGAGAACTCTTTGGAAATTGTAAAATCCATAATAACATTTTGTAAAAAAATGGAAATCAAAACAATAGGAGAGTTTGTCTCAGATAAAACTATATTTGACAATATTGTAGAATTAGGGGTAGATTATTCACAAGGATTTTTTATAGGGAGACCTGAATAAAATTAACAAAAATTGGATTAACCAATTTTTGCAATTCTAAATGCAACAGCATTTTCATAAATCAAAGAGTTACTATAATGACAAGTTACCATTCCATTACATGGAGATAAAAATTGATGAACCACATCTCCTTCTAAAGAGTGAACAATTTCTCCGATAACTTGGTCTTTTGATACATAATTTCCTGGTAACTCTTTTGGTATAAAAATCCCACTTTTTGGAGCTTTTATAACCTCTATTGTACTTCTATCTATAATACTAGATTCATAACCATTGAACATTTTATAATCAATAATTTTTGTTTTATCCATAAATCTTAGCATCGCTTGATTTATTTGACTTGCTGTTTTTTTGTTTACTTGCATCTCATCAGGACACATAATTGAATATGCTTTTGTTCCCCAAAGTTGCCAGTTATACTGCAATGTTACACTATCAATGGATTTCATAATTCTGTGATGAATTAGTTTGAATCCAAACTTCTTAGCACCTTCCAAATCTTCAAAACCACTTTTGTATAACTTGATATATGGTAAACAAACAGCTGGATCTGGTCTTCTCTCTAAAATAATTCCATAATCATAGCCACTTATTGCATCAAAAACTTTTTTTGCAATTCTTTGTGTTGTTTCCCCAAGTTCATAACCTGGGAACATCATATTTATATCTGTATTATCCAATGGCCAAAATCTTTTTCCAATATTTAAAGCATAATGGTTGATTGATGGAATAATCAAAACATCACCTTTAATTTTTTTGGTATCTATTTTGTTTTTAAAAAAATCCACCATTGTAGAAGCACAATATAAAGGTAATATAGAGTTACCCTCCATTGCTCCAACAATGGCAACTTTTGGAGCTTTTGGTTTACTCCCTTTAAATAAATATCCCTCTACAACTAAAGGAGCACGGCTTAGTGATTCTATTCTTAAAATTTCAATTTTTTCCACTGTTTTCTCCAAATATTCTAGCTATCAAAGAACCCTCATAAACAACAGGATATTCTCTTAATGTAAATAATATTCCATCATTTGGTGCTTCAAGTGTTGAAAAAATCTTCCCTGTTAATGGATCTACAATATCTCCTATTTTATCACCTTTTTTTATCACAGCACAGTGATCCAAAGATGGTACAAAAAGACCACTACTTGGTGCATTTAGATAATAAACATCTCCTATTTCTGAATCAAAAGGAACTCTAACTTCAAACTTTTCTTCACAAGTAATTATTCCCTCTTTTTTCATCAGATTTAAAATACCTGTTAAAAGTTGATCTCCATACTCTTTTGTAAGTCTCATTCCAACACCCATCTCAACAACAAGCGTTTTTGTACCCATTGAGTTCATAGTATGTGAAAAAGTTGCTTCCAAAACAGTTACGGCATCGTGAATCCATATAAAATCACAATTTAACTCTCTAGCAAGTGGTAAAGTAGAAGGAGAGAACTCTTTATTTATTCTAATTTGAGGTATTTCTCGTAGGAAAATATTACTTGAGTGAATATCAATAGCGATATCACTTCCCTTTACATCTTGAGCAAGGGCGTGAACAACTTGACCTGGTAAAAACTCTTTTTGTCCTCCAGGGAAAGTTCTATTTAAATCCACATCATACAAAGGGAATCCCCTTGTAATTGTATCAACTCCCAAAGAGTTTACAGCAGGATAAATATCCACAATTCCTGTTAATTTCTCTTTGTTTTTATGTAACCAATCAGCTAAAAGATAAATTACTAATTGACCTTCTAACTCATCACCGTGAATTCCACTAACAATAGATATTCTTTTTAATTTTTTATCATTTTTTTTTGCATTTTTTGCAGGTTCAAATCTTGTCCTTTTTATGGATAGTTTTTCACCTACAGGTAAATCAGAACTAAAAATTTCCGTTGTTTTCATTTATTACTCTGCTATAATTTTATTAATCTTCCCGTTAATAGAGTTCAAAATAACCGCATAAGTATCATTTTCATCATGGGGTGTAAATTTTGCCTCAGGGGCTAAGATAGATACTATTGTATCTATTTCATCCATAACAACCAATGAAAACTCTTTATTTTTCTTCAATCTTAAGTGAAAATCAACCTTTTCCACCAATTTACCAAGTCTTATAAAATAGTCACTCACTTTTCTGTTTTCTCTTCTTGTAAGTTCACCCCAAACTTCACTAATCAAAGATTGAACACTGTCAATATATCTATAATCAACATCAAAAGTATTTGTTGAATGTTTTAATAAATCAGATAACTCCATAACAGAACCAAAAGCTTCCGTATCAATAACACTTCTACAAATAATTGCATTCTCTCTCACACATCCCATCAGATTATTGAGATTTGCATCGTGTTGTCCAAACATTGCAACATTCAAAAATTGCGTTGCATTTTCATATTCAATATCAATACCTAATTTTTTATAAAACTTTTTACCCTTTTCAACATCAGTATCAATGATAATATCAAAGGCATTTACAACTTCAATCAAAGTTGCTTCAATTCTCTCTAAATATCTTCCAAACCAATATAAATTTGTTGCCACATTTGCTGTTAATAATTGCTCCATTTTATGCCTCCATTACCCATGTATCTTTAAATCCTCCACCTTGAGAAGAGTTTACTAAATAATTTCCTGCTTCCATTGCGTATCTTGTAAGACCACATTGCCATACTTTTGGTTCTTCTCCCATTACAACATAGGCTCTAAAGTCAGCTTTTCTTGGAACTATTTCATCATTTATAAAACACTCTTCATCATAGAATTCAATTAACTCTTGAGCAATAAATCTTCTTGGATTTGCATTTATAATAGTTTTTAAATCCTCTAATTGAATTTTTGACATGGCATGACCAAACATAACACCATAACCACCAGCTTCTGCAACATCTTTGATAACTAATTTTTCAATATTATCAAACACATATTTTTTATCTTCTTCAAAATATGGTAAATATGTTGGAGCATTACTTAATATTGCCTCTTCTCCAAGGTAATATTTAATCATTTTTGGCACAAAGTAATAAATACCCTTATCATCTGCAACACCATTTCCAGGAGCATTCATAATAGCTACATTACCAGCCAAATAAGCTTCCATAATTCCAGGAACACCAATTAAGCTCTCAGGGTTAAAGAATTTTGGATCTAAGAACTCATCATCAAGTCTTCTATAAACAGAACCAACTCTTATTAGTTTTCCATCATAATTTTTGAAATATAAAATCTTATTTTGAACTGTTAATTCATTACTTCTTACAAGTTGCGCTCCTATTTTTTTAGCTAAATAGGCATGTTCATAATATGCAGAGTTAAATCTTCCAGGTGTTAAAACCACATTTATTCCACCACAACTAACATAATCCATCGATTCTCTTAAAATATCTGGATAACCTTTGATTGGTTGGATTTTTAATTTTTCAAAAAATTCTGGATATATTTTTCTATAAGTATCTCTAATAGAAAGTGGATAACTAGCACCACTTGGAACTCTTAAATTATCTTCTAAAATAACCCACTCATCGCTAACTGTATCTTTTACAAGATCTATTCCATTTATGTGAGTTCTAACTTTTTTTGATGGAGAGAAACCTTCCAACTCTTTTAGAAAACCTTTAGCTTGAAAAACAAACTCTTCTGGCACAATTCCATCTTTAACTATTTTTTTCTCTGTATATAAATCTTCTAAAAATAGATTTAAGGCTTTTATTCTTTGAGACAAGCCTTTTTCTATTTTTTGAAACTCTGTTGTGTCAATAATTCTTGGTATCACATCAAAAGGCAAAGACCTCTCTATAAAATTACCATCTTTATAAAGGTTAAAATTAACCGCAAACTTATCCATGTACTTCTTAAAATCTTTTACCTTTTGTCTATCTTGTTTAGAAAATACTTCCCAAAAGATATCTGCCACACTATTTTTCTCATTCGCCAAACTACACCTCCTGAATTAAATAAATTCTAGTCTCATTTATATAAATTGAAAATAAATATTTATAATGTTTATTAAAATTGATTGTATAATTTATACACAGCTTTTGCGTAGCTTTTTGTATAGTGAGAATAAAAAAAGGGGAGAAAGATTTGCTCTTTCTCCCCTTTAATCTAATCAAAAACGAATAAAATTCTATAAATTTCTCTTTATTTAACTAAAAAATCTCATTTTTTGCTTAATGAAAAAATTCAAAATTACGCGAATTTCTCTTTTTTTCTCAACATTGAAGCTTAAAAGCTTCAAGTTTCGTTAGATAACTGAAAAATCTAAATTATGCGAATTTCTCTTTTTTTGCAGTTCTTTTTCTTACAGTTGGGTCTAATTCTCTTTTTCTAATTCTAATAGAAAGTGGAGTAACTTCAACAGACTCATCTTCTTCAATCCACTCTAAAGCGTTCTCTAAAGACATAAGTTTTGGTGGAACTAATTTAATAGCTTCATCAGCACCTGAAGATCTAACATTTGATTGTGCTTTTCCTTTGATTGGATTAACATCTAAATCGTTATCTTTTGAGTGTTGTCCTACAACCATACCAACATAAACTTTATCTTGAGGTTTAACAAACATTATTCCTCTATCTTGTAAGTTGAAGATTGAATATCCAACAGCTTCACCATTTTCCATAGAAACTAATGCTCCATATTTTCTAGTTTCAACTGTTCCAGAATATGGTCTAAACTCTAAGAATGAGTGATTCATAACACCCTCACCTTTTGTTTCAGTTAAAAACTCTGTTCTAATTCCAATAAGTCCTCTTGCTGGAATTTCAAACTCTATCCTTGTATAACCTTCACCCATTGGAACCATATTAGTCATAGTTGCTTTTTTCTTACCAAGTTTTTCAATAATTGCACCTGTATACTCATCTGGTGTATCAATTACTAAATGCTCAAATGGCTCCATTTTTACACCATTTTCTTCTCTTGTGATAACTTCTGGTCTTCCTATACAGAACTCAAATCCTTCTCTTCTCATATTTTCAGCCAAAATAGTAATTTGAAGTTCACCTCTTCCATTTACTTTAAATTTACCTTCACCAATTTGCTCATAACTCATAGCAATATTAGTATTCATTTCAGAAGCTAATCTTTCGTTGATTTTATTTGAAGTAACAAATTTACCTTCAGTTCCTGCTAATGGAGAATCATTTACAGAGAAAGTAACAGATAAAGTTGGCTCTTCGATGTGCATTGGGTCTAATGGCATTGGATTGTTTGGATCACATAATGAATCTCCAACATCAATAGTTTCAAATCCAGCAACAGCACAAATATCTCCAGCTCCAGCTTGTTTTATATCAACTCTTTCTAAACCTTTGAATCCAATAAGTTTAGATACTCTTCCTCTGATTTTTTCACCATCAGCTTTACATAATAATACTGTTTCACCCATAGAAATAGTACCATTGAAAATTCTAGCGATTCCAATTTTTCCTATGAAATTATCATAGTCAAGTGTAAATACTTGTAATTGTAAACCATTTTCATCAGCACCTTGTGGTTTTGGAACTTCTTTTAAGATAGTTTCAAATAGTGGTTTTAAATCCATATTTCCATCAGTTGCATCATATCTTGCATAACCATCTCTAGCTGCTGCATAAATAACTGGGAATTCTAATTGCTCTTCAGTTGCGTCCATTTGTGCAAAAAGGTCAAATACTTCATCAACAACTCTATCTGGCTCAGCAGCAGGTTTATCGATTTTGTTTACAACAACGATTGGTCTATGACCTAAAGATAATGCTTTTTTAACAACGAATTTTGTTTGAGGCATTACCCCTTCTTGTGCATCAACAAGTAATAAAACAGAATCAACCATTTTTAAAACCCTCTCAACTTCTCCACCAAAATCGGCGTGTCCTGGAGTGTCAATGATGTTAATTCTTACACCTTCATAATCAATTGCTGTATTTTTAGAAAGAATAGTAATCCCTCTCTCTTTTTCGATAGCATTGCTATCCATTACTCTCTCTTCAACATTTTGGTGAGAAGAAAAAGTTCCTGATTGTTTTAATAATTCATCTACAAGTGTAGTTTTACCGTGGTCAACGTGTGCAATAACGGCTATATTTCTGATATCTCTCATGTGTACTCTTTTCTTAAATTTTCGCGATTGTATCTAAGTTTTACTTATAAGCTTATATATGAGTTTTTTCCTTTGCCTTTTAGTAATCATTATGTAATAAATTGTCAAGAAAGTGTCAAGATTATCTCCATAGGGACTAACATTTTTTTAATACAATACAAAAAAATTCAAAGGATAATTATTGTTTAGAAATATTTCTCAATATAAATTAATATTTTATGTATCTGTTTTATTTACACTATTTTTTAACTTCTCATTTTTTCAAAATGTAAACAAAGTCTATACATTTGAGGGTATGAATATACTCTATATTTGTTCATTAAGTATCGTTCAAATAGCATTTACAACACTTCTTTTTTCAATATTTGCTTCAAAATACACAACAAAATTTATTTTGATTTTTACTCTTTTTATCTCATCATTTACAGCCTATTTTATGGATACTTACCATGTAATAATAGATGATAATATGATAAGAAATTCACTTCAAACAAACCTAGCAGAATCATCTGATTTATTTAGTCTAAAACTTGTTTTATATGTTTTGTTTTTGGGAATTTTACCCTCATTATGGGTTTATAAAATAAAAATAGATTATCAAAATAAAAAAATAGAGATATTTAATAAATTGAAATATATTTTGATTTCAGTTGCAATTATTGGAGCTATTTTTCTATCTTTTAGCAAATTTTATACTTCATTTTTCAGGGAGCATAAGCCCCTAAGATACAATGTAAATCCTAGTTATTGGATTTATAGTGTTGGAAACTATATATCTAAAAGTATAAATACAACTCCAAAAGAGTTAAAAAAGATAGGCAATGACGCAAAACTAACTCCTGAAAAAACAAAAGAAGAAGAGGAAAAAAAAGAGCTTATTATAATGGTTGTGGGAGAGGCTGCAAGAGCAGATAGATTTTCATTAAATGGTTATGAAAAAGAGACCAATCCCCTATTAAAAAATGAAGAGATTATAAACTTTTCCAATATGTACTCATGTGGGACATCAACTGCTGAATCTGTTCCTTGTATGTTCTCTATTTTTGATAGAGTTAATTACTCTTACAAAAAAGGAATCTCCACAGAAAATATTTTGGATGTTTTGAAAAAAACAAATAACATAGATATTTTATGGAGAGATAATAACTCTGATTCAAAGGGAGTTGCACTTAGAGTTGATTTTGAAGATTATAGAACCTCTGCAACAAATACAATTTGTGAAAATGATGAGTGTAGAGATGAAGGGATGTTGGTTGGACTTGATAAATATATAGAAGCCCATAAAAACAAAGATATTTTAATAGTTCTTCATCAAATGGGAAATCACGGACCTGCTTATTATAAAAGATACCCAAAAGAGTTTGAAAAATTTACTCCTGTTTGTAAAACAAATCAGCTTGAAGAGTGTACAAAAGAGGAAGTTAGTAACGCTTATGATAATGCCATTTTATATACAGATTATTTTTTATCAAAAACTATAAATTTTCTAAAACCATACTCTAAAGATTATGAAACAGCAATGCTATATATAAGTGACCATGGGGAGAGTTTGGGCGAAAATGGTTTTTATTTACACGGGATTCCTTATTTTATGGCTCCAGATACACAAAAACATGTGGGTTCTATTTTATGGTTAGGAGGCGATGAGATGAAAGAGGATTATGATATTGAGAAATTAAAATCTTACAAAGATAAAAATTTCTCACAAGATAATCTATTTCATACTCTTTTGGGAATATTTGAAGTAGAAACTGAAGTATATAAAAAAGAGTTGGATATTTTGAATGACTCAAAAAAACAATAATTTTCAAATAATCGTAACTTCTGTAATTTTAGGGATAATTATTGCTCTTTTTCAATTTACTGAACTTGATATTTTGATTCAAAGCTATTTTTTTGATTTTGAAAATAAAAGATGGTTAATAGATGAAAATGAGCCTATTTTAAAATTTATTTTTTATAATGGTGCTAAAAATCTACTTATAATCTTTGCTGTTTGCATTCTTTTGGTCCTTATATTTTTTAGAAAAAAAGAGCTTATAAAAGAGTACAAAAAAGGCTTAATTATTGTTTTATTGTCAGCTATTATTATTCCTTCTTTTATAGGAACTCTAAAAGCTACAACAAATACTCCTTGTCCTTGTAATATAAATTATTTTGGAGGGGAATATCCAAATTTAAAAGTTTTTGATTCCTATCCTCCAAACTTTGTTCAAAAATCCAAAATCAAATGTTGGCCAGCAGGTCATGCAAGTGGTGGTTTTACATTGATGAGTCTCTTTTTTTTATTTAAAAGTGCAAGAAGTAGAAAAAAAGCTCTTGTTTTTGCTCTGATTATAGGTTGGAGTATGGGATTGTATAAAATGCTTTTAGGAGATCATTTTTTAAGTCATACACTAATTACCATGACTTTAGCTTGGTTAATTATACTTTTAATTGTAAAATTCACAGAAAAATTTGAAAGGTCTAAGTTTGCGAAATCAACCAAAATATCACTTCTTTAAAAATACAAAATATGCAATAGATGGGTTGAAAGACATAATAAAAAATGAGAGTTCATTTAAAATTGAACTAATAATTGTGCTTATTCTTTTACCAACTATTTTTTTGTTTCCTGTCTCTTTGGAAACTAAACTTATTATGTTTATAACCTTGATGGGAATGCCTTTGGCTGAAGTTATAAATAGCTCCATAGAAAGAGTCGTGGATTTGGTAACTATGGATTATCATGATATGGCAAAAAGAGCCAAAGATGCTGGAAGTGCAATAGTATTTTTGAGTATATCTATCTTTGTTATTACTTGGAGTTTTGTAATATTTTCTATTTTGTAAAGAAAGTGTCAAGAAAACTAACAAAAAAAACTAAAACTATTCCTATAAAATTTTAAAAATATAAATAGGAGTAGGAAAATGCGAATTTTAATTGCAACTGCTTTGCTTTTAAACTTCTCTTTTGGAAGTGTTGTTGATGATTTTTTAGCAACTCAAAAGCAAGAAGTTTTAAAAACAGACCCAAATTTCAAAGGTTTTGATGCAAAAAGAGGCGAAGAGATTTTTACATCAAAACATATTGGGAAAAAAGGCAAAGAGATTTCTTGTGTATCTTGCCATAGTGCGAATTTACAAAATCCAAGTGAAAACTTTTTTACAGGAAAAACTATAGAACCACTCTCTCCAAAGGCAAATCCAAAAAGATTTACAGAGATTAAAACTATTGAAAAATGGTTAAAAAGAAATTTCAATGATGTTTACAATCGTGAAGGAACAGCACTTGAAAAAGGTGATGTTGTAACATACATCATAAATCAATAAGGAGAAAAGATGAAATATTTATTATTAGCACCATTGGTATTAACTGGTCTTTTTGCAAAGGATTTAACACCAAAAGAGTTGTATAAACAAGAGTGTGCAACTTGTCATATGGCTTATCAACCAGAGTTTTTGCCAAAAAGGTCTTGGGATAAAATGATGAATAACCTATCAAATCACTTTGACTCTGATGCTTCATTGGATAATGAAACTATGACAAAAATCAAAACATATTTAGATGAAAATGCAAGTGATGCAAAAAGAGTTAGGGGTGAAATAGGTGAATTTGCTCACTCAATAAGTGATAATTCAACTCCTCTTAGAATAACAGAAATCCCAAAATTCAAAAGGGAACATAGGGAAATTTCAACAAAAATGATAGAACAAAAAGAGGTTAAATCCCTATCAAATTGTACAGCTTGTCATACGGACGCAGACAAAGGTACATTTAGAGAGAGAAATATAAATATTCCAAATTATGGAAAATATGAAGAAGGGGAGGACGATTAAAAACAATGGAAAAATCATATATTTGGACCTTGCCAACTAGAGCTTTTCATATTTTACTTGCAATATCTGTTTTGATTGCTTTTTTAACAGGAGATGAAGATAGTTTATTAAATTATCACGCTATTGTTGGTTATGGTATAGGAATACTGCTATTTTATAGATTTGTATGGGGATATATTGGTCCAAAATATTCAAAATTTAGAGATTTCCCAATAGGCAAAAAAAATGTAAAAGAGTTTTTGTCCAATATTTTTGAAGCGAACCAAAAATATGTGGGACACAACCCATTAGCATCTTATGTGATGTTGGCTATGTTGGGGACTCTTTTTTTAGCTTTTTTAACAGGAATTTTAGCATTTGGAATACAAGAAGGAAAGGGAATTTTAGGATTTTTAAATAGCTCATATTTCAAAGAGATGAAGCTTTTTAAAGAGATTCATGAAATATTTGCAAATCTATTTTTGGGATTATTGTTTTTACATCTAAGCGGTATAGCAATAGATAGATTATTACACAAAAAAGAGGAAAACCTAAACTCCATTTTCACAGGTTATAAAAATCGCGAACAACAAGAGAGTATAAAACTAAATATATTTCAAAAGATGTTCTCCCTTTTGACATTTATATTTTTTATAGCTTTTTTAGTTTATAGCCTACTTGAACCAAAAAATATTTTAACAGCTTCTATTTATAAATCAATAGATTTTAAACAAGAGAATATAGCTTTTGTAAGTGAGTGTGGCTCTTGCCACACCCTTTATCCACCATCACTTTTACCTGCAAAATCATGGGAAAAGATTATGCAAAATTTAGATGACCATTTTGGAGATGATGCTTCAGTCGATGAAAATACAAATCAAAGCATTTTGTCTTATTTGGTTAAAAATAGTGCGGAGACTTCAACAACAGAAGCTAGTCTAAAGTTTCTAAATAGTATAAAAAATGAAGATATAATTGCCATGAGCCAAACCTCTTTTTGGAAAAAAACTCACAAAGAGATACCAAAAGAGGTTTTTGATAATCCAAAAATCAAATCCCCTTCAAACTGCAAAGCTTGTCATAGTGATGTTGAAAAAGGGTTTATTGAAGATGAAAACATCAAAGATTTTAATGATATAAAATAGAAGGAAAAAATCTTGAATAAAAGAGTTTTATTAATCGAAGATGATTTACAAATGCAAAAGTTTATAGTTGAATATCTAAAAGATTATGGTTTTGAGTGTGTTGCCTTTGAACATCCAAAAGATGCCTTAGAGAGTTTCAAAATTGATAATAACTTCTCCATAATAATTCTTGATTTAATGCTTCCTGATATGGATGGATTTGATTTATTTAAAAAACTAAAAACCATAAAAGATACTCCTATTATTATCTCTTCAGCACGGGGAGATATAGGCAATAAAATACATGGTTTTGAGCTTGGAGCAGATGATTATTTGGCAAAACCTTATGAACCTAGGGAGTTGGTTTTAAGAATTGAACATATCTTAAAAAAGAGTTTCAAAAAAACCATAACCATTGGAAATTTTGTAATAGACAAAGAGAGTAGAACGGTTTTTGTGGATAATTATCCAGTTGATTTTACAAAAATAGAGTTTGATATATTCCTTTTTTTGGTACAAAATCAAAATAAAATCTCTTCAAGAGAACAGATATTATATGCAAGTTCTTTGGATGAAAATACAAAAAATAGAACTATTGATATGCACATATCAAACATCAGACACAAAATCGGTGATGACTCAAAAAATCCCCAATATATAAAATCTGTTTGGGGTATTGGATATAAATTCGTAGGATAAAAAATGTCAATATTTAAAAAAATCACTCTTTTATTTTTGATTAGTTTCGTTTTGATGGGTATTATAGGCTCTTGGATAGACAAAATAAATACAAAAAGAATAGATAATCTTGTAAAAGAAAAATATGCTAAATTTATGGAACAAGTGGTGCAAACACAAAAAAATCCAGAGATTTTAAAAGATATTTTTGAGCAACACAAATTCAAAATAAAAAAAGATTTTAATCCTTTGAATACTCAAATTTTATTCCAACAAAAGTATGATTTTGGAGAAATAGTTATCTATAAAGAGTCCTTTGATGATGAGTTTTTTATAAAAATTGATAGTTATAATGAAGTATTTTTTTTAAAAACACCAGATGAAGAGAATCTTAGGGATAAAACGATTTTAAATATTTTGATTTGCCTTGATATTTTGGTTTTGGCTTTGATATTTTTTTATATTATCAAAATTCTATCTCCTATCAAAAACATAACCAAAGGCATTACAGAATTTGCAAATGGCGATTTATCCACAAGGATAGATATTAAATCAAACGATGAAATAGGAGTTTTGGCAAACTCTTTCAATCAAATGGCTTCAACTTTAGAGAAGTTTATCAAAACAAAAGAGGAGCTTTTAAGGGATATTGGACATGAGTTAAGAACTCCTATCGCAAAGGGTAAATTTGCCATAGAAAAAATCGATGATTTTTCACAAAAAGAGCTTTTAAAAAAGATTTTTTCTGATTTGGAGACTTTGACAAATGAGTTAATAGAGCTTGAAAAACTAGACTTAACCAAACTAAATATTACAACTTTTAGTGCTGAAACTCTTATTTTAGAGTCGTTGAGTAAATTATATTTAGAAGATGAATCAAAAGTTGAAATAAATATAAATGAAAATTTCAAGATGAAAGCCGATTTGTATTATCTATCTATTGCTGTTAAAAATCTTGTTGATAATGCCCTAAAATATACCCAAGAGTTACCAATTTTGATTGATATAGATAAAAATGAAATCAAAATATCCAATAAAGCAAAAGAGTTATCAAAGGATTTGGAGTATTATCTCAAGCCATTTACCCAAGAGTTAAGCCACAGAAATGGCTTTGGTCTTGGTCTTAGTATTGTAAAAAAAATCATTGATAAACACAATTTTAATTTAACTTATGAATATATTGATGGATTTGTGGTTTTTAAAATAGAGATGAAATAGACTCTATTTTATATACTGGGTTAGATTATATTTTTCATAATATTGATGTATAGATTTTTTTAAAACCTCATCTTCTAATGTAGATTTATCTTTAACTCCAAATCTTGAAATGAATCCAAAAGGCATAGCAGATTTTTCCTTTGAGGGGTTTTTTAAGAACTCAAACATAGCAGTTTCAACTCTTTTTTGACTACTAAATTTTAGGGTATATTTACCCATTATCATTTTTAGTTGGGTTTGATTTTGATGGCAATTAATACAATTTGTTTCAAACTCATTTGCACCCAATAGTGAACAAAAAACTATTACCAAGATATTTTTACGCATGTTTTCTCATCTATTTTTGAAGTTATATCTATCTTTAATTTATACTCTTTGGCTATGTTGTAAATTATATTAAAGCCCAATCCAAAGCCCCCTTGAGTTTTATCAAACCGTGAATATCTATCAAAAACCCTAGATATTTCATCTTTTGTCATTCCTCTTCCTTCATTTGTAATTGAAAAAGAGTTTGAAGTAATATTTAACTCTATATTTGTTTTTCTATTTGAATATTTTATTGCATTTGATAGAAGATTATCTATCAATCTAATAGCCTTTTTTCTATCCATATTTATAGAAGATTTTTCTTCATTTAAAACAATTTTTAAATCCCTTGTTTTAAAAAATGTATCAAAATAATCAATTCTTTGTTTAAAAAGTTCATTTAAATCTATTTTTTCAACCACTTCAAAATTTTTATGATTCAAAGTTATAAAAACCAAATCTTCATAAAGATTTGAAATAGTAATAGAAGCTGTTTTTATCCTTGTTACATAGTTTAATATACTCAAATCCACACTCTTTTTACTCAAAAGTTCTGTATTAGTCAAGATTGTTGAAATTGGTGTATTTAACTCATGGGTAGCATCTTTTATAAAATTATCCAAAAGTTGAAGATTGTTTCTTAATGGTTTTAAAATAAGTTTTACCAAAAATAGAGATGTTATTACCAAAATCAAAATAACAAACAAAACCAAAGAGAAAATTTTATCTTTAATATCATCAAACATAAAATCTGTTTTTTGAGAGATAACTATATATTTTACTCCCATATAATAGGGATGTATTTCATAAACTAAATAACTTTTCCCATTTTTAGAATAGAAATTTTTTTCAAAATTGATATTTTCATTTTCAAAAGTTTTGTATAAGCAATTTTTATCAATATCAAATATTGCAGAATCTATATCTTTTATTTTTGGATATTCCAAAACTTCAACAGGCTTATTGTGAAATTGCTCAAGTAAAAAATGAATATCTTTTGCATAAACCAAAAGAGTATTTTGTATCTCTTTTTGGATTTTCTCTTTTTCATGAAAATAGTAACTAAATCCCAAAACAAATACCAAAAATATCGTTGAAAATAGGTACAAAACCAAAACATTAAAAATTGTCTTTTTTTCTGAACTATACAAACATATAACCTTGTTTTTTTATACTTACTATTCTATCTTTTCCAAAAATTTTTCTAAGACTTTTTATATAAGTTCTTAAACTCAAATCGCTATGGATATTCTCAAAACTCCAAACCGTTTGAAAAATCGTCTCAAAAGTAACGCAGAAATTTTTACTTTTAATCAAAAGTTTCAGAAGTTCTGCCTCTTTGTATTTGAGTTTAAAAATTTCATTTCTGATTTTTACCTCTTGTAAATTTGTATCAAAATATGTATCTTCATCTATTTTTATAATATTTGAAACAGCTTGATATTCCCTTTTTAGCAAAGCTTTTATTCTAAGTAAAAGCTCCTCAAGTAAAAATGGTTTTTTCAAATAATCATCAGCTCCACAATCATAACCTTTGGATAAATCCTCTATTTCATTTAGTGATGTTGTAAAAATTGTGGGTGTTTGAATATTTGCTTCTCTTAGGTTTTTAAGCAATTCAAAACCGTTTATTTTAGGAACTCTTACATCAAAAATAAACAAATCAAAGCTACTTTGAAAAGAAAAATCCAAAGCCTCTTGCCCATCATAGGCAAGTGTTACTTCAAAATCTTTCTCTTCCAAAAACTCTTTTATGGTTTGTGATAAATCTAAATCATCTTCTAAATATAATATTTTCATAGAAAGATTATATCCAAAGTTTAATTGCCTAAATTCTTGTTAAATGCATTTAGATGATTATAACTTCCATTTAATAAACTAGAATAAACTTTTGCAACATCGGCAGGTACATTTTGCATTTTTAAAAGTAAATCTTCAATATCTTTTTCCTCTACCATAACTCCAACTTCTAAAGCATCTATTGCTGATAACTTACCTTTTGCAAGTAAAGTATCATATAACTCTTGCAATTCACTCAAAGGAAACTCTCCAATATTTGTATCAACTATTGGAACTGGAATATTATAAGTTAATAACAATCCTTTTACAGAGTTCATATGATTCTCTTCCGAAGTTATAATATTTTTAAACACATTTTGTCCCCAAAGTTCATAAAGTTTTGTATAAACATCTCTGGCAACTTTTTCCTCTTGATACATAAAAACCAAATCATTTATCTGCTCTTGAGTTAGTGTAGTTACTGTATTTGTTGTTGCACTTCTTTGTGAAATAAGCTCTGTCGCTGTTGTTACTTCATCGCTACTTAATGTTATCGCTAAAGAATCAACTAAATCTATTTCATTTTGAGTTACAGTTTCTAAGATAGTTTTTGTTGAAGCTTGATTTTGTAATATCAAGTTTTCCATATCTGTTTGCAAAGTTTGTAAAATAGTTAAATTTATAGAAGATAATGAAGTTAAATTATTTTGAATCATATATTTAAACAAAACATCCGAAATTGCAGAGATTTTCAAAGATTCTGAGGGTTTTAAATACAACTCATCTTCGCTCAAAGTAAAAGTAGTCATCAAATAATTTTTTATATCTCTATTTTCTATAATATTTGATACATCTGTACTATCTGTGATTAAAGTAGTTACCATAGTAGCAACTGATTTATTCTCATTTACAACACTAAGAGCTGTTGTTAATTTCGTATCATTTATATCTATAATAGAATCTCTATTAACATCGATATAACCATCACTTACATAAATTGGATAAGTTGGTTTTGTTGTAAATCTATAAATACCATTTGATAAATTATATGCTTGATTTCCATTTGCATCTACTACAATACCACCAATAACTGGTCCTCTTTCAATACTTACATCATATATCTCAACTGGTGTTTGAGCAATAGGAGTTCCTGAATTTGAGTTTCCACCACTTCCTCCACCTCCACAACCAATAAGTAGCATTGATAGGGATAATAAAACTGATTTCATAAGATTTTCCTTTTATTTTTTCTAATCTTAGAAATATGGTTGGGAAAAAAAGTGGATTTTTATAAGTTTTTATAAAATAGAGATAAGAATCCCTATTTTATTTAAAAGTATCTGCAAAAAGGTTAGTTGTCCATTCAAACATTTTTGAATAATTTTTAGTAGAAGCACTTCCTGAAAGAGGATAATTAGCTCCACTTACAAGTTTCATATTTTTTGTAGTTGAATCATATTCATAAACAGCTGTTAGCCATGAAGCTTGTGTTGTTGAAATTGGACTATAACAAGCTGAGTTTGTTTTTGGATTTGCATATAAAGGCATATTATTTATCTTTCTCAAAATAGCATCCGCACAAACTTTTGCTTCAGAATTTGCAATATGTCCAGCTTTTGGTTGAATTGTTCCTTGAGAATCCCCAATAATAAAAATATCATTTGAAATTGTTGATTCATAACTAATAGCATCAACACTTGCCCAATTTCCACTATTTAGTCCACTATCAAAAATAAGTTTTGAAGCTTTTTGATTTGGAATAATATTTAAAATCTTTGCAGTTTTTTGGATATTTGAGTCCAATAAAGTATTATAAGTTACTGTTTTTGTTTCACTATTTACAGCCGTTATTGTGGCATTTGGGATATATGTTATACCATGTGTATTAAAAGCACTGCTAAAAGTATCTTTTTCCACAAGAAAATCTGCATTTGCATCCAAAACAGTTACTTTAGAATTTGTAAATTTTTTTACATTTTTCAGATAATCAGCAACAACACAAGCCCTTTCATAAGGTCCAGGAGGACATCTAAAAGGAGCTTTTGGTATAGACATCACAAACTCATCACCATTTACCATAGAGTCTATTTGTTGTTTTAAAATAGTTGTTTGAACACCAGCAACCCAAGCGTGAGGAATTTCAGCAAAATCATACTCATTTACTTTTGTAAAATCAATTCCCGTTGCCAAAACCAAATAATCATAACTAAGTGTTGAATTGTCATTTAAAACTATATTTTTATCCAATTTATTTATAGATGAAACACTTTTTTGAAGAACATTTATTTGATATTTTGAACTATGTAAAGAGTAGTTAAAAGTTATATCTGATAAATTTTTTTGATTATTCAAAACCAAATTACTTAAAATAGGAGAGATATAATTTGTATTTGGTTCAACCAAAGTTACATTTATGCTACTTCCTCCCCAAAGTTTTAGATATTTTGCACAAGTAGAACCAGCAAAACCTCCACCAACAACCACAATATTTGGTATTGTTACTGCTTTAAGTAAATTTGGAGTGAATGCAAAAGAAACTGCACTAAACCCTAAGAATTTTAAAAAATCTCTTCTTTCTAATATTTTTTGCATTTTATCTCCTTATAAACTATTTAACCAAGTCTCCATTTTGGAAACTTCTGTAGAGGTATAACCTTTTGCCTGAGCATTCATAATTGGCTCATCATCATAAATTTCATGTGCCAAATTATCTTCACCTTTTAACGAATCAATTCCTGATGATGAAACTCCATTTGTTCCGTGACATTGGGCACATTGACTTCCCAATAATCTTCCATCATCTGCAACAAAAGTTGTTGGTAAATTTGTATTATTGTTTGAAGAATTATTGTTGCTATTGTTATCATCATCTTCATTTTCATCTGAAGAACTATCATCTTTTTTATAATCTTCATCAAAATGATTTAGTTTTCCATCACTATCATCATCTTCATAAATATCAGGGATTTTATTGTTGTCTTTGTCTAAATCATCATAGGTCTTTGATTTTACTTTTGCTTTATTATCAACTACTATTTTTAGACTCTGAACCGCACCAAAAGTTGTAGTATCCAAAGGAACATAACCTAAATCAATATTTGAATCCATTGTCAAATATGTTCCCGTACCCAAACTATTTTCAAACTCTAAAGGAGTAATAATATAATCAGCACTATTTGAAGCCTTTTCATTTGTAATCATTACTATTTTACATTCGTAATTTTTTGGTAAATCAAGTTTGAAAGGGTGGTTATTTGTACCGTTATTTGTAGAAGTTGTAGAATAACTACTGCCATTTGAACAATAAGCCTCTATTTTTGTCCCTGGAACACTTCCTGTTACAGAATAGGTTGTATTTGTAGTTTCAGTTGAAGAACTTCCTCCACCACCTCCACCACAACCTATAAAAAGCAAAGACAATGTAAGGGAAGGGATATATGATTTTTTCATAAAGACACCTCTTTTATTTTTATTCTAAATAAAAAGTGTCAATATTCAAACATTATTTAAAACAAAATCCTTGACATTTACTTGACAATTATCTAAAACTTATCTTTTAAAGAGTCTCTAATTTTTAGAAATTCATCCAAATGCTCAAAGAAAATATCAATAAGTTTTGGGTCAAAATGTTTTCCTTTCTCCTCTTTGAAAAGATTAAATATCTTTTCATCATCCCAAGCTTTTTTATAACATCTATCACTTCCCAAAGCATCAAAAACATCAGCCAAAGCAGTTATTCTTCCATAAATATGAATATTCTCACCACTTAAACCTCTTGGATAACCGCTACCATCCCATTTTTCGTGATGTTCTAAAGCAACAATAGAAGCCATTTTTAGAAGTGGTCTATTTGAGTGTTTTAGCATCTCAAATCCAAGTTGGGCGTGGGTATTCATAATCTCCCTCTCATCATCATCAAATCGACCTGGTTTGTTTAAAATTGCATCGGGAATTGCAACTTTACCAATATCGTGCATTGGACTTGCTTGTTTTAAAAGTTCCGCTTCTTCATTTGATAACCCACAATATAAACCCAAAAGTTTTGAATACTCTGCCACTCTTTTTACATGGTTTCCTGTCTCTTTACTTCGACTCTCTCCAATAGAACCCATAGTAAAAACAACCTCTTTTTGGGTATTTGAAATCTCTTCATTTAATGATTTTATTTGAAGTAATCCATCATCAATCTTTGATTGAATTTCATCCACAGATAGCCCAATATTTTTATAAACCTTATAACCTAAAATAACAATAAACAAAAATATTAAACCCAATAAAAATAAAATTGAAAAATATGTAAAATTGATAAATTCAGAAGATACTAAAGCTATTTTTGACTCTATTTTATGACTATACTCTTTATTTTGATTTATAACTTCAACTATACTATTTTTTAATTTTTCCTCTTCATCCTCTATATTTTTGATTTTTACAACACTATCGCCTATGGAAACAACTACTTTTTTATATTTTTCTAAATCTTCATTATCGATTTTTTTATATAAAGCATCGATTCTATCTAGCCATTTTTCAAGGGTTTTTTTATCTCTATATTGATACAAAGTCTCTTTACTATAATATTTTAATTCACTAAAAAGTTTATAATTTTCATAATCTCTGTTTTTTTGAATTTTTAAATCTATACTTTTTCTTATCTCATTCTCCAATGGATAAACCCTATCAAACTCCTCTAGCAAAGATATTTTAGACTCTTGCAAATCATATACTTTGTCAAATACCATCTCTATTTGTTTTTCACTCTCAAATAGAAGTTTTAGATTTGTTTTTATTAGATTATCTTGTTGAATATCTGAAATAAAATTATCTACAAAATCATCTTTTTCTTTTTGAGAAAATGATTTTTCAATTCTTTCAAACTCTTTTTCAAACTTTATAAACTCCTCTTTTTTCAAATCCAACTCTTTTATGGTTTTTGAAATCGTAATATCTTTGAGAAGTTCATTCATTTTTTCTTGCATAGATACAAGTTCACCAATGGATTGTTTTGTAGAATTATTCTCTTTTATTTGATATATTACTATTGTATTTATAGAAGCTATCAATAAAATAACCAAACTAATTACCACGAAACTAAATTTTACTAACTTTTTTATATTCATATTTACGATACTCTTTATTTTTAATAATTTATTTATAGTTAGTATATTACCAAAAATAATATTTATAAATCTTTTTTTATTTTGTTCTGTTTAAACTTTTATAGACTTTTTTGTATAATCTATAATATTTATAGCTGAAGGCAAAAGATGATAATCCTAAAAAACAAAAAAGAGAATATATTTGGCGATGAAATTGCAAATGTTGAACATTGGGATTTTTCAAAAGCCAATCTAAACGAAGAGAATAGAATCCTAGCAATAACACAAGTTGCAAGTATTTGCTACCAAAATCCAAAAGCTTTAGGAAGTGAGAGTTTATACAATAGACTTATGGCAGAGAGCAAAGGACTTCCAAGTTCTAGTTTTGAGTTTGTACCAGTGTTACTTAATTTTACAAATCCTCAACACAAAGAGATTTTAGCTCCTGAGTTTTCAAACGCAAAAAAGTTTGGGGAAGTTGTAGAAAATAGATATTTACTTACAAATTATAGAGCTTTGGTTTATGATTTTGAAAATCACCCTGAACTTTATAGCTTCGATATTAGAACTATTTACAACTCACTTGAAGAGTGCGAAATTATTGCAAAACACTTCAAAGTGTTTAACTACAAAGTAGATTTACCAACAAGAAGCCAAATGGTAAGACACAGAGTAAGTTGGCAAGAACTTAGCAGAAGATATGTAAGTGGTAAAAAAGTGCCTTTTGAGTTTTATATTAGTGAAAATATGAAAGATATAGAGAGTGATGCTGGGAATACTCAAAAAATCCTTGATATTTGTATTGAACACTACTACAAGGCTTTAGAAGCTGGAGTTAAACCACAAGACGCAAGAAGAATAATCCCACAAGCTGGATATAGTCAAATTTGGGGAGCATTTATGCCTACTCAACTTGAAAACTATTTTAAATTAAGACTTGATTCTCACGCCCAATGGGAAATAAGAATGACAGCAGAGGCTATGAAAGAACTTATTTCATAGATGAATTATCAAGCTGTTTTAAATGATATAGAAAGGGAGATAGAACCATTTTTCACCCAAGGAAAAGTGGCAAACTATATCCCTGCATTAGCAAATGTTGATGATAAAAAATTTGCTATGTCCATCGAACTTTTTGATGGAACTTCATATCATGTGGGAGATACAAATCTCAAATTCTCGATACAAAGTATCTCCAAAGTTTTCACTTTTACTCTAGCTTTAAATCACTATGGAAAAGAGCTTTATAAAAGAGTAAATCACGAACCATCGGGAAATCCTTTTAATTCACTGGTACAACTTGAATATGAAAACGGAATACCTAGAAATCCATTTATAAATGCTGGAGCTATTGTAATTGCTGATACTTTAGTATCTTTATATAAAGAAAAATCATTTGATAAAATTCTTGAATTTATCAAAAAAGTATCCACAGATAACTCCATAGAGATAAATGAAGAGATTTTTAATTCAGAATTAGCACATGGTTTCAAAAATCTTGCTCTTATAAATATGATAAAAAGCTACAACAATATTCACAATAATATTGATGATGTTATACAAACCTATTTTAAACAGTGTTCACTTATGATGAATACTTCACAACTTGCAAAATCTATGCTGTTTTTAGCAAATCATGGTGTAAATCCACTAAATGATGAAGTAATCATCACAACATCTCAAGCAAAAAGAATCAACTCTTTAATGCTTACTTGCGGTCATTATGACGCAAGTGGAGATTTTGCATATAAAGTAGGATTACCTGGTAAAAGTGGTGTTGGTGGAGGAATAGTAGCCATTGTTCCAAATAAAATGGCAATTTGTGTCTATTCTCCCAAACTAAACACCCAAGGTAACTCTTTGATTGGAACAAAAGCTTTGGAGATATTTACAACAAAAACTGGCTTATCTATTTTTTAAATTTTGAAGGTGGAGTAATAATAAAAATGAGTGCATTGGAAATAGCTGATATTATAGGAATAATCTGTTTTGCCCTAAGTGGTTTTTTGATGGCTGTTCATCATAAACTTGATATTTTGGGAGTTTTTATATCATCTTTTTTAACTGCACTTGGTGGAGGAATGATAAGAGATGCCCTTGCAGATAGAACACCTTATGTTTTTACTACAAATCTTCCTGTAATTTTGGTAGTTTGCACAGTTATAGCCGCTCTACTTTTTAAACTCCACAAAATAGATGATTTAGAGGGTAAAACCGCATTTATTATCTCCGATGCTATTGGTTTGGTCTCTTTTTCCATAACAGGTTCTATTGTTGCTATTCAAAATGAATTGAACTTTTTGGGTGCTTTAATTTTAGCTTTTTTAACAGCAGTTGGTGGAGGAACAATTAGAGATATTCTTATAAATAGAGTTCCTTCAATTCTTGTTTCAGAGTTTTATGCCACCGTTGCTCTTATTATCGCTTCTGTTATGTTTATTTTAGAAGAGTTAAAAATGATAAGCTTAGCTAGTATGTTGGTGGTTTTTGTATTTGGTGTGGCTTTGAGACTTTTGGCATATTATAGAAACTGGCATTTACCAACTTTGTCAAAATAGTTAAAAATAAGAGTATAAATATCCTATTTAATCTTTCATTTACTTTTTATTGCTAAAATCTCCTAAATTTTTAATTTAGGAGAAAAAATGATAAAAAAATTTCTATTTTCAGTTTTATTAGGTTTAAGTGTATTTGCAAGTCCACTTATGGTGGGTAACTCTTTACCAACACTTACAATCAAAGACCAATTTGAAAAAAGCCATACAGTTGATGGGACAATAAAAACTATTTTATTTTCAGCTTCAAAAGATGAAGGAACAACAATAAAAGAGTTTTTATTAACAAAAGATAAAAGCTTTTTAGATACAACAAAAACAGTTTATGTTGCGGATATTACAGGTATGCCATCAATCATTACTTCATTATTTGCTATGCCAAAAATGAAAGAGTATCCATTCCCTGTACTTTTAATTGATGAAGCTAATAAAACATTGTTTCCAGTTCAAGAAGATATGATTTCAATAATAAAATTGGATAATGGAAAAATTACTGAAGTAAAATATGTAAAAACAATAGAAGATTTACAAAATAACTTCAAATAAAATTACTAGCTTTTAAGCTAGTAATTTTTCAAAAGCTTCCACAATAGCCTCTGCTTCCAACTCTTTTATTTTAGCTTCCAAACTATCAACAGTTTCACCCTCTTCTAAATTCAGCTCTTTTTTTAGGATTATTTCACCCTCATCATAAACTTCATTTACATAATGTATTGTAACACCTGATTTTTTTTCACCATTTCTAATAATAGCTTCATGGACAAATCTTCCATACATCCCTTTTCCACCATAAATAGAAGGTAAAAGTGCTGGATGAGTATTTATTATTTTATTAGGATATGCACTCAAAAGGCTTGATTCTATTTTTTTCATAAAACCTGACAAAAATATATAATCACAACCAAACTCTACCAAAAGTCTTGCGATTTTATCGTCTATATTTTGTTCTGGGTATCTTTTGTCATTGATTATAAAATATGGAATATCATAAGACTCAGCCTTTTGTAAAACACCTGCATTTGTATTATTTGTTATCACTACTACAACTTTTGCATCCAATTTTCCAGCCATTATTGCCTTTTGAATTGTTTCAAATCCACTTCCATTGTAAGAGGCTAATATTCCAATTTTTTTCATAATCTATCCTATAATTTTTAAGGTGGAAATTATATCTAAAAGTAGTTTACAATCTTTGAGCGTGTGTCAGTGCAACAGCTATGGCATCTGTTATATCCAAAGGTTTTATCTCTTTTTTAATTCCTAAAAGTCTTTTTACCATAAAAGCCACCTGCTCTTTTTGAGCTTTCCCATTTCCTGTAACTGCTTGTTTTACCTGCAAAGGTGTATATTCAGAAAAATTTCCAAACTCTTGCAAAATTTTCAAAGATATTGCACCTCTAAATTGTGCAAGTTTAATAACTGTTTTTGGATTAAAAGCATAAAACATATCTTCTATGGCTACTTCACTTATTTTATGAGTTTTAAATATCAAATCAAAACCTTCCATCATCTCTACAATTTGCTCTTGCAAAATTTTAGTTTTTATTTTCACAAGACCCGCTTCAATAAGTTTTAAATCTCTTCCATTTTTTTCAATTATTGCATATCCACAATTTCTAGTCCCTGGGTCAATTCCTAATATTTTCAACTTTTCACTCTTTTTACTGTATATTTTTTCACATCTTTGTAATGCCCGTATAATGGTATTTTTTCGATAAATTTTCACTTAATGTATAAAAACTATTCACATCTTATTCACTATGTGTACAACTTTTTTTATTCATATAAATTATCCTTATTTTTATATGTGAAATGATTTTATAAAACTTTAGATATAATAAATGGTAATTATAATAAAGAGTTAAAAGAGTAAATGACAAGCAAAGATTTCCTAACTATTATCCAAAAAGAAGCTAACCCTACTGATTATGAAAGATACTTAAAACAGCTTATATACAAAAAAGTATCTTCAGATGAAAAAATAGCTATTTTTGAAGTAAATAATAAATATATTGCCTCTTGGATAAAGAGTAAATTTACAAATCTTATTCAACACTGCTTTGAAATATATGACGGTTCAAAACCCTCTATTGAAATAAAACTTGCTGGTGAAAAAAAATCAAAAAAAGAGATTATCAAAGAACAAATTGAAAATGAAACAGCAGAAAGTACAATATTAAATCCATCTTATACCTTTGATTCTTTTGTGGTTGGTCCATCAAATCAAATGGCTTATAATGCCTCTTTAGCAGTATCAAACAAACCTGGTATTTTATATAACCCACTTTTTATCTACGGGGGAACAGGTTTAGGGAAAACTCACCTTTTACAAGCTGTTGGAAATCAAGCAATAGAAAAGGGTAGTACTGTTATTTATGTAACTATTGAGCAATTTATGAATGATTTTACCTTTTCAATAAAAAACAAAAATATGGAACATTTTAGAAATAAATATCGAAAATGCGATGTTCTTCTAATAGATGATGTCCAATTTTTAAGTGGAAAAGAGCAAACTCAGGAAGAATTTTTCCATACTTTTAATGAACTTCATAATGCTAAAAAACAGATTGTTATGACTTCAGATAGAATGCCATCTCAAATTGCATCTTTGGTTGATAGATTAAAATCAAGATTTGAATGGGGTTTAACAGCTGATATTCAAGTTCCAGGATTAGAGACTAAAATAGCGATTATTGAAAAAAAATCTGATTTAAACGGTATTTCATTATCAAGGGAAATTATAAATTATATTGCTACAAATTTAGATAGTTCAATTAGAGAAATAGAGGGTGTTTTAATAAGAATCAATGCAAGTGCTTCACTATTAAATCAAGAAATTACCCTTCAAATGGTACAAGGTTTATTAAAAGACCAAATCAAAGAGACAAAAGAAAATATCAAATTACCTGATGTTATAAATATCGTTGCAAATCAGTTAAATATCAAACCAAGTGATATTAAATCAAAAAAAAGAACAGCAACTGTGGCAAATGCAAGAAGAATAGTTATCTATCTTGCAAGGGAATTAACACACAACTCTATGCCTGATATCGCAAAATTTTTGGGAATGAAAGACCACAGTGCAATTTCCCACAATATCAAAAAAGCAAATGAGTTGATAGAAAAAGATGAAAATTTTAGATTAATTATTGAAAATCTAAAAAATAAAATCATAAATAAGGAGTGGTAAAAGCAGTAAAACAAAAAAGTTTTACCAATTTGTGTGAAAAGATGTGAATATAAAAGAGTTTTTAATCACGCCAAAAACTCCCTATTTTTCAACTCTCAAAAGATATTTTCATCTTTTCACATAAACTACTGCTTTCACTAAATTAATTAAAAAATATAGGAGATAAAAGTGAGATTCGTAATTACAAAAAATGTTTTTGAAAATGTAATTTCTTCTATGCAACCTTTTTTAGAAAAAAAAGATGCTAGTGCTATTACTTCACACATATATTTAGAAATTTCAAACTCTGTTCTTGTTCTAAGAGCAACTGATTATGAAATAGGAATAGAATCAAAAATTGATAATATAAAAGATAGTGAAGAAGGAAAAGGTACTGTTAATGGTTCTAATTTACTTGGAATTATTAAAAGACTTAAAAATGAAGATTTAACTGTTGAAATATCTGCTAACAATTTAGTAATAAAACAAAATAAATCATCTTTTAAACTTCCTATGTATGACGCAAATGAATATCCAGCTATAAATAAATTTAACAATTTAAAAGATATCTCTATTTCAACAATTAATTTTATAAATTCTATTAGAAAAATTACTCCAGCTATTGATAACAATAATCCAAAATTTGAATTGAATGGTGCATTAATAGATATAAAAAATACAAAGATAAATTTTGTAGCAACAGATACTAGAAGATTAGCAGTATCTAACCTACAAAATATAAACAACGAAGAAGCTTCATTTATTATCCCTAAAAAAGCAATTATTGAAATTCAAAAACTATTTTTAGATAATGCAAAAATATCACACGACAATACAAATCTAATTATTTCAAATGAACATACTATGTTCTTTACAAAATTAATAAATGGAAAATATCCAGATTATGAAAGAATTATTCCTCAAAAATTAAAACATAATTTACAATTACCTAAAAATGTTTTAGTAGAATCAATAAAACTTGTAACTTCACTATTTTCAAATATTAAAATTACTTTCTCTCCAAATAGCATAACATTTGAATCTTTAGATGAAGATACAGAATCAAAAACACAAGTTGATATTGATTTAAATATAGAAAATCAATTTTATTTAGCTGTAAATGCTAAATATTTATTAGACTTTTTAACAATGACACATAATGAAAAAATAGTAATAGGATTTAATGAATCAAATCTACCATTTTACTTAGAAGATGAAAAATTCTTCACAATAGTAATGCCTATTATATTAGAAAAATAAATTTAACAAGGAAATAGATACCATGATGGAAGAACAAGAGTACGGCGCTAGTAATATTAAAGTTTTAAAAGGTCTTGAAGCAGTTAGAAAAAGACCAGGTATGTATATTGGAGATACAAATATAAATGGTCTTCATCATATGGTTTATGAAGTTGTTGATAACTCTATAGATGAGGCAATGGCTGGTTATTGTAGAAATATTAAAGTTACTATGGGAAAAAATCATTGGATAAAAGTTGAAGATGATGGAAGGGGAATTCCTACAGCAATTCATGAAGGTGAAGGTATTTCTGCTGCAACTGTTGTTTTAACTGTTCTTCACGCTGGTGGAAAATTTGATAAAGATACTTATAAAGTTTCAGGAGGACTTCACGGGGTTGGGGTTTCTGTTGTAAATGCCTTATCAAAAGATTTAAAAATGACAATTTACAGAGAAGGAAAAATACATTATCAAGAGTTCTCTTGTGGTATTCCAAAAGCTCCTTTAGAAGTAATTGGAGATAGTCCTAGAAAAACAGGAACAACTATTGAATTTTTAGCAGATGATTCTATTTTTGAAGTAAATACTTATGATTTTGCAGTATTAGCAAAAAGATTTAGAGAAGTTGCATATTTAAATAATTTTATTACTATAACTTTGGAAAATGAGATTACAAAAACAAAAGAAGTTTATCATTTTGAAGGTGGAATTAAACAATTTGTTCAAGATTTAAATAAAGAAACAGCAGTTTGTGATGCTGTTGCATTTAATGACAAAATCGAAGATGTTGAAGTTGATATTGCTGTTATGTATAATGATACTTATGTTGAAAAAACTCTATCTTTTGTAAATAATATTAGAACTATTGATGGTGGAACACACGAAGCTGGGTTTAAAGCTGGACTTACAAGAAGTATAGTTAAATATTTAAATGAAAATGCAGCAGCAAGGGAAAAAGATACAAAAATTACAGGAGATGATGTAAGAGAGGGTTTGATTGCTGTTATCTCTGTAAAAGTTCCAGAACCTCAATTTGAAGGACAAACAAAAGGAAAACTTGGAAGTTCTTATGTAAAAGCAATTACTCAAAAATTAACGGGTGATGCTTTAGATAAATATTTTGAAGAAAATCCTACTCAAGCAAAAGCTATTATGGAAAAAGCTTTAATGGCTGCAAGGGGAAGAGAAGCAGCTAAAAAAGCTAGAGATTTAACTAGAAAAAAAGATGCTATGACAGTTGGAACACTTCCAGGAAAATTAGCTGAATGTCAAAGTAAAGATCCAGCAATTAGAGAATTATATCTGGTGGAAGGGGACTCAGCAGGTGGTTCAGCTAAACAAGGAAGAGATAGGGTTTTCCAAGCGATTTTACCACTAAAAGGTAAAATTTTAAATGTTGAAAAATCAAGACTTGATAAAATTTTAAAATCAGATGAAATTAGAAATATCATAACAGCTCTTGGTTGTGGAATTGGTGAAGATTTTGATGATGAAAAAATTAGATACCATAAAATCATCATTATGACCGATGCCGATGTTGATGGTAGCCACATTCAAACACTATTATTAACATTTTTCTTTAGATTTTTAAGGCCAGTTATTGAAAAAGGTTATTTATATATTGCTCAACCACCACTTTATAGATATAAAAAAGGTAAAAATGAAATATATCTAAAAGATGACAACGCTTTATCTGCATTTTTGATTGAAAATGGTTTGGAATCATTTAGTTTTGAAGGTTTAGGATATAACGATTTATTAGATTTATTTAAAGTTGTAGCAAAATATAGAATGATTTTGGGACAGTTAGAGAAAAGATACTCTTTGGTTGAAGTTTTAAAACATTTAATTGAAAATAGTGATTTAGTATCTTTAGAATTTAATGCTTTATATGAAAAAATTAAAGAGTTTTTAGATGCTAAAAATTACAATATTTTATCAAAAACTGTAACAGATAATATAATTCAATTATTTGTTCAAACAAATGAAGGATTAGAAGAGTTAATAGTAAATGATGAACTATTTGCATCTCCATATTTTAGTGAAGCTACATATATTTATAATAAATTAAAAGATAGAGATTTAGCTGTTTTTGAAGGTAGAGATCTATTGGATATTTTACAAGAAATTGAAGATTTAGCTAAAAAAGGTGCTTATATCCAAAGATATAAAGGTCTTGGAGAGATGAATCCTGAACAATTATGGGAAACTACAATGATTCCTGAAGATAGAAGATTGTTAAGAGTAAAAATAGAAGATGCAGAAGTAGCTTCTGATACATTTACCCTATTTATGGGAGATGAAGTAGAACCTAGAAGAAATTATATTGAAGAACACGCAAAAGATGTAAATCACTTGGATGTTTAAGAGTTGTAAATTTTACAACTCCTAATAACAAAGTAATTCAAAATAATAAAAATATGATATACTTCAAATATATAAAGTTTGAAGGAGTATCCTATGCCTTTGAGATTAAAAAGCGTTGAAGAATTACTACATATTGCCATCAACACGGATAATTACAATGAAATGAATTTCTTAAAACATCATCCTTCTATGAATGTAAGAAGAAATTTAGCAAAAAATCGAAATTTAGATGGTTTTATTTTGGAGTGCTTAGCAAATGACCCTGTTCAAAATGTTTCTTATGTTGCTTGTAATCATCCAAAATCCAATATAAAAAGAGATTTTACAGATACAAGACCTTGTGTAACTTGTGAAAAAGATGAAGTGGGATTGTATTGCGTAACTTGTCATCATGTGGAGGAGCATAAATTTTAATTTATGCTCTTTTTTTTAATTAAAATTTTCTGTGTGAGCGAAAATTTTTCCTCTTTTTCTTAGTATATTATTTACAATATGATAACCGTGATTTAGCGCTATTGCAATAGAACCACCTGAAATAAAGGCAATATCTCCCGCAACATAAATATTTTCAACAGAGGTCTCTTGGTGTTGATTGAATATTGGTTTTAAATTTTCATCTATTTTAACATTACACATTTTTAGAAAATCAACTGGTGTTGTTCCCCCAATAGCATAAATTACTCTATCATAAACTACGCTAAAACCATCGTTAAAATTAACTTTTACTTTTCCATCTTCATTTTCTAAAGATTCAATGTCTGTATTCATTCTAAGTCTTAGTTTTTCTTGACCATTATATTGGTTTAACATTTTTTCATTAATTTCATTTAATCTTGAAAATTCTGCTTTTCTATAAACCAAAGTTACAATATTTCTTTGTTCAGCTAAATCACAAGCATATTCAGCAGCACTATTTCCTCCACCAACAACTAAAACTTTTTCATTTGATGAACATTTATCAAGATTAAAATTTACTTGCCCTTTTATTGAAGGTGGTATTTTATAACTTGGTTCATTTGGTTTTCCCATTTTTCCAATAGCAATAACAACATTTTTTGTTTGAACTAAACCTTTTGAAGTCTCTATATCAAATAATTCACCATTTTTTATAACTTTTTCAACTTCAGTATTAAACAATGAATCAATCTTTTCACTATCTAATAAATCATCAAAATAGCTTAATGTGGTCTCTTTTGTACCATCATAAAACTCTACATTTCCTTGTAAAGTTGTAACTTGTCCTTTGTAATCTTTGTCTACTCTTTTATTATCTTTATAAAATTTTCTTATAGTATTTGAGTGATTATCAGATTTTTCAATAAGTAAGATTTCTCCTATATTGTGAGCTGAAGACTCGATAGCACAACCAATTCCTCCTGGTCCTCCCCCAATTATTACTATATCATAAATTTTATTTTTCATAACTACCTCTTATAATTTGATTCTAAAAGGCGATTATACATAAAATGATAAATTTTTTCAATAAGTAACATTTGTAAGTTTTCTTTTGATAAAATCGCTAAAAATTAATATTTATAAAGGTTGTAAAAGATATGGAAATTAAATATGGTGAAAGAGAAATTTTAGATTTTGATATAAATAATAGTGAAAATTTTTGGCCAAATAATCATGAAAAAGATTATACTATCAAAATAGAGTTACCAGAATTTATGGCAAAATGCCCAAGAAGTGGTTATCCTGATTTTGCTACAATTTACTTGGAATATATCCCAAATAAAACAGTTATAGAACTAAAAGCTTTAAAAATATATATAAACTCTTTTATGTTTAGACATATTTCTCACGAAAATTCTGCAAATGAGATATTTGATACTTTATATTCAAAACTTGAACCAAAATGGCTGAAAGTTGTGGCGGATTTTAAACCAAGAGGAAATGTTCATACGGTTATTGAAATAGATAGCTCAAAAATGTAAGGAAAAAGCTTTGGAAAGGTTAGTTACAACATCACAAGCTTCGGAGATTTTGGGACTATCTTTGCAAGGTATTCACTATCGAATCAAAAAAAATCAATTAAAATCAGTAAAACAAAATGGCAAAGTTTTTGTTTATATTCCCGAAGATGTTATAAAAACTGATAATTTAGTTTTTAAAAATCAAAAGGAAGAGAATAAATCTTCAAATCAGAATTTACAATCAATTATTGATGTAAAAGATGAACAAATACTTCTTTTAAAAAAATCTTTAAAATGGATGAAAAGACAATATATATCAGAGATTTCAAGGTTAGAAAAAACTCAACAAAAAATGATTGATGTAATGAGTTCAGAAATCAATCTATTACAAAAAGCTTTCCATGAAATGAAAAATTTGTACTCTATTCAACAACCACAACAGGCGGAAATCATAGAGAGTATAGAACATAAAAGTGAAATCAAATATTTGACAGCTCAAGAGTTTTTTGAAGTAATGAAAAAACATGGAAAATCTCAGCAACAAGTGAAAAATATTATATTTAATGCTTTAAAAAATCAAGATGAAAGATTTGTTTATGATAAAAATGAAAATAAATTGATGATTTTGGATACAAACTTTGAAGATTTGATAGGAGTTTAGCACTCCTCTCCAGATACCCAAACACAACATTAAAAAAGGTGCCTTGCTATGTTCCCATCCTGGGGCGTTGTCTCTAGTAATGCTTGTAAGGGTCTAAAGAGAAGCGTTAAAAATACAAAATATTCTTAACGCTTTTCTTGTAGAGGTGGAATTCTAGCTTATAAATCTTTATATCTTCCTTTGAAAGGGCTAAATGGAATATTTAATACTTTTTTTTAATGCTTTTATATCAGCAACACTTTTTCCATTGGGAAGTGAAGCTTTATTGATTTATGATATAAAACAGGGTTTAAATATCTATTTTTTACTATTTTTTGCCACATTTGGAAATAGTTTAGGTTCTATTTTAAACTATTTTTTAGGCTTAAAAGGTGAAGAGTATTTGGTTGAAAAAAAGATGTTAAAAGAGAAGCATATTTTATGGGGTAAAAAATATTTTGATAAATATGGCTCTTTTACAATACTTTTTTCGTGGTTGCCAATAGTTGGAGATACTTTTACTTTTATAGCTGGTGTTTTAAAATATGATATTAAAAAGTTTATAGTTTTGGTGATAATTGCTAAATTTTCAAGATATTTGTTTATTGCAATACTTATGTAATTATTGGTGCAAAAGCTTTTGTACTTATATTGATTTTTTCTCCTATTTTAAGCTCTTTTGCTTGAGAATTTGTAATAACTACTTGAACAATTTGTTGTCCAATAGAAACAATAGCAATATTTATAACATCAGCTTTTATAATATCTAATAATTCTCCTTGAAAACTAAACTTTGAAGAGCCATTTGTTTTTAATAAAATATCTTTTGCTTTTCCCTGATTTATTATTTGACCTTGCTCTATTTCTACTACATTTGTAGCTAATCTATATATTTCATTTGGGTCGTGACTTACCATAATAGTTGTTGTTTTGAACTCTTTGTGAAGAGTTAAAATCTCATTTTGAAGTTTGGTTCTCATATTTGGATCCAAAGCAGACAAAGGCTCATCCATAAGCAACAATTTCGGTTTATTCATCATAGCTCTACATAAACTAACCCTTTGTTTTTGACCTCCACTTAATGTGTGCGGAAAACGATTTTTCAAATCTTTTAATTCTGTAATTTCCAAGAGTTTATTTGCCAATTTTTTATCATTATTTACATATAGTAAATTTTGCTCAACACTCATATTTGAAAAAAGGGCATAATCTTGAAAAACAAATCCTATCTCTCTTTTTTGTGGAGGAAGAATAGTTTTATCATTTTGCCAAATAATATTATCAACTTCTATTTTCCCTTTTGCCTCTTCAAGTCCAGCAAGGATTCTTAAAAGAGTAGTTTTCCCACTTCCACTTTTTCCAATCAGAGCCAAAAAATCTCCATTTTTTATCTCTAATTTAAAATTTAAAAGCATCTCTCCATTACTTCCATAAAGTGGTTTTTGAATATCTATATTTATCATTTTATACCGTCAAAGTTGCCCAAATTTTGTCATTTTGTAGAGCTTCATTTAAAAGCTCACCTGTGTGATTGCAAGGGATATTTATTGCTTCAAGGCTTTGAATGGCATTATATTCTTCTGCACAAACTATACAAGAACTAAATTCAACTCCATCTTTTTGCATTTCAAGGACTTTTTGTCGCACTTTTTCATCATTTTTTGCAACTTCAATAGAAGCTCCCCAAAACATAATATGCACCCTCTTCCAATAACCCCTTGGAATCGAAACTCCACCATATAAAAGTGGAAATTTCATAATTGAATCAACATTGTTTGTTGAGATAATAATAAGTAGATTTTCTTTCATTTTTTGCTCCTATATTAAATCTAATTCTTCACTTATATCTTTGATAAGTTTTGATAGTGGGCGTTTGTTTATGTCTTTGTCTTCTATATATCCACCAGTTATAAGTCTAAGTAAATCCTCACGGTTTTTAAATAGTGTTCCTTCATATTTTTGATAAAGTTCATCTATATAGCTTTCGTTGTAGATTTGAGCTTTTTGGATAAGTTCTAAGGCGATGTCTTTGTGTTCTTGATATAGAGTTTCCAAGGCAAAATCTTCTTTTATTTTTTCTGCTTTTTGATTTGTTGTTGCAAGATTTAAGTCAAACCCTTTTTCATCATAAAAGAATTTGCTATTTAAAATTTTTAATTTGAATTTTGCATAATCATTAAAACTCTCTTTGTATGGATGAAGATGACTATTTATTGAAAATTTCGCTGTACTTTTTAGTCTTGAATTACACAAAATACAAGATGGAATTAAATTATAAAAAGACAAGGCTAAAATAGGATGTGTTCCTTTGTCATAAAAATGGTCAAAATCAGGTCTTGTTGATTTACTATTTTTATCTTTTATTGTAAAAGTATAATTTCTATTGCAATAAGGACAAACATTTACTTTTAATTTATGTGCTAAATCATAAGCATTATAAGTTGTTGTTCCTTTTGATGAAAATTTTGAATAACCAATACTTCCACCCCAATTTTTTCCACCAACAAATGCCTTTTTTAATCTATTATTGTCGATATGATTTTGTTTTATTTTAGCTATAACATCTTCAAATTCATCAGGTTTAGCTTTTAGGATATATTCTATGTTTTGTTTTATATAAGATTTTTCTCTGTATTGTAAAGCTTCAAAATTTATATATTGTTGTACTTCTTTTACATGATTTTTTAAAATCTCTTCTTCATTTTTAAGACGAATTCTAATCATTACTCAAAATTAGCACTAAGTTTTAAAATCTTTGTTTCAAGTTCTTCTAAACTATTTCTCAAAATATCTTCAACTATTTCTAATCTCACTCTTTCGTAATCATGAGCTATAAAATTTCTAACATCATAAGAGCCTTTTGCTTCTTGTTCTAAATCATATTTTTTGATTGTTTCTTTATCTATTTTATTTAGACTCTCACCTATTTGAAGAAGTGCCATCAAAATAGCAGGTTGTGCTTCTAGTTCATCTTCCAAAGCTTTTATAATTCCACCGTGTTTTTGGATAATTTTTTTGATATTATCTATCATTTTTAAGATAAATTTTGTTTTTGCATAAACTGAAAGATTAGACATATTTTACTTCTTTTAAAATAAATTCTTTTCCTATTTCATTCAAAGAGTCTTTATCCACAAAATCAACCTCTTTTTTTAACTCTTTTTTTAAATACTCTTTTGTGTCAGCAAGTTTTGAAAAAGCACTAAAACCTTTGTATTTTTCCATAAACTCTTTTATATCTTTTATCTCATAAAGTATATCTATATCGCTATTATTTGTATAATCACCTCTAGCATAAGAGCCAAAAACTCCAACAATATTTATGCCATCATTAGAAAGAATTGGCTTGATAACTCTTAGTTTTTCATAAATATCATTTATATTCATTTATCATCCTTTTCTAAATCTTCTAATCTTTTTGTCAAAAGTTTTATTTCGTTTTTTATTGTATCAATTTCTGTTTTATTTGACAACTCCATTTTGTTTTTTAACATTCGTTGAAGTTCCCTTTTTATGATAGGTTCACCAATTATATCTATTATATTTTGGGCATCATTGTCACTTTTTATTTCTGATTTTTTATTGTTTAGATAATTTATCACATCATCAATTTTGCTTTTTGCAAACTCACCCATAAGTCCATCTTTCATAAAAAAACCATGGGAAAGTAAGGTGTGGATATTTGCTCCAAAAGTTTGTTTTCCATCATCAAAAGGATAAACTTGTTTTCCTTTTTCTAGGAATATCATATTTTCTTTTGGAAGGTCTGAAAGGATGAATGGAGAATGGGAAGTTATAATAAAATGAACTTTTTTTTCTAATTTTTCAACAATTTTAATCATCTTATTTATAAAATTCTTTTGCCAATTTGGATGTAGTGTATTGTCAGGCTCATCTAATATGAAAATAAATTCTTTTTTATTGTAGTTGATTAAATTCACATAAAAACTATAAATTGTTTTCTCACCATGACTTAATGAACCATAAGAAGAATCATTCTCCGCTTGAAAATCAAATTCTAATTCATCAATCATCTTATGGAAGAATAATTCTAAATATTTTTTTCCAAATAATTTCGGTAAATCTTCTATTTTTAAAATTTTTCCTTCATTTTGCTTTAACAAATTAAATGTTTTCTCATTTATAAAATCAACAGAACAATTTACTAATATTTTTTGTATTTCTTCATAATTAATCGTTAAATAAAAATCTTTAGGGTGTAATTTATCAATTAAATTAATATGTTGAAAAATTTCATCAATTGTTTCAAATTTGTTAAATAAATAAATTAAATATGAATCTTTTAACTTTTTTAAAGCTCTTAATACATCGTATATTTGTGTTGTATCATCTCTTGAATCCATATTTAATGTAGATTTGATATTTTTTATATCACTTTCTTCAATTTCATAATTTGAGTTAATCCATAAATCTAAAAAATTATATTTTATGAAATATGGTTTAAAATCAAAAAGTTCAAAATAGTGTTCCTGCAATTTTAAATAGTTTTCTGTAATAAGTTTATTTGTTTCTTGTAAATCTATTACATTCAAATAACTTCTTGATTTTGCTAATTCCAATTTATCCATTGAATAAAATAGAACATTATCAAGAAAATTACTTTTATATTTATTTAATGTAATATTAGTTTTAACATTTATATTTTTTGAATAAACTATTAATTCATTATCTTCTTTTATTATAAAGAAACCTTTTTTATTCATTATGAAATCAAAAACTAAAGAACTCTTCCCACTCCCATTCTCGCCAACAACAGCTGTAATATTTATATTATCAGGGAAAATGCTCACATAATCTTTATTTTCATCAATAGTTAATTCATTAGTTTTTTCATCATACTCACACCTAAACCTTGGGCTAAAATTAAACCCCTGATTCTTAATATTCTTATAATTCTCAACCCACAAATAAACCAGTTCCATAAAAAACCTTTTTTTAATTTGTTATATCATTATTTTTTTTTGCTTTTGATTAAAAATATAAACTCCCAAAAGTGTTAAAAAACTCATCAAAACCATAATTCCACTGTAAATATGAGCCATTTTATAATCCATTATTTCCACAAATTCATA